>NZ_VYXP01000004.1 GCF_008725655.1 Marinihelvus fidelis | reverse complement strand
TCGGCGACAAGGATGTCGCCGATAAGCGTGCAGGGAAGTATCCACAGCGTGTCCCGGGCACCCCAAACCCCAACCCCGGGACGGGTTACGAAGCGACCCGGTTCACCGAGTGTAGGTAAGAGGCTGAGCCGCCCCATGTTCGATGACCTTCTCGCCATCAAACGCCAGCGCCCCGTTGATCCACACCGAGTTGATGCTGCTGCCAAACGTTCGGCCCTCGAACGGCGACCAGCCGACTTTCGACAGCACGCGGTCGCGGCTGATGGTCGTCGGGGTGTCCAGGTCGACCAGGACCAGGTCGGCGGCGTAGCCCTCGCGCAGGAAGCCGCGATTTTCCACCTCGAAGCGGATGGCCGGGTTGTGGGCGATCTTGGTAATCACTTCGGCCAGGTCCAGGTGGCCCTGGTGCGCCAGTTCCAGGCTTGCCAGCAGCACGTCCTGTACCAGCGGCAGGCCGGAAGGGGCCTTGCGGTAGTCGGTCAGCGCCTTTTCCTCCAGCGTGTGCGGCGCGTGGTCCGTCGCGAGGATATCGATGCGGCCCTCGCGTACACCGGCCAGCAGGCCGTCCCGGTCCGAGCGCATCTTGATCGCCGGGTTGCACTTGATCAGGTTGCCGAGGGTGGGGTAGTCATCCGCGCTGAAATGCAGGAAGTGAATGCAGGTCTCGGCAGTGATCTGTTTGCCGGCCATGGGTCCCGGCTCGAACAGTTCCAGTTCACGCGCCGTGGTCAGGTGCAGGACATGCAGGCGTGCGCCGTGCTCTTTCGCCAGGGCGACGGCTTTCTCCGATGACGCATAGCAGGCCGCTTCACTGCGAATGTAGGGGTGCTCTTCCACCGGAATGTCATCGCCATACTTCTCCAGCGCCTTTTCCAGGTTGGCCTGGATCATCGGCGTCGACTCGCAATGGGTCGAGATGGGGACCCGGCAGTCGCGGAAGATGGCCGCCAGGGTGTCATCGTCATCGACCAGCATGTTGCCGGTGGACGCGCCCATGAAGATCTTCAGCCCGCAGACCAGCGAGGTATCCATTGAACGGATGTCCTCGATGTTGTCGTTGGTGGCGCCGAAATAGAAGCCCCAGTTGGCCGCCGCGCTCTTGGCCGCGATAGCGCGCTTGTTCGCCAGTTCGGCGGCGTTGACGCAGGGCGGCTTGGTGTTGGGCATGTCCATGAAGCTGGTAACGCCGCCGGCGATGGCCGCGCGTGACTCGGTGTGGATATTGGCCTTGTGGGTCATGCCGGGCTCACGGAAGTGCACCTGGTCGTCGATCATGCCGGGGAGCAGGTGGCGGCCCGCGGCGTCGACGACGGTCGCACCTTCCGGGGCGCTGATCTGGCTGGCGATGGTCTCGATCCGGCCGTTCCTGATCAGCAGGTCGGACTCGAAAATTTCGCCTTCGTTGACCAGGCGGGCGTTGGTGATCAGCGTGATGTCGGACATGCGGGAATTCCTGCGTGTGAGAGGCTGGCGGACATTGTAGCGGAGCGGCAGTCCGTGTTCAGGCATCTTCACCGGATGATTCCCGCGGCGGGGGAACCGGGTCAATGCCGCCATCGCAGAACGGGTGACAGCGCGCGATTCGCCTGGCGGCCAGCCAGCTGCCGCGCGCTGCGCCATGCACCTCGATGGCCTCCGCAGCATACCGGGAGCAGGTGGGGGTAAAGCGGCAGTGATAGCCGACGATGGGGCTCAGCGTGAGCTGGTAGGCGCGGATCAGGGCCAGGAGGATGCGTTTCACGGTTTCAGGCCCGGACGGTTGCCGGTTTCACGGCAAAAAAGACTTGCCCCGCGGCGGCGGTTCGTTTATAACAACGTCCTTTTCTTGCCCCGGTTATATCTATCGGCAGGAATATGTATAGATATATCAATAACATATCAGGTATATCTCATAAAACAAAGGAGTTACTTTCCGCATGGCAGCAAGCAGCGTCACTTTGCCTGAGGGCTACAAACCGTCTGCCGACGAAGAATACATGTCTCCCCAGCAGATTGAATACTTCCGCCAGAAGTTGTTGAAATGGCGGGAAGAGTTGATCGAGGAATCCCGCGAGACGATCAGCAACCTGCGCGAAGAAGTCCGCGATGTCGGCGACGAAGCCGAGCGCGCGACCCGGGAAACCGAGAACAGCCTCGAACTGCGAACCCGCGACCGTTACCGCAAGCTGATCAAGAAAATTGACCAGGCGCTGCACCGTGTCGATGAAGGCGAGTATGGCTACTGCGAAGAAACGGGTGAAGAGATTGGCATTGCCCGCCTCGAAGCGCGCCCCATCGCGACGCTGTGTCTCGACGCCCAGGAGCGTTGGGAACTGCGCCAGCGGCAGATGGGTGACAGTCGCTGACACTGGCGTTGTCATCACGGTATTGAAAAAGCCGGCCCTCGCGCCGGCTTTTTCGTGTCCGCGCTTCGCAGGGTTCACCCGGCCAGGGCGATGGCGTGGCCGCGGATTGCGGTCAGCATGGCGTGCAGGCCCGTCGCCCGGGTGGGGGACAGGTGCTTCGACAGGCCGATGGCATCAATGAAGAATGGCTCGGTATCACGGATCGTGGCCGCGCTGGCGCCCGAGTACACGCGCACCAACAGGGCGATCAGCCCCGAGACAATGGCCGCGTCGCTGGCGGCGCGGATGGTCACGCACGCGGCATCGCCTTCCAGCACCAGCCACACGCGCGACTGGCAGCCCTGCAGGAGATTGGCGTCGATCATGTCGGCTTCGGGCATCAGCGGCAGCTTGCGGCCCAGGTCAATCAGGTACTGGTAGCGGTCCAGCCATTCGGGGAACAGGCTGAACTCGTCGATGATGGCTTCCTGTTCCGCGGCCGGGTCATGCGTGCCGGGCGTTGACGCGCTCATCGTCCGCGCCTCCAGCGCGTGCCGTCGGGGCTGTCTTCCAGGCTGATGCCCAGCGCGTCCAGTTCGTCGCGCAGCGCGTCGGCGCGGGCGAAGTCGCGTGCCGCGCGGGCCGCGTCGCGCTCGCGGACCAGCGCATCGATGGCCTCGTCGTCATCGCCGTCGCCGCCCTTGAGCCAGGCTTCGGGGTCCTCGCACAGCAGGCCAATCAGTTCGCCGTCGGCCAGCAGTTCGCCGCCCAGCGACAGGATGTCTTCCGGCGCCGTGGCATTACCCAGGCGGCGGGCCAGGCCGTTCATTTCCGCCAGCGCCTCGGGCGTGCCCAGGTCGTCATCCAGCGCCGCGGTGAAGGCGTCGCCCGGCCGGGTTGCCACGAGCGACTCACTGGCTCGGCTGGCCGCATCACGCAGCACCGCGTACATGCGGTCCAGCGTGCGCTGTGCCTGTTCGATGGCCTCCGATGACCAGTCCAGCGGCTTGCGATAGTGCGCGCTGAGCAGGACGTAGCGCAGGGTTTCGCCGGGGTGCAGTTTCAGCAGGTCGTGCACGATCAGCGTGTTGCCCAGCGACTTGGACATTTTTTCGCGGTCGGCGGTAACGAAGCCGTTGTGCATCCAGTAGCGCGCGAACGGCTTGCCGCCGTGGGCGCAGACGCTCTGTGCCAGTTCGTTTTCATGGTGCGGGAACACCAGGTCCTGGCCGCCGCCGTGGATGTCGATGGTCTCGCCCAGGTGCTCTGCCGCCATGGCCGAGCATTCCAGGTGCCAGCCCGGGCGGCCCCAGCCCCAGGGGCTGTCCCAGCCCGGCTGCGGGTCGACCGAGGGCTTCCATAGCACGAAGTCACCGGCATGGCGCTTGTAAGGCGCGACCTCGACACGGGCGCCGGCGACCATGTCGTCCAGGTCGCGGCGCGACAGCGAGCCGTATTCGGAAAAGGTATCGATGGCGAACAGCACGTGGCCTTCGGCGGCGTAGGCATGACCGCTGTCGATCAACTGTTCGATCATCGCGATCATCTGCGGGATGTGCGCCGTGGCATGCGGGTCGATGGTCGGCGGTTGTACGCCGATCGCGCCCATGTCCTCCAGGTAAGCCTGCTCGAACCGCGTGGAAATCACGTCGATGGACACGCCTTCGCTGGCGGCCGACGCGTTGATCTTGTCGTCCACGTCGGTGATGTTGCGGGCGTAGTCCACGCGCGGGTAATGACGCTCCAGGTTGCGGCGCAACAGGTCGAAGACCACGGCGGGGCGGGCATTGCCGATATGCGCATAGTCGTAGACCGTCGGGCCACAGGCGTACAGCGTGATCCGCTGCGGGTCCAGTGGTTCGAATGTCTCTTTCTTTCGCGTCAGCGTGTTGTAAATCCTGATGCCCACGTCTTAGCCTTGCCTTGGGAAAGCGCGTATTCTACCCGCATCGAAACGTCACCGTGCGCCCGCCGCACCCAATGAGGACTCTCCAGGAACATGCCAGCCAGCGAAGCCATCACTCAGCACTATGCCCATCACATCAGCGCCCAGCAGCGGGCCTGGGAAGCCGCGCTCGCCGCGGAGGGTTTCGACGCGGCCGTCATCCATTCCGGCAGCCAGATCATCAGTTTTCTCGATGACTATCACTACCCGTTTCGCCCGAATCCGCACTTCCTGGCCTGGGCGCCGCTGACCCGCCACGACGAGTGCGCGCTGATCGTCAGGCCCGGTGAGACACCGGTGCTGTACTACTACCAGCCGGCCGATTACTGGTACCTGCCGCCCGAGGACCCGGAGTCCTGGTGGGCCTCGCAATTCGACCTGCGCCCGGTGCGCGAGACGGGCGCCTGGCGCGAAGGCGTGCCGGCTGGCCGCGTGGCCTTCATCGGTGACGCGCCGGCGCTGGCCAATGAGGAAGATCTGAACCCGACGGTGCTCATCAACCGCCTGCACCTGGCGCGGACCCGCAAGACCGACTACGAGGTTGCCTGCATGGCGGCGGCCAATGAGATCGCCGCACGCGCACACGCGGCGGCGGCTGACGCGTTTCGTGAAGGGTTGGACGAGTTCAGCATCCATCACCGCTACCTGGATGCCGCGCGGCTCGATGACGCCGAACTGCCCTACAACAATATCGTCGCCCTGGACGAGCATGCGGCCGTGTTGCACTACCAGCAGCGGGATCGCGTGGCGCCGGCCCGGGCGCGGACGTTCCTGATCGATGCCGGTGCGACGGTGCACGCGTACTGCTCGGATATCACCCGCACCTGGGCACAGCAACCGGGCGAGTTCGCGGACCTGGTCGATGCCATGGACCGCCTGCAACTGGATCTGTGCGACGCCATGCGTGCCGGTGTCGATTACCGTGACCTGCACCTGCGTACTCACCAGGCGGTTGCCACGGTGCTGGAAGACGCGGGCATCATCAATGTCAGCGCTGAATCGGCGGTGGCGTCAGGGCTGTCGGCGGTGTTTTTCCCGCACGGCCTGGGGCATTACATCGGCCTGCAGACGCATGATGTCGCCGGACTGATCGCGGACGAGCAGGGCACGCCGATTCCGCGTCCGGAAGGCCACCCCTTCCTGCGCCTGACCCGCGTGCTGGAGCCCGGTAACGTGGTGACGGTTGAGCCGGGGCTGTATTTCATCCCGGTGTTGCTTGAGGGCTGGAAGCGCCAGCACGACGCTGCCGCCATTAACTGGAGTGCGGTCGAGCGTCTGCTGCCTTACGGCGGCATCCGGGTCGAGGATAACGTGGTGGTCACCGACGGTGACCCCGTGAACCTTACGCGTCCGGCGTTCGCGGCGCTGCGGTAAGGCCCAGCCCGGCGAGCTGGTCGACCGGCATTTCACCCGCAGGCCCGTGATTCCATATATTGGCGCGCGCCGCCAGGTGGATTTGCTTGTCTTCGCTGGCCATGGCGCGGACGGCGTTCATGATGTCGGCCTCGCCAATGGTGTCGGCGACAAACTGGTCCAGTTGCCCGGCATAAGGTTCGCCAATGATCTGCCGCATCATGCTGTTGGCGGCAGACAGGTCGTCCGGGAACATGTGTTTGCCGGTCTGCAGGCGGTAGTGGTCTGAAAAGGCCTGCAGCGTGGTCAAAGAACAGTAGGCGTCATCGAGCAGGCCAATAATCCCCAGGTGATCAGGAATGATGTCCTCGTCCTGCTCCCAGTACTGGGTCACCGTGTACAGGATATGCGCCATTTCCGACTCCAGGCCGACATTGGCGGCCGCCGTGATGGCGACTTTCAGCATGTAGGGGACCTGCTCGATATAGCCGAGCACGAACCGCGCGCCATTATCGAGGTCGCTCTCCGCGGGGCTGGCGTTCAGCCGCTCGGCCACGATGGACAACAATTCCTGCAGGTCATCTGCGGTATGTTCGTTGCCGCAGGTGTCCGCGATCATGGATTCGATACCCGAAATATCCATTCACCGGGTTCCTTTTGCCTGCCGCGCAGTTTCGGTGATTTGGCGCGTCATCTCAAGCCTGCATCCCGCGCCCCCGGCATCACGGGAATCACGGTAAAATAGCCGCCGTTCCGGGGAGGTCTCGTTTTGCTCATCCTGTCTATTGTCGCCCTGTTTGCGGGGCCGTTGCTGTACCAGTGGTTAAGGGCCGGTGGCCGGTTCGCCCACACCGTGGACCGTGTGCTGGTCATTGTCCTGGTGGTGCTGGTCGTGTTCCTGTTGGTGCCCGAGTCTATCGGTGAGATGGGCGTGGTCGCGCTTGCGGTGATCGCGGCCGGGTACTTCACGCCCTGGTTACTGGAACTGGCCATTCGCCGTGCCGCACACGCCTTTCACATGTTCAGCCTGGCGTTCGCGCTGTTGGGACTGGGCATGCACGCGTTGCTTGATGGCGCCGGGCTTGCCGGAAACGGTGCGCATGGCAGCCATTCGCTGGAACTGGCCATCGTGCTGCATCGCTTTGGCGTTGGCCTGGTACTGTGGATGATGGTGCAACCGGCCCTGGGCCGGGCCTGGGCGATTGGCATGCTGGTGATGATGTCGGTGGCGACCGTGATGGGTTACGTGGCCTCCGAAGCATTGATCAGTATCGAGGGCGAGGGCGTGGTACATGTCCTGCATGCCCTGATCACGGGCGTGATCATCCACAGCCTCGTGCACCGCGGCCACGTGCACAAGCCGCACTGATTTTCCGGCGGGGGATGGAATCTTTTGGTCAATCGGGTGTCCTACAAAGGCAAGCGAGTTTCGCGCGTCTCCCATAGGATGGGCCACGAAATCTCTATTTCTCCTCTTGTGTATCTTTTGAGGCGCCTTTCGGCGCCTCGTTTTTTTGTTTCCGCACTTTGCCTGGCGGTGGCGTTGCTCTGGGTGAATGCCGTTCGTGCCGCGGATGTCGATATCGAGGTCTCCGGGGTATCCAGGGCGATGGCGGACAATATCCGTGCCTTCGTCTCCACCCGCTGGCTGTCCAGCGCGCGCCTGGATGATGAGGGCGTGCGCCAGGACTTCCAGGATGCCGCGGTCCAGGACACGCTGCTGGCCTTGCGCCCTTTTGGCTACTACAACCCGGCGGTCAGCCCCGGCATGTCCAGGCGGGACAACGGCCAGTGGCAATTGCGGCTGGATGTGGTCCCGGGGGAGCCGGTGCGGGTCAGGACGGTTCGCGTCGAATTGACCGGTCCCGGGGCCGACCTGCAGGCTTTCAACACCTGGAAAAAGCAGTGGCCCCTGCAACCGGGAGAGCGGCTGGACCAGTCGATCTGGGAGGCGCAGAAATCCCGCCTGCTGGACCTGGCCGAAGACCTGGGTTTCCTGGCTGCGGATTTCACCACCCGTGACATCGCACTCGACCTGGTCGAACAGCGCGCCGACCTGGCCCTGGTCATGGACACCGGGCCGCGCGCCGTGATGGGCGACGTGGTCTTCCACCAGGACACGGTCACGCCGGAGGTGCTGGCAACGATTCCCCGTTTCGAACGCGGCGACCCGTACCGGCTGGTGTCGGTCGACCAGCTGCGGACCGACCTGTGGAAGACCGGTTATTTCAGCGAGATTGACGTCGCCGAGGTGCGCCTGCTGGACCAGGTGCCACCCGTGGTTGACGTCCGGGTGACACTGGAAGCACGCAAGCCCAACAGTCACCAGGGTTCAATCGGCTGGGGCACGGATACCGAGTTCCGGACCCAGTACCGCTGGTTGCGCAACCGCCTGTCGGAGCGCGGTGACTCGTTTGCGCTGGGCGCCGGTTGGCAAAGCCGTTACGAAGAGCTGACCGTGTTTGGCGAGTACCGGCTGCCACGGCGTGTCGACAGCCAGCAGTACTGGCTCGCTAGCGGCCAGTACAGTACCGAGGTTCAGGAACTAGAAGTGACCGCGAATGATGGCGACCAGCGCTTCAGCCTGGGCAGTGCGCGGGTCGACACGGCCCTGCTGCGTGGCGGCCGGGCGCGGATGCTTGACCCGGGCTGGTCGACCGAGCCCATCGTCGAGCAGATGTATGTTGAGTACCTGTATGAACGCAACGGGTTTGACCAGTTGCTCGAGAACCCGGAGCCGGGCAGGGCCGTGGGGTCCCCGGCGGATGTGGCTGACTCCGGGTTTGGTGACGCGATCGGCACGCTTTCGGTGGGTATCGAGTACGACTGGCCGGTCATTCGTGGCTCCGGCTTCAATACGCTGGGGCACCATGAGCGCGGCTGGCTGTTCACCAGCAGCGAAGCCTGGGGCTCGGATCGTGATTTCACCCAGGTCTACCTGTCGACTCGCCGCAACATCCTGTTTGGCGGGCGCTACAAGCTGCTGCTGCGCGCCGAGGCCGGCTACACCCATGCCGACGTCACCACGGTCGACTTCCAGGTGGACGGGGAAACCTTCCAGTTGTCCGAGACCGCGCTGCCGTTCCAGTACCGCTTCAAGGCGGGCGGCAGCCGTAGTGTCCGCGGCTACAGTTACGAATCGCTCAGCGACAACGGCCTGGGCTCCAACAACATCATCACCGCCAGTGCCGAACTGGAGTACCGCGTGCTGGACAACTGGTCCGCGGCGGCCTTTGTCGATATCGGCAATGCCTTCAACGACTGGTCGGAGACGGACCTGAAGCGTGGCGCTGGCCTGGGTATCCGCTGGTACACCATCGCCGGTGCGGTCCGCGTCGACGTGGCCCGCGCGCTCGACGGCATCGGCGATGACTGGCAGATCCACCTGACCATCGGGACGCCGCTGCTATGAAGCGCCTGTTATGGATGGTTCCCGTGTCGATACTGGTACTGCTGGCCGGCCTGTACCTTGGCGCACTCTGGTGGCTGCAGAACAGTGAAGGCGCGACCCGCTGGATGTTCGACCGCGCGGCCCTGGCGACCGACGGCCAGCTGTCGGCCGAAAAAGTCAGCGGCTCACTGGACAACGGGCTGGTCGTGCACGGGCTACAGTGGCAAGCGGATAACGTGGTCGTGCGCGTGGAACAACTGTCATTGCGCGTTGATGCCTGGTTGGCGCGACGATTGCTGGATATCGACAAGCTCGACGCGCAGAACATCCGCATCGAGACGACCAGCGGTGAGGGCGCCGGGTCTGGGTCCAGTATCGAGGAAGTCCTGGCCCGCATGGTGCTTCCCTGGGATATTGAGATTCGCCTGGGTGAGGGCAGGCTACAGGACATCGAGTGGCGGCATGACGGCGAACCAAGGCTCAGCGCGACCGCATTGACACTGGGCGGCGCCTGGAGTGACCACCTGGCCATCGAGCAGGCCCGGCTCAGCAGCAACGTGTTCAATGGCAGCGTGAATGGTGCGCTGGCGCTGACCGGCGCGCATGACGGGCGGGTGTCGGTTAGCGGCGACGTTTTTGGCCCGGACGGCGAGCCGGTTCTGTCCGGGCTCGAACTGGCCCTTGATGGTGACCGGCTCGAGCTGCACGTGGATGGCCGTTCGGCAACACCGGAGGCCGCGGTCAACGGCGTGATCAACACGCCGTTTGAGCAATGGCGCGTGGGTGTGGATGTCAGCCTACCGCAGAACCTGCTGCCCGCGGACCTGCCGCTGGCGGTGTCGGGCGTTAACGGGCGCATCGAAGGCCGCCACGATGACTGGACTGCTGAGGCCGAAGGCTGGCTGAGCAGTGAGTGGGCCGAGGGAGCACTGTTGGTGACAGGCCACGGCGACCTCTCGGGCATGAGCGTGGAGACCGCTCGCTTCGGCTCCGAAGACATGGATCTTGCGGCGAGCGGGCACGTGGAATGGCCGGACGCGTTCCGAATGGATGCCGGCCTTGTGGTCGAGCGGTGGCTGCCCGGCTCGTTGCTGTCATCCTGGCCTGCGGACTTGCCGGTCTCCGGTACCGCGACCGTGCGCTACGCCGATGGCAACCTGGTCATCGAAGACGGCGTTTCCCGATTTTCCGGCGACACCGAGGTTCGCTTTGACGGCATCTACCAGGCAGCGGACCAGCACGCCCAGCTCGAACTCGAATGGGAAAGTCTGACGTGGCCGCTGGAGGCCAGGTCAAGTGAGCCGGCCGGGGAATTGCGCACCCAGAGCCAGGGGCGCGCCTCGCTGACCGGGCAGGCGGAATCGTGGCGTGCCGTTGTGGATACCGGCCTGTCGACGCCCGGTTATCCCGCAGGCAGGCTGCAATTCAACGCCGCGGGGAATCGCGACGGTGCACGGCTCGAGCGCTTCAGTGGTGAGCTGCTGGGTGGCACGGTGGCCGGACAGGCCGACCTCGAATGGCAGCAAGGGCTGGCCGTTGTGTCGGGCTGGACGGCGGAGCGCCTGGATGTGGGTGCGCTGGTACCCGGCTTGCCAATGACGGTCAGCGCTTCGGGCGCACTGGATTGGTCGGCGGCGGAGCGTTCATTGCAATTGCAGGTCGGCGAGCTCCAGGGGGTGGTCGAAGGGCAGCCGTTCGAAGGCCGTATTGATGCCCGCTTTGGGCCGGGCGGCTGGGAATTCCCCGATCTCTACCTGGCGGCCGAGCGCCTTCGTTACGAGGATATTGTCGTCCATGCGCTGGACGCCCGGACGGATTCGTCGCGTCCCGACGGCATTGTTATTGAGGCCGGTCCGGTTGAGTTCGGCGAGCAGGTCCTGGACCATGCCGTCCTTCGGGTCGACCATGCGCGTTACCCACTGGCCATCTCGGCCGAGGCGAACCGCGAAGATCTCCGCGCCAGCGCCCAGGCCTCTTTGCGGCCCGGAACGGCCACAGGGGATAGCGGCTGGTCCGGTGCGCTCGATGACTTCCGCTTGCGCCAGGGAGATGGCGAGAAAGTCGCGCTGCGTGAAGCGACGCGCTTCGAGTACACCGGCGGACAGTTGCACACCCGTGCGCTATGCCTGGATTTACGCCCGGCGGGCGGCGTCTGCGTGGACCGGCTTGATGCCGGGGCAGGGCAGCTGGGCGTGGATGCCAGTCTGCAACAATTGCCGCTGTCACTCGTGGACCGTTTCTGGGCATCCGACCTCAGGCTGTCGCACACGGTCAGTGGCCAGGTGGCGTGGCAGCGGGGTGCCGGTTTGCCTTCCGGCTCCGCCCAGCTGACCATCAGTCCCGGCGAGGTTTCCGAGGTCGGCGTGACCGAGGTGCTGCGTACCGGGGAAGGCGTATTCGGTTTCGCGCTTGAGAGCGGCGCACTGCGCTCCGGGGTGTTCAGCCTGCCGCTGCCCGGCCTGGGCGAGATCAGTGCCGCCTTCGAGGTCGATGGGCTCGCACTCGACGGTACCGGCCGCGTCGACGGGCAAATCGACGCGCGCATCGATGACATCACCCTGCTGGAAGCGCTGGTGCCCGGCCTGGAGTCCGCGGACGGCCGCCTGACCATGGAGATCGGTATCAGCGGTGTCGTGGCCGATCCGCAGATGCAGGGTTTTGCGCGGCTCGAGAATGCCCGCTTCGACATGCCGGTCATCGGCCTGGCCGTGCGCGACCTGGCCGTTGATGGGCAGGTCACCCGCTCGGACCAGCTGGTGCTGCAGGGTGGTTTTACCGCCGGTGAAGGGCAGGGGCGGTTGAGCGCACAGGTGGATTTCAAGCAACTGTCCGAACTGGCGAGTGAGATCTCGATTTCCGGTGAGGGCCTGCAGCTTGTCGACCTGTCCGACCTGTCGATCAAGGCCAGCCCGGACATGACCGTGGCCTGGCGGGACCAGTCATGGCACGTGGATGGCCGCGTTGTCATTCCCCAGGCGCTGGTCAGCCCCAGCAGCGCATTCAGGGCGCGTACGGGCGAAAGCCTGGACGTGCGCGTGGTGGCCGGTGAGCGGCCAGGTGAGCAGGCGATCACGGAGTCGCGCCCATTGAGCCTGCAGGGCAGCCTGGATGTGCGCCTGGGCGAGAACGTTCGTTTCGATTCCGACCTGGCCAGCGGCCGGCTGGCCGGTGGCGTAACGCTGGGCTGGACCGGCAAGGCCATGCCGATGGCCACCGGCACGATCGATGTCATGGGCAATGTGCGCGCCTATGGGCCCGTCCTGCGCCTCGATGACGCCCACGTTCGGTTCCCGACCGTGGCGCTGAACAACCCGGTGCTGGATATCCGTGCCGAGCGCGAGGTCTACGGCAACACCCAGGTGCGCTCAGCCGGGGTCTTTATTAATGGCACGGCCCGCCGGCCGGAGGTCGAGGCCTATACACGGCCATTCACCAGCGAAGAACGCGCCTGGACACTGCTGATCACCGGCAGTGATATCGACTTCAGCCAGGGCATCGGCGCCTTTGATATCGGCACCTATATCGCCCCGCGCCTGTACCTGAGTTACGGCATCAGCCTGTTCGACGACGAAAACGTCGTCGGTATCCGCTACGACCTGAAGAAGGGATTCGGCATCAAGGCGACCACCGGCCAGAACGAGTCCGGTGTCGATGCGTCCTACACCTTCGACCACTAGTCAGCCGGTCCAGCGGCCGTCTTCGATGGCATCGGCCAGTGAATTGGCCCAGGATTTCAGCGCGCGGCGCGCATCGGAGTAGTTGCTGGGCCGGGTGCGCCACTCCATGTAACCCCAGCGCGGGTCCTCTTTCATGTCGCTGACCTGGACAACCGGTTTGCCGGTCGCGCCGTCTTCGAGGGTCAGCGCCAGGGTCATCCTGCCGGCCGACTCGGAATAGACGTCGACGCGCTGGGCGCGCGGAATATCCGGGGCGACAATGTCGAGGTCGACAATGTCCGGGCGCACCACCAGCGTGCCTTCATCACGGCTTTCGGCGATGACAAACCCACGCTTTTCCATGATTTCGGTGAAGACTTCGTGCGTCAGCCGCGCGTAATCTTCAATCAGTTCCTGCTCGTCCCTTGGGTACACGACGGTACCGCGGTGCGATCGATTCAGGTCCCGGGCCCAGTTCTTGCGAAACTGGACGGCGGGCTGCTCGATATAGACCGTGCGGTAATCAGACAGCCGGCTGGCCGGTGCGACATAGACTTCGTCGAGATGACGGTCGTGGACCTTGCGCAGGCCGTTCTCGTTGACGTTGGGCGTGGCCTCGCCAGCCAGCGCCACGGCGGACAGGCCGCAGATCACGGCACTGAATAACAGGGTTCGAATGGGTTGCTTCACGTTGACACTCCTCCGGCGCCTGCCGGGTTGTCTGCCATACGTCCATTATGACCGCTCAGGCGCGTGCCGGGTTCCCCGGTGCCGGTTGGCCGAGCCGCTGCCAAAACGCTGCGGCCACGGAATAGGGGCCCACCAGCAGCACCATGGGTGAAACGATCACCGCCGCCATGGACAGGTTCCATGCCAGGAGGGCGGCGCCGGACAGGTCACCGGCCTGGTAATAGGCCAGCAGGCGGGCGACAACATCGGGATACCAGGCAATGCCCACCAGCAATACCGGTACCTGCACAGCGAAGATCAGGACGAAACTCAGTTTGCGAAGCAGTTCGTGGTTCATGCCAGCGGTGCTCCTGCGGCGGTTCGGGGAATGAACCGAGCATCGCGCAACGCGCCGCGGCAGGCTTGCCGGGAAAGGACAATCGTTTGACCGTGTGGCCAGGGCAGCGGGCAATAAAAAAGCCCGCGAAAATCGCAGGCTTTTTCATCATGCATTGGTCGGCGTGGCAGGATTTGAACCTGCGACCCCTTCAACCCGAATGAAGTGCGCTACCAGGCTGCGCCACACGCCGATGAAGGCCGCGTATTCTACCGAACAAGTCCGGGAGAGGGAAGCCGAATTTCACGCGATTTTCCGGCCGTTAAACTTTGTTAAGAAATTGTAATTCATTCCTGATAAACTCCTTCCAGCGCTCGAACCCGGGCGCTGGGGAGGCGCCAGGGCAGAAAGGATCGCAAGCGACCGTACTGACCTATTGGTAACGGTGATTTAACGATCCTTAACCGTGTCACGGTTCTGTCACGTCCCCCTGTAAAGATCACGCGATGATTTTTTTTGGGGAGTCAAAAATGAACTGCTACCGACGTAATACGTGGTCCGTGCTCGCGCTGGCCGCTTTTCTTTTATTGCCATTTGCGGCCCTTGCACAGGAAACGAGTTCTTCGCTTCGCGTCGACACGTATTCCGGTGAAGGCACGCCGGTTTCGGGTGTCAACGTCACCGTGACGGACACGCGTACCGGAACAACACGTAACAACTCCACCAGCGGCTCGGGAACGGTCACGTTCAGCGGCCTGCGTATCGGTGGCCCTTACACTGTCGTCACCAGCGCCGAAGGCTTCGGTTCACAGACGGTGACCGACGTTTTCCTGAGCCTGGGCGATACCTATCGCCTGCCACTGGCACTGAGCTCCACCATCCTGGAGGAAGTCATTGTCACGGCGACCCAGGTGCAGACCTATGATGTCGCGCTCGGCCCTTCGTCCACCTTCGGGCTGAAGGACCTGGAAGACTCTCCGCATATCAATCGCGATATTCGTGACATCGTGCGCTTCGACCCGCGTGTCTACCAGGACAACGCGTTTGTCGGCGCCATGCAGTGTGCCGGCGCCAACCCGCGCTTCAACAGCCTGACGGTTGACGGCGTGCGCATGAACGACAACTTCGGCCTGAACAGCAACGGTTACCCGACCGAACGCCAGCCGTTCCCGTATGACGCCATCCAGGAAGTCGCCGTGGAACTGGCGCCGTTTGACGTGCAGTACGGTGGCTTCACCGCCTGTAATGTCAACGCGGTGACCAAGTCCGGTGAGAACGAGTTCTTCGGTTCAGTGTTCTTCGACTACACCAACGACTCAATGCGTGGCGACAAGCTGCAGGGCGATTCCATCGACCTGGGCGACTTCGACGAGAAGCGCTACGGCGGCACCTTTGGCGGCCCGCTGATCAAGGACACGCTGTTCTTCTTCGTGGCCTACGAGAAGCTTGAAGGCGCCAACCTGTTTGATCGCGGTCCGGCCGGTTCCGGTCGTGCGCGCGAGGTGAACGGTGTGTCGCAGGCCCAGTACGACGAGATCCTGGACATCCTGCAGAACGTCTACGGTTTCGACCCGGGTGGCCTGCCGCTGTCCCTGCCGAACGAAGACGAGAAGTACACCGTCAAGCTGGACTGGAACATCAACGACTACCATCGCGCGTCGCTGACGTACAACTACAACGATGGTTTCAACATTGCCCAGTCTGACGGCGACTCCAACGAACTGGAATTCGGCAAGCACTACTACGAGCGTGGCGCGGAACTGAACGCCACCTCCGGCGCGCTGTACTCCGACTGGACGGATCGTTTCTCCACGGAAGTCCGTGTCAGCTACTCGGAGCTGGACAACCGCCAGCTTTCGCGCAGCGACAGCACCTTTGGTGAGTTCCAGATCGAGACCTGGAATGATCCGGACGGTGACGGCAACTACGAGCAGGCCATTGTCTACGCGGGTACCGATGACTCGCGCCAGGCCAACGTGCTGAGCTACGAGACGCTGAACCTGAAGCTGGCCGGCGCCTACGCCTTCGACAACCACACCCTGACCTTCGGTTACGAGCGTGACGACCTGGACATGTTTAACCTGTTCCTGCAGCACGTCTACACCGAAAACCGTTTCGACGAAGAGTGTGGCCCGACCGACCCGAATGGCTGTATCGAGGCCCTTCGTGAAGGCCGTCCGGATGACATCTACTACGGCAACTCGCGGGTGACCAACGACCCGCGCGATTCGGCTGCTGAGTGGGGCTACCAGATCAACACGCTGTACGCCCAGGATGAAATGATCCTGATGGACGGCACGCTGACCCTGGTCGCCGGCCTGCGTTACGACTGGTACACCTCTGACGACCTGCCGACCGAGAACCCGAACTTCATCGATCGTGCCGGCTACACCAATGCCATGAACCTGGACGGCGAAGACCTGCTGCAGCCGCGCGTCGGCTTCACCTGGGACATCGACGGTTACTGGACGGTGCGTGGTGGTTTCGGCCTGTTCGGCGGTGGTAACCCGAACGTGTGGCTGTCCAACAACTACTCCACCGACGGTATCACCCAGGTGCAGTTGCGCGAGTTCCAGACCATCGAGCCGATCTACGGCGTGGACTTCTCGCTGTTCGACATCCCGCTGGGCCCGAACGGCAGTGGCCAGCCGGGCTACGATGTCCCGACGGCCATGATCGATGCCGTGGCGAACGGTACCGCCAACACCGCGGTTAACGCCCTGGATCCGAACTTCAAGATCCCGGCGTCATGGAAGTTCGCACTGGGCGCGACCTGGGATTTCCACGAGAACTACCAGTTGAACATGGACCTGCTGTACAACAAGTTGCAGGATTCCGCACTGCTGGTCTGTGGTACCTGTGAAGTGTCCGGTACGGCACCTGATGGTCGTCCCATCTACAGCGATTCACGGGCGTTCAGCTCCGACTACATCCTGACCAACGTGTCCGGTAGCGACGGCGAGTCACTGTCCGCATCTGTCGGCCTGTCCGCGTCCTACGACTTCGGCCTGGACTGGAGCGTCGGCTACGCCTACACACAGGCCGAGGAAGTGAACCCGATGACCTCGTCAGTGGCGTTCTCCAACTTCGCCAACATCGCGGTCGACGACTTCAACATGCCGAGCGTGGCCACGGCCAACTACGAGATCCCGCATCGCTTTACCTTCCGGGTCTCCTACGAAGCCTACTGGTGGGGTGACAACGCCTCGCGTATCAGCCTGTTCGGTTCTGCCAACGAAGGCCGTCCGTACAGCTACACCTTTGCCCAGGACGACGGTGACACCTTTGGTGACTTCATCGACTGGCGCCACCTGCTGTACGTGCCGACCGGCATGGATGACCCGAACGTGGTGTTCGGCCCCGACTTCAACACCTCGGCGTTCTTCGCCTTTGTTGAAGAAAGCGGCCTGAGCAAGTACGCCGGTGGCATCGCCGAGCGTAACGCGTTCAACAGCAGCTGGTGGACGACCTTCGATATCCGCTTCGAGCAGGAATTCCCGGGTTTCCGTGACGATCACCACTTCTCTGGTTTCGTCACCATCCGCAACTTCTGCAACATGCTGAACGACGACTGGTGCACGCTGGAGGAAGTCTCTTTCCCGCGTAGCCAGGGCGTGGTCGACATGGAAATCGAAAACGGCCAGTACCTGTACGAGCTGTTCCTGCCGCCGGGTGGTGAATCCCGCGCCGCGGACGCCTCGCTGTACGAAATTCGCGTGGGCCTGAGCTACAAGTTCTGAGTTTCGCGAAAAACTGGCGTGACAATGGAGGGGTCGGCAATTGCCGGCCCCTTTTTTGTTATCTGCGTGAACGGCCTTAGAATTGACAGAATGATGCGAAGAATGACTGGAGAATGAATTTGGCTTCTGATGTTGTTAACGCCCGGCTGTACCCGGCGGGCATGCTTACTTCCTTATCCCGCAGCGAAGTTGAACGCCTGCATGACGCCAGCCATGGCGATTTGTATGAACTGCTGAGGCGTTGCTCGCTGGCCGTGCTCAACAGCGGCAACGAGTCCGACGACGCCGAGGCGCTGCTGGCCGAGTTCAGGGATTTCGATATCACCGTGGAGCAGTTCAACCGCGGCATCCGCCTGGAGCTTTGCAACGCGCCGGGCATTGCCTTTGTCGACGGCAAGATTATCGAGGGCGTGCGCGAACTGCTGTCCGCGGTCATCCGCGATCTCGTCTATTACGACACCGAGATCGGCAGCAACCCGTCCTACACGATGGACACCGGCGAGCAGATCACCAACGCCGTGTTCGAGATCCTGCGCAACGCAAACATCATCCAGCCGCGCGTCGAGCCGCACCTGGTGGTGTGCTGGGGCGGGCACTCGATCAGCCGCGCCGAGTACGAGTACACCAAGCTGGTGGGCTACGAGCTGGGCCTGCGCAAGCTGAATGTCTGCACGGGTTGTGGCCCGGGCGCCATGAAGGGCCCGATGAAGGGCGCCACCATCGGCCACTCCAAGCAGCGGGTAAAGAACGGTCGCTACATCGGCGTGACCGAGCCCGGCATCATCGCCGCCGAGTCGCCGAACCCCATCGTCAACGAGCTGGTCATCCTGCCGGATATCGAAAAGCGCCTGGAGGCCTTCGTGCGCCTGGGCCACGGCATCGTGGTGTTCCCCGGCGGCGCGGGCACCGCAGAGGAAATCCTCTACCTGCTGGGCATCCTGCTGCACCCGAAGAACGCCGACCTGCCGTTCCCGGTGGTGTTCACCGGCCCCGCCGGCTCCGCCGCCTATTTCGAGCAGATCGACAAGTTCATCCGCCTGACCCTGGGCGACCAGGCCGCCGCGCGCTACCAGATCATCATCGACGACCCGGTGGCCGTGGCGCAGACCATGCAGGCCGGCCTGGCGGAAGTCGGCGAATTCCGCAGCGAGGTCAAGGACGCCTGGTACTACAACTGGCGCCTGCAGATCGACGAGGACTTCCAGCGCCCCTTCGAACCCACCCACGCCGCCATGGCCGGCCTGGAACTGCACCGCGACCTGCCGGTGCACGAACTGGCCGCCAACCTGCGCCGCGCGTTTTCCGGCATCGTCGCCGGCAACGTGAAACCCAATACCCTGGCCGCCATCCGCGCCGGCGGCAAGTTCGAGATCAGCGGAGAAAAAGCAATCATGGACAAGCTGGACGGGCTGCTTTCAGAGTTTGTGGCGCAGCATCGTATGAAGTTGCCCGGGGTGGCTTATGAGCCTTGTTACCGGGTTGTGAGTGGGGAGTAGTGAGTGGTAAAGAGCCGTTGGGCACGAACTGCGCGGTGATGCTACAGCGCGCCCTCTGAAGCGTTGCTTTTAAGCGGATTGTTAGCGGCTTCAGCCTGGAGCCGCTCAACCAGCCATACCTTGATGATGGACTGACGGGTGACGCCAACCCGAGCGGCTTCGCGGTCCAACGACTCAACCACCCAGGTCGGAAAGTCGACATTGATTCGCTTTTGCTTTTGATTGACACGATTCGCCGAGGACAGATAAAGGTCATCAATGATGTCTTCTTTGTCGTCGTCGAACTTCTTGTCAAATTCGCTGGCTTTCATATAAATCGACCTCCGCTTTTCGGGACCTCCTGACAGATGTCAGGCGGATCCTTAGGTTTCTATAGGTCACAACAGCCGACCAGTGTTTGGAACCTATTCGACCAATCACTAGGAACCGATCTTCATCCTCGGACTTTGCCCGGAGCTGAAGCAGGTCTGGATCTTTCCAAAGTGTCTGGGCGTCATGAAAATCGATTCCATGTTTTTCAAGGTTGGTACCGCTCTTCCGTTTATCGAACTCAAACGCAAGCATGAGTATAAATTATTCCTTTTCTACTCGCCCTGCAAGACTAAACCTTTCCTCGGCAAGAACCTGGTTGCGCTTACAGCCCATGAAACTGTCTATACCCCTGAAAGCGCCGCTCTAGCAACATTGCCCAGTTGCTGGTCGAAGGTGGCCAGTGGGGCGCGGAGGTTTATGGCGAGCGCCAGGTATGCTGCGTCATACGCGGTGAGATTCAAATGCTGGGCAAGTGCGTATTGTGCGGCGCTATCGACAGCGCAGCGGGTCAGGCGCAGGTCTGACAGGTCCTGCAGGGCGCGCTTTGCGGCTTTTTCCAGTCCCGCTTTGGACTTCTTCAGCGCCACGCTGACAATTTCGTGGTCCAGCAGGTCGGGTGCGAACAGCTCTTTGCCCGCCATGGCCACGAGCGCGGTTTCCCTTTCCGGTTCGTCAAACAGCACGGCCGCCAGCACGCTGCAATCAACCACCAGTGGTGGATAGCGGGTGTAACTTCCCGCAGGTTCCGCGATGAACAGCGACGACTCGCCTTCAGCGCGCATCGCGATCCTGTCGAATCAGCTCCGTTGAGTGCGGGCCTTTACGGTAGGGACGCTTCTTGAGTTGACGGTGCTCCTGGGCAATCTGCTCGATGGATTTGTAACCTTTTCGAGCGCGCTGAACGGTTTCCGCGCCAGAAACTGAACCCGGGTTTGTGACAACCTGGGTCACCAATGCCAGCAGTTCACCCTGCAACGAGCGGTGATTGGCGGACGCACGTTCGCGCAAACCGACGATCACGTCAGCAGGGACATTCTTGATGGAGAGGTTAGGCATTGTCGGAATAAATAGTTGCAATATGGAGCCATAATGGAACCATTTGGCACGACTGTCAATCACGAAGGCGCTTGGCCGGAAAAGGTTTGTCAGCGACAATTCCGCCGTTGTGACGGCGCCTCGGGTTCGGTTAATTACCTGGCCCGAATTTTTCCTGTTCACCCTCTATGCAAACCCGAAATTCAGGCGTATAAAGCACTCGAAATGCCGATGTGCCGGACCCGAATCAGGGTTCAGGCGTATGGCGGGTGCCGGTTTGTTCGAGCCGGTGCGTGGCGACCCGCAAGGGGTCGTTGACAATTCGGAGCCGTGGGATGCGTGTCTTTTCTAGGTTCGTGTTTTCACTGTGCGTGCTGGCAGTTTCATTCAGCCTGTTTGCCCAGGAACCGCCTGATGAGGGGCCTGTTGATGGTGGGGAATCTGACCAGGGCGGCGTCTACGCGGCCAGCGCTTCCGAAGACGGGGCGATTCAGCCGTACGTTGAATACCGCAAGCGTGTAGAGGCGGCACAAAACGTTTCCTCACTTGATACCGGCCTATTCGGCGAGCAGGTCAGCCTGTACAACGGCAGCACCGCGTTTGCCGTCACCGATATCGATATTCCCGGAAACAGTACCCTGCCGGTCAGGCTCACCAGGCGTTTCGCGGTTGAAATGCAACCTCAGAATCACCTGAAGCCTTATGACTCGTTGTTGCGCGGCGCCGGGAACTGGGATGTCGATGTTCCCTACATGGCGGCGACCTACCATACGGGGGCCGGCGACGCGCTTCGCTGTAACGGTGGATATACACCGGCACTTGTCATCAGCGCCTTTCGACGGGGAGAAGTCTGGCAGGGGATATCGATAAACGTGCCCGGTCGAGGCGCGCAGACCGCCATGGGGGTGCAAACGCAGGCACCACAGCCAAGCGGTGGCGCCACGTACAAGTTGACCACCACCGACCGCGACGTGTTCGACTGCATCGCCATGAAGACCGGGTTCACCGGGCAAGGCTTCCGGATGACCACGACATCCGGCGACAGGTACTACTTCGATGTGGCGACGACACGAACGGCTGCACGGTTGCTGAAATATGTGAACCAGGGTGGCGGCCAATTCCCACTGCCCGTAGTCATCGACCGGAATCGCCTTTACCTGCTGGCCAGCAAGATCGAGGATCGATTTGGAAACACGGTTGAGTTTCAGTACAACACTGATGGCCTGCCTACGAGAATCTGGGCGAGCGACGGCCGCGAGATCATCCTCACCTACAGCGGAAAGCGCCTGAGCACCGCGACCAGCCATGGTCGCACCTGGAGCTATGCGTACACCAATACGACATCCGGGTACTTTGCGCGGCTGTCTTCGGTGACGTTGCCTGACAACAGCCAATGGGCGTATGGCTACACCAGCAATCTGATGCCGTCACCGGACTCTGCAGGCCTTCCGCCACTGCCTTGGTGCGCCGGTTTCCCGCCCGTCCAGGAGGATGCATTCACGTTTACCGCAACGCACCCCTCAAGCGCGGTTGGTGTGTTTACATTCAACAACCGCCGGCACTATCGCAGTGGCGTCCACGCCAGCGAGTGCCTGAAAACTGGTGACCCCGCCAACCCGGATTTCGAACTATTGGTGCCGCATTACTTCGACGTCATGAGCATCGACAGCAAGGTCATCACCGGGCCGGGTCTGACGTCAATGACGTGGGGCTACGCGTATTCGCTCAACACCCAGGGCCTTTGGGGCGTGCCGACTGAACCGGCTGTTTACCCCTGTACAACGTGCACAAGCGAGAAATCGGTCACGCTGTCTCAGCCGGACGGTAGCAAGAAACGCCACACGTTCGGAATGCGCTACTACGACAATGATGGTCGGCAACTCAGGGTAGAAACGCTGCGCGTAGACAACACGGTGATCCGAACCGAAAACAGCACGTATATGACCGAAACGCAGGCGGCCACCCAGTCGTTCTACGGTCATTACGGTTCCAACCTGGGCGGGATCGCCGATCCCGCCAGCACACGGGTCCGGCCAGTGACCAATCGGACGATCAGCCAGGACGGCACCGCCTTCGTATGGAACGTAGAAAATAGTTGTTCCGGTGCATTGTGTTTCGATGGCTACGCGCGCCCGACGCGCGTCACCCGATCAAGTACCGTCATCGGCAGCCCGACCCGAACGGAAACCACCACATACCACGACAATCTGACCAAGTGGATCCTCGGGCAGGTCCGGCGGATCACCTGCGTGGCACCGACGACGGCTCTTCCGGCCGGTTGCGGTAGCGCGGGCGTCGAAATGTTCGACCGCACATACGATGCGACCTGGGCCGTGCCGTTGGTCACCGAACGCTTCGGCCGGGTGGAGCAGACGCTGGGTTGGGATACGACCTCGACAATTGCGAGCGGCCAGCGAGGCACGATCAGGACCGTCGCGGACGGCGGCGGCAACACCACGACCCTGACGAGCTGGAAACGCGGTACGCCACAATCCATCAAGCATCCCGGTACGCCCGAAATACCCGCCGGGGCGACCCAGACAGCGCAGGTTCACGACAGCGGCTGGCTGAACTGGGTCAGGGATGAGTACGGTTACCAGACAACTTACGCCCACGACGCCATGGGGCGGCTGGCCAGCATTGCCTGGCCCACCGGCGACACGACAACGTGGGCCAACACCACCCTGGTGTTCGAAAAAATAGACGACGTCGAGTACACCATCCCGGCTGGCCATTGGCGTCAGACAGTGAGTACCGGGAACGGTCGTCGAATCACTTACCTCGACGCGCTTTGGCGCCCACTGTTAGTGCGTGAATACGACACGGCCAGCCAGTCAACGACCCAACGCTTCCAAAAGTTTGAATACGACCACGAAGGACGCGCAACATTTACGTCGTACCAATCAACCTCGTCAAACCCGGTAACGGGCACATGGACCGAGTACGACGCCCTGGGTCGTACGCTGTCGGTGGCGCAGGACACGGAGTTGACGCCGGCGCTCCAGGTCACGGAATACGAGTACCTGAGTGGTTTCCAGACGCGGGTGACGAATCCACGCGGCCATGCGACAACCTCCCGCTACCGCGCCTGGGACGAACCAGGTTACGACCTGCCGGTCTACATCGCCCACCCGCAAAGCGCCTGGACGCATATCACCCGGGACGTTTTCGGCAAACCCACCAAATTGCGCCGCAGCAACAGCAGCAGCGCCACAGGCGGAACCGTGGCGCTGGACCGGACGTACACCTATAACGCCTCCCAGCAGCTTTGCCGCTCGGTTGAGCCCGAAACCGGCGCCACGCTGATGGGCTACGACAACGCCGGCAACCTGAAATGGAGCGCGGCAGGATTGCCTTCAGGCCAGGGCTGTGAAGTCAACGGCACAACAACCGCAGTAGCAAATCGACGAGTGGATCGCACCTACGACGGCCGCAACTGGCTCCGTTCACTGGTGTTCAAAGGCGGTATCGGCAACCAGGACTGGACCTACACGCGGGATGGCCTGCCAGCCACCATCGAAACCAACAACAGTAACGGTGGCACAAAGGTCACCAACGCCTACGCTTACAACAAGCGACGCATGCCGATCAGTGAATCGGTGCAACGCGACTATGACGCCGCCTGGACCATCGGCTACGCCTACAACGCGAACGGCCACCTGGCGACATTGACCTATCCCTCAACGCTTGCCGTGAGCTATGCCCCCGATGCCCTGGGCCAGCCTACCCAGGCCGGCAGTTACGCCACGAGCGTGACCCACCACCCCAACGGCGCGGTCAAACAGTTCACCTACGGCAATTCCATGGTGCACACGCTGGCGCAGAACGCCCGCGGCCTGCCGTCGAGAATCACCGACTGCGCCATCAGCGGCACCTGTGCCGCAGCCAACCGCCGACTGGACTTGCAATACGTGTACGACGGCAGTGGCAATGTCACCGCCATCAACGATGGGGTGGCGGGGAGCAAACAGGACCGCGACATGACCTACGACGGCCTGGACCGGTTGACCCAGACCATATCGCCCACGACCGTGTTTGGCACCGCCAGCTTTGGCTACGACGTTCTCGACAACCTGACCAGCGTCAACGTCACCGGCGGCAGCCACGTCCGAAATCACGCCTATACGTATGACACCACGAAACGCCTGACCCAGATCAGGCAAGGCACCACCGTGGTCGCCAACCTGACCTACGACGTCCAGGGCAACCTGGCCAGCAAGGGCCCGTCCGGCGCGGTGCAGAACTACAGCTTCGACCTGGGCAACCGCCTGCGCAGCGTCCCCAACAAGGAAACCGGCTACGAGTACGACGGCCACGGCCGGCGCGTGTACGCCAACACCGTGGGCAGCGCTCACATCCTGTCGCAGTACGCCATCGACGGGAAGCTCCTGTACCAGGAAAACCATAAACTGGGCGAACGCATCGACTACATCTACCTGGGCACCCGCCTGGTGGCCCAGCGCGAGCGACCGCTCGCAACCAGCACCGCCACGCTGAAATACCAGCACACCGACGCCCTGGGCTCACCGTTGGTGGTGACCAACCCATCGAAGGCCACCATCGAAACCAGCGAATACGAACCCTACGGCCAACTGGTCAACAAACCCCTGTTCGACGGCCCGGGGTACACCGGCCACGCCCAGGACGCCGCCACGGGCCTGACGTACATGCAGCAGCGGTACTACGACCCGCAGATCGGGCGGTTCCTGTCGGTGGACCCGGTGACGGCTTATGCGAAGCCTGGGCAGAATTTCAATCGGTATTGGTACGGAAGTGATAATCCATATCGCTACATAGACCCTGATGGGCAAGTGGCAGTCCCTTGGGAAGGTATTGGTGACACGGTTAAAAAGCGTGGGTTGCAAGCGGCGATTGCTTCTCAACTGGATAGCCCGGCACCAGGACCCGGCGACGTTGCCGGCGCTATTATCCTGCTTGGCGGTGTGATTGAGATTGGCAAATTAGTTTGGCAAGCGAACTCGACAGACTCAATCTCTTCAGCAACTGACAAAATTGGCGACGGTACAGTTCCGGCAGAAGGAGTGTCTGGTGAAAAAGGCGAGCGAGAAGGTTCTGGTGGTCGTGAAGGAGCGAATAAAAAGTTCGATAGCGTCAGTGGAACAAATGAGCGAAGCCCCCGGGACGGCGTACGTGTCAAAGACCTTTCGGGCGGAGGGTATATCGAAACTCATGATTCCACTAAGAATCCGGACTACCCCCCAGGAACACCTACAGTCAAGATTCGCGATGGAAACGGAGAAGTTGTAATCACCGTCCGCTACCCGGAACCAAAAAAATGAAGTTCTCCGAAGTATTTAGTGATGTGTTAGGGCCATCGTCTGAGGCTGTTCCATTTGCGGATCCGACATGGATCGGTGTCGCTTTCGCGAGAGATGCTTACGACAACACGCGATTTCCAGAATGGTTCTTTCAGTGCGTCATGAATCAATTCGCGATTTCACGTGAAGTCGACCTCTTGGTGGCTGGCGATTGTTTTGTCCAACTTGGATTGGAAGAGGTTTTTCAGGTTCCTTTTCAATGGGAAAGCTACCAGGCTTTTATGATGGAGCCTGAACACTACTCTATTGAATATCGGGTTGTGAGCAGTAATCGGACGTGCGGATGGTTGTCCGATGGAGACATAACGATTTTCGGAGGCGAGGAGCAGCGAATGACATTGCTTATTGAGCGTATCGGCGGCATTGACAAGGTGCTTGATTCAATGAGGGCGGAGTTTTTTCTGGGAGAGAAAGAAAAATACAGTGAGTTAGATCACTTTCTACAGAGTTTATTAAGGCCAGCTCTTCGCCCCTGTAGAAATTAGCGTAATTAGATACTCGTTGGCCAGTTAAACCAGGGGCTTTATGAGCTTTCTCTTTCTGAAAAACCTCGGGACTCCCACGAGTTGGGACGGCACGGATTACTTTGGCTACAGGTTGTCCATTATCGATAAGTTGTCGCCGGCACTGCAGTGTATGACGTCTGATGAGCGGTATGAGCCTGGCGGCCTGGACTCGTTTTGGAATTCATGGGTCACGAACGCCGGTTTCGATGGAGAAAACCTTCAACTGGATTTCTTCAACCCGGCTAACAACAAGCTATTCAGTTTTCATTATTTCGGTGTCAGGCGGATCCGGTCTGACTACCGGGACTTGCGGGGAAAACCATCGATGGCTGTGCAGGAATTGTGCTTGCTGCCGCGAGTCGATGTGTTCAGGCACGCCATCGTCAGTCCGTTCGGTAAGTTCCTGGTGGTCTACTCGACGTCAATGGATTTTAGTGAAACGCGGGTGCATTGAATCCAGCGCCCGGCCGAAAACCCGGTGCTGGTGCTCACTCCGTCGGGCGCAGTAGCGTGCGGTCGTGGGTCAGGTTCTCTTCTCCCAGTAATGGTCGGAGGTCGCCCAGCGGGATGCCGTGGGTAAAGCGGTAGCGGCCGTCGTCCTGCTGGACTAGCCATCCTCCTTCGAGCAGCGCGTCGCGCTCGGCTATCGTGAGTTCGTCGTCATCGACTACTGCGTAGGGGTCGGCGAACTGCAGGGGGCGGGCGAGGGCGGCCAGATCGTTGGTCAGTTCGAAGTTCGAGGGTGGGTAGCGCAGCGCGTAGCCGTTGTCGGCCGTGACCAGGACCTCCAGGGAGCAGCCGTGGGGCAGGCCCAGGAACTGGTTGTCAACGTCCGGGTTGTCGCGGACGAACAGCAGGTGGCGGCGACCTTCTTCACCGACATCAGGGTTCTGGAAGTAGCACTCGCCCTCATGCAGGCCTTCGTCGTAGACACGCACCAGGTCGCCGACGGGATGAGTGAGCCGCCAACGGATCAGCACGCGCAAAAATGCGGTGCCGCCGGTGGGGAAGCCGCGTGCGTAGACGTAGTCGGTGTCGGCCACCTGGACCACGGCGACCAGGTCGCTCTGGCTGGCCAGTTCGGCCAGGCTGGCGGGGGGTGGGGCTTCGGCGGCATCGTCCGTGCTATCGGTTTGCGCCCATGTGGTGCTTGCCAGGGCGGCCAGTAGCCATGCTGTTGCCCGGGTACTCATGGCGCGCTGGCTGGCAGCGCCAGGCGCTGGCCCATTTGTATTGGCGTGCCGGTGTCGAGGCCCTTGACCGTTGTCACCTGGCCCGGCGGCAGCACCAGGATCACCGTGCTGCCCATGTTGAAGCGGCCCATTTCCTCGCCGCGCGTCAGCGTGACTTCGCCGGGGGCGTAGTCGTGGCGGGCCAGGTCGCGGTGTTTGGCCGGGGTGATGGTGCCGGCCCAGGCGGTGTCCATGCTGCCGACCAGCATGGCGCCGACCAGTACCACGGCCATCGGGCCCAGGTCCGTGTCGAAGATGCTGACCACTCTTTCATTGCGGGCGAACAGGCCTGGGACCTGGCGCACGGTGGCGGGCGAGACGCTGAACAGGCGGCCGGGCACGTAGGTCATGCGCCGCAGTTCGCCGGCCAGCGGCATGTGCACGCGGTGGTAGTCGCGGGGCGACAAATAGATGGTCCAGAACTCGCCGCCTTCCAGCGCGGCGGTGGCCGGGTCGTTGGCCAGCAGGCGTGCCAGCGAGAAGTCGTGGCCCTTGGCCTGGAAGATCGTATCGCCGTTGATGGGGCCGGCGGCGCTGATGCGGCCGTCGCTGGGGCAGATCACGCTGCCTTCGGCATCATCCAGCGGCCGGGCGCCGTCGACCAGGGTGCGGGTGAAGAAGTCGTTGAAGGTTTTATAGTCAGCGGGCTCGGGCCGTGAGGCCTCGGACCAGTCGACGCCGGCGCTGGCGGCGATGGTGCGGATCAGGGCGTTCTTCACCCACGGCGTCTCCACGCGCATCAGCCAGTGCACCAGCGCGGTCAGGCTATGCTGGGGGAGGACGTGCTGGGGCGCGGTGAACACCCGGTCGAGCCAGTTTGACATACGTATTCCATGGGTCGCTCGTTGAGGGGTGAATTATACTGCCGCGATGGGTGATAGCGGCACAGGATCGGTGACGGTCGAGGACTGGACCAGGCGTTGCGCGGCGGATTTCGACGCTGCCGGGCTGCACTTTGGCCATGGCACGGATAACGCGCTGGACGAGGCCGCGTGGCTGGTGCTGCACGTGCTGGGCGCGCCGCTGGACGGTGAGTTCGATGACTGGGACGCCGCGGTGGCCGATGATGCGGCGGCGCAGATCGCCGCCCTGGCGCGGGCGCGCATCGACAGCGGGCGGCCCATGGCCTACCTGCTGGGCGAGGCCTGGTTCTGCGGCTTGCCGTTCAGCGTGACCGACGATGTGCTGGTGCCGCGTTCGCCGCTGGCCGAGATGATCCTGTCGGGCTACCAGCCCTGGCTGCCGGAGCGGTCCCGGGGCAGGGCGCTGGACCTGTGTTGTGGCAGCGGCTGTATTGGGATTGCCACGGCGGTTCACCTGCCGGGCTGGCAGGTCGACCTGTCGGATGTCAGCGACGCGGCACTGGCGGTGGCGCGCGAGAACATTCAGCGCCATGGCCTGGGCGAGCGTGTCAGTGCCTGGGCTTCGGACGGTTTCGATGACCTGCCGGAGCGGCGCTGGGACCTTATCGTCACGAACCCGCCGTATGTGCCGAACGCCGCGTTGAACGAACTGCCGCGCGAATACCTGGCCGAGCCGTCCCTTGGGCTGGTCTCGGGTGATGATGGCCTGGACCTTCCGCTGCGCATCCTGGCCGACGCGCCGGCGCGGCTGGCCGATGACGGCATCCTGGTCTGCGAGGTGGGCGAGTCCGCCGAGCGGCTCGAGGCGGAACTGCCGGATGTCGGCTTTACGTGGATAGAATTCGAGCATGGCGGCGACGGTGTCTTTACAATGTCGAAAAACGAACTGAACGACGCGCGGCCGCGGGTGCTGGCGCGACTGGAGAGCAGGAAGCATGTCCCTTAATACCTTCGGGCGGATGCTCCGGGTGACCACCTGGGGTGAGAGTCATGGGCCGGCCATTGGCTGTGTCATCGATGGCTGTCCGCCGGGCCTGGAAATCAGCGAAGAAGAGATTCGCGTCGAACTGGAGCGGCGTGCCACCGGGCGCAGCCGCCACACTTCGCAGCGCCGCGAGGCCGATGACGTGAAGATCCTCTCCGGCGTGTTCGAGGGCCGTACCACCGGCACGCCCATTTCGCTGTTCATCGAAAATACCGACGCGCGCTCCAAGGACTACGGCAACATCGCCCGGCAGTTCCGTCCGGGGCATGCCGATTACACCTATTTCAAGAAATACGGCCACCGTGATTACCGGGGCGGCGGGCGCTCCTCTGCGCGCGAGACCACGATGCGCGTGGCCGCCGGCGCGCTGGCCAAGAAGTGGCTGGCGCAGACCCACGGCATCGCCATCCACGGCTGGCTGGCGCAGCTGGGTGAGATCCGCTGCGATACCGACACCCAGTGGGACACGGTCAACGACAACCCGTTCTTCTGCCCGGACCCGGCGCGCGTGCCTGAGCTGGAGGCGTACATGGACAAGCTGCGCAAGTCCGGCGATTCCACCGGCGCGCGTGTTGACGCCCGCGCCACCGGGGTGCCGGCGGGATGGGGCGAGCCCGTCTATGGCAAGCTGGATGCGGACCTGGCCACCGCGATGATGAGCATCAACGCGACCAAGGGCGTGGAGATCGGCGCCGGTTTCGACAGCGTGTCGCAGCTGGGTACCGAGCACCGTGATGAAATGACGCCCGAGGGGTTCCTCGGCAACCATGCCGGCGGTATCCTCGGGGGTATCAGCAGCGGACAGGACGTGACCGTGTCCGTGGCGTTCAAGCCGACTTCGAGCCTGCGGCTACCGTGCCGCTCGATCGACATGGACGGTAATGAAATTGAAGTGGTCACCAAGGGCCGCCACGATCCCTGCGTGGGCATCCGGGCGACCCCCATCGTAGAAGCCATGCTGGCGCTGGTGCTGATGGATCACGCACTGCGCCACCGGGGACAGACAGGACAATGACAAGACAACTGAAGATCGCCGTCGTCGGCGCAACCGGCGCCGTTGGCGAAACCATGCTTTCCATCCTCGCCGAGCGGCTGGGCACGAAGGGCCACGAAGTGCACGCGCTGGCCAGCGAGCGTTCGCTGGGCAAACAGGTCGAGTTCGGCCGCAAGCAGCTGGACGTGGAAGACCTGGCCACCTTTGATTTTAGCGGTATCGATTACGCCCTGTTCTCGGCCGGTGGCTCCATCAGCCGCGAGCACGCGCCGCGGGCCTGCGAGGCCGGCGCGATTGTTATCGATAACACCAGTGAATTTAGATATGTAGACGATATTCCTCTGGTTGTGCCCGAGGTTAACGGTCACCTGCTGGACGATGCCGGCCCCGGCACGCTGATCGCCAACCCCAACTGCTCCACCATCCAGATGGTGGTAGCACTGGCGCCGATCCACCGCGCCGTGGGTATTTCACGCGTGAACGTGGCCACGTACCAGTCCGTGTCCGGCGCCGGGCGCCTGGGCATGGAGGAACTGGCTCGCCAGACCGCAGACCGCCTGGGCATGCGGGAAGTGAAGCCGAGCAAGTTCAGCCAGCCCATCGCCTTCAACGTGCTCCCAGCGATCGACACGCTGCAGGACAACGGCTACACCCGTGAAGAAATGAAGATGCACTGGGAAACGCGCAAGATTCTCGAGGACGACGCCATCGCCGTGAACGCCACCGCGGTGCGCGTGCCGGTGTTCTTCGGTCATGCCGAGGCCGTGCACCTGGAAACGCGTGAGCCGCTGTCGATCGAAGATGCCGCCGAACTGCTTCGCAACGCGCCCGGTGTGACCATGCCGGAAAGCGATGACCCCGGCCTGGCACCGACGCCGGCATTCACGGCGGCGGGTAAGGACGGCGTCTTTATCGGCCGCCTGCGCCGCGACCTCAGCCACCCGCAGGGCATCGACCTGTGGGTGGTGGCCGACAATGTGCGCAAGGGCGCGGCGCTGAATGCCGTGCAGATCCTGCAGGCCATTGAAGCCCGTGCCGAAGGCGGGCAGGTGGCGGCCTCGGCGTCACGCACTTAAACTGGGCGTGAAGTCCGGGCAGGTCGGGGGACCGGGAGATGGCCAGAACATGGATGTGAAGTTCAGTGCGGTATTCGCCAGGCTGGTCCTGGCCGTCCTGCTGTTGGGGCTGGTCCAGCCGGCGCACGCGCTGGGGCTGGGGCAGGCCCGCGCGCTGTCCTACCTGCAGCAGCCGCTGGACCTGCATATCCAGCTGATATCCCGCTCCGAGGCCGAAATGGCCACGGTCACCGCTGGCATGGCGTCGGCGGCCGATTTCCGGGTCATGGGCCTGGATGCCGGCGTCATGGCCGTGCCGCTGGAGTTCACTATCGTCCGTGACCTGGACGACCCGCATATCCGGGTCCGCAGCCGCGAGCCCATCACTGAGCCGGTGCTGCAGATTGTCATCGAGGTGGTCTGGGCCAGTGGCCGCATGGTGCGCCAGTACACGGTGTTCCTGGATCCGCCGACCTTCGATTCGGCCGCGCCCTTGCCATCGGTTACGCCCGCGCCGGTGCCGGAAGCCCCGCCTGCCACGCCGCCGACAGTGGTCGAGGAAGCGCCGGTGCTCGAGACCGGCCCGCCGTTCGACCCGGGTACCGAGCCGGTCAGCCCGGTGGATGAGCCGGCCGTGGCATTCGAGTCCCCGGCCGGGTCCGAACCTGCCTTGGCGCCGGAGCCGGTTGTTGAAGAGACGCCGCCTGCCGACACGCCGCTCGAAACCGAAGTCGCAGCGCCGCCCGAAGCGGCGGTGCCCGCGACGACAGAACCCGCGGCCGCGGAAACCTCGCTCGTCGAAACCGTAGCTGCGCCAGAGCCAGAGCCAGGACCAGAGCCTGTCGAGCCAATCCGCTCGGCGCTACCGGACCCGGGTACCCCCGCGGCAGATTCCTACGAAGTGTCGCGCGGCGAGACCCTTTGGGGGCTGTCCTCGCGCTGGGCCGAGGCGCACGGCGTGGATGTAAACCAGATGATGCTCGCGGTTCAGCAGCGCAATCCCGACGCGTTCAACAATGGCAACATCAACTCATTGAAAGCGGGCGCGGTGCTGCGCATTCCCCAGGCGCCCGACGATTTCACCTATGACCAGCGCCAGGCCATGCTGGAAGTGCTGCGCCAGGAGCAGATTTACCGCAACCGCTGGGACATCCCGGTCGATCCGTCCAGCCTGCCGACCGTCTCCGAGCTGGCGCAGCAGCCGCTGGCCGAGCCGGCCGAGTCGGCGGCCAGCAGTACGGCGGACGACGCGCCGGATAGCGCGGGGCGCCTGGAGCTGGTGCCGCCCTCCGAGAGCGCGGACGCTGGCGGCGAAACGCTGGCGCAGGGCGCGACCGGCGAAGCCGGCAGTGCCGGTGAAAGCGTGGTCGAGGAGCTCGCCCGCGCGGAAGAGGAACTGGCCAATGCCCGGCAGGAGAATACCTACCTGAACGAGCGCATCCTCGAACTGGAGGCCGAGATCGAGCGCGCCCGTGCCGAGGTCAGCGACAGCGGCCTGGCCCAGATGGAGGACCAGCTGCGCGAGGACCGCGCCGCCGGTGAGGACGAACCCATCGCCATTGTTCCGGACGATATGCCGGAGCCGTGGCTGGCGAAGTATGTCTGGTGGCTGGTTGGCCTGCTGGTGGCCCTGGTCGCCGGCCTGGTGTGGTGGTTGCGTACGCGCGCGGACGACAGCGAATACGTCGACAGCCACCCGCTGTCCTGAGTCCGGATTCAGCTGATGCGTATCGCTCTCGGTATCGAGTATGACGGCCGTGCGTTCTACGGATGGCAGACCCAGCGCCAGGAACCCACGGTGCAGGCCACGCTCGAGCGTGCGCTCAGCAAGGTGGCCAATCACCCGGTCAGCGTGATCTGCGCCGGCCGCACCGACACCGGCGTGCACGCGCGTTGCCAGGTGGTGCATTTCGATACCAATTCCGAGCGCCAGGCGCGCTCCTGGATCCTGGGCGCGAACGCCAATCTTCCATCGACCGTGTGTGTGCTCTGGGCCCAGCCGGTACCCGAAGAATTTCACGCCCGTTTCACCGCGCTTGGGCGACGCTATTGCTACCGCTTGCTCAACCGCTGGGTGCGCCCGGCCGTTGATGCCGGGCTGGTGAGCTGGGAGCGCCAGCACCTGGACGCCGACGCCATGAACGAGGCGGCCCAGGCCCTGGTGGGCGAGCATGATTTCAGCGCCTTCCGCTCGGCCGGTTGCCGTGCCAATCACCCCGTTCGCACCATCCGGGAAATCTCGGTTCGGCGCGAAGGCGAGCACGTGGATATCGAGGTGGCCGCGAATGCTTTCCTCTATCACATGGTCCGCAATATCGCCGGCACTCTGCTGCCGGTCGGTCGGGGCGAGCGGCCCGTGGACTGGGTGGCCGAGGTGCTGCATGGAAAGGACCGCACACGGGCCGGGGTCACGGCAATGCCGGACGGGCTGTATTTCATGAGCGTGCGTTACCCGGCCGAGTTCGGCTTGCCCGAGGGCGTGCCGACCTGGCCGCAGGGTTCACGGCCGGAATGAGCAACGTCAAGGTCAAGATCTGCGGCCTGGTGCGCGAACAGGACGTCATGGTGGCGGCCGAGGCGGGTGCCGACGTGCTGGGGTTCATCTTCGCCCGCAGTCCGCGGCGGCTGGAGCCTGCGCAGGCCGCGAGGTTGACGGAGCGGGTGCGCGGCGGGATCATCCGGGTAGGGCTGTTCATGGACCAGGATGCCGACGAGGTTCAGGCCATCCTGGACGCGGTTGAACTGGACCTGCTGCAGTTTCATGGCAGCGAGCCCAATGCGTACTGCCGCAGTTTCGGCCGGCCCTTTATCAAGGCGATTTCCATGCGCGCCGGGGATCCCGGCGAACTCGCGGCCGCGTATCCCGATGCCCAGGGTATCGTGCTGGACAGCCATGAGCCCGGCGGCGCCGGTGGTACAGGGCAGACCTTCGACTGGCGCAGGCCGGTGCGGGTCGAGCAGCCGGTCTGGCTGGCCGGCGGGCTGAACCCGGATAACGTGGCCGAGGCCGTGCAACGATTTTCACCCTACGCCGTGGATGTTTCCAGCGGCGTGGAAGACTCACCGGGTGTGAAGAACCACACCCTGATCAGGACGTTTATAGACCATGCCAGGCGCTAGTGATTACGACATTGGGCGGCCGCAACCGGACGCCACCGGCCATTTCGGCGACTATGGAGGCAGCTATGTCTCCGAAACGCTGATGCACGCACTCGACGAGTTGCGCGAGGCCTGGTCGCGCTGGCGCAAGGACGACGAGTTCATTCGCCGCCTGGACCACGACCTGGCGCATTACGTGGGCCGCCCGTCGCCCGTCTATCACGCCGAGCGCCTGAGCGCGGCCTGTGGTGGCGCGCAGATCTGGCTCAAGCGCGAGGACCTGAATCACACCGGTGCGCACAAGATCAACAACACCGTGGGCCAGGGCCTGCTGGCGAAGCAGATGGGCAAGCGCCGCATCATCGCCGAGACCGGCGCCGGGCAGCACGGCGTGGCGACCGCCACGGTCTGCGCCCGGCTCGACCAGGACTGCGTGGTCTACATGGGTGAGACGGACATCAAGCGCCAGTCGATCAACGTCTTCCGCATGAAGTTGCTGGGCGCAGAGGTGCGCAGCGTTACGTCCGGCTCGAAGACGCTGAAGGACGCCCTCAACGAGGCGATGCGCGACTGGGTGACCAACATCGACGATACCTTCTACGTGATCGGCACCGTCGCCGGCCCGCATCCGTACCCGGAGATGGTGCGCGACTTCAACGCCGTGGTCGGGCGCGAGGCGCGCCGGCAGATGCTGGAGCAGCGCGAGACGCTGCCCGACGCGCTGGTGGCCTGCGTGGGCGGTGGTTCCAACGCCATGGGCCTGTTCCACCCGTTTATCGGTGACACCGACGTGAAGATGTATGGCGTCGAGGCCGCCGGTAACGGCCTGGATACCGGCGAACACGCGGCCTCGCTGTGCGCGGGTCGGCCCGGTGTGCTACATGGCTGCCGGACCTACCTGCTGGACGATGATGCGGGCCAGATCGTGCATACCCATTCCGTGTCCGCCGGCCTGGACTACCCCGGCGTGGGGCCGGAGCATGCCTGGCTGAAGGACAGCGGCCGGGCGCAGTACGTGGCCATCAATGACCAGGAAGCGCTGGACGCGACCCAGGCGCTGACCCGCCTGGAGGGCATCCTGCCGGCGCTGGAAAGCGCCCATGCCGTGGCCTACGGTATGAAGCTGGCGGCCGAGATGCGTCCCGACCAGGTCGTGCTGGTGAACCTGTCCGGTCGCGGCGACAAGGACGTGGAGACACTGGCCGGCATCAAGGGGCTGTCGCTGTGAGTGGCCGGATCGATACCGCGCTGGGTGCGCGGCGGCAGGCTGGTGGCAAGGCGCTGGTGCCTTTCATCACCGCGGGCGACCCGGAGCCGGGCTGGACCGTCGACATCATGCACGCGCTGGTGGCCGGTGGCGCCGACCTGATTGAGCTGGGTGTGCCGTTTTCAGACCCGATGGCGGATGGCCCGGTCATCCAGGTGGCCAGCGAGCGCGCCATTGCCAGGGGCGTGACGCTGTCGTCCGTGCTCGACATGGTGGCGGATTTCCGCCGTGACGACCCCGACACCCCGGTCATCCTGATGGGCTACCTCAACCCGGTCGAGCGACTGTGCCAGGCCGGTGGCGAACAGGCCTTCGCCGAGCGCGTACGTGACGCTGGCGTGGATGGCCTGCTGCTGGTGGACTGTCCGCCGGAAGAGGGCGGGGCGCTGCACCAGGCGATGGCCGGGGCGGCCATCGACAACATCATCCTGGTCGCGCCGACCACCGACCCGCAGCGGCTGGAAAAACTGTGCGCCGCCGCCAATGGCTTCATCTACTACGTGTCGTTCAAGGGCATTACCGGGGCCAGCCGCCTGGACAGTGCCGCGGTAGCGGAGCCCGTGTCCCGCATCCGCGCCCATTCCGAGCTGCCGGTCATGGCGGGTTTTGGCATCAGCGATGCGGCATCGGCCGTCGCCGTGGCCGAACATGCTGACGGCGTGGTCATTGGCAGCGCGCTGGTGCGACTGCTGGAAACGGCCGATGACGCCGAAGAGGCCAGCCGCCTGGCGGGCGACTTTGTTGCGTCGGTCCGGCGGGCATTGGACAATATCGGCTGAAACAGACAGGAAGACCCGATGAGCTGGTTGAGCAAACTGATGCCGTCCCGTATTCGTACCGAGGGCGGAAACAAGCGCAATGTACCCGAAGGGCTGTGGACCAAGTGCACCTCGTGCACGTCGGTGCTGTATCGCCCGGAGCTGGAGCGCAACCTGCTGGTCTGCCCGAAATGCGGCGAGCATATGCGCCTGGGTGCCCGTGACCGTATCGACCTGTTCCTGGATGAGGGCGAGCAGCGCGAAATCGCCGCCAACCTGGAGCCGGTGGACGCGCTGAAGTTCCGCGACAGCAAGCGTTACCGGGACCGGATCAGTGCCGCGCAGAAAGCCACGGGCGAGAAGGACGCACTGATCGTCAAGGTGGGTGAGCTGAAAGGGCGCCCGGTGGTGGTCGCGGCGTTCGAGTTCTCCTTCATGGGCGGCTCCATGGGTTCGGTCGTCGGTGAGAAATTCGCCCGTGCCGGGCAGGAGGCGCTGAAGCTGGGCTGCCCGCTGGTGTGCTTTACCGCCAGTGGCGGCGCGCGCATGCAGGAGGGTGTGCTGTCGCTGATGCAGATGGCCAAGACCAGCGCCGTGCTTGAGCGCATGGCCGTGAACGGCCTGCCGTTTGTCTCGGTGCTGACCAACCCCACCACCGGCGGCGTGTCGGCCAGCCTGGGCATGCTCGGCGACCTGAATGTGGCCGAACCCGGCGCGCTGATCGGCTTCGCCGGTGCGCGCGTCATCGAACAGACCGTGCGTGAGAAGCTGCCCGAGGGTTTCCAGCGCAGCGAATTCCTGTTGCAGAAGGGCGCCATCGACCAGATTATCGATCGCCGCAACCTGCGTGACGACCTGGGCGCGATGCTCGACCTGCTGATGTCGGGCCACCGGCCACGCGCGGTGGAAGGCGAAGTCGTCGGCGCCTGATACCGGACCGGCGCCATGTCGCCTGCGCTGACTGACTGGCTGGCGCTGCTCGAGCGCCGGCACCCCGTTGAGATCGACCTTGGCCTGGAGCGCTGTGGCCAGTTGTGGCAACGCCTGGGCGCGCCACGGCCGGGACGGCACGTGGTCACGGTGGCCGGTACCAATGGCAAGGGCAGCACGGTCGCGACGATCTGCGCCCTGGCCCAGGCGCTGGGCTGGCAGACCGCCGCCTATACTTCCCCGCACCTGCTGGTGTTCAACGAGCGGCTCCGCATTAACGGCGAGCCGGTCGACGACGATTCCCTTGTTGACGCGTTCGACGCCGTCGAGGCCGCCCGCGGCGACATTTCACTGACCTATTTCGAATTCACCACGCTGGCCTGCCTGCTGTTGTCGGCGCAGCGCCAGCCGGACCTGGCCGTGCTCGAGGTGGGCCTGGGCGGCCGCCTGGATACGGTGAACCTGGTCGATGCCGACGTGGCCGTGATCACGCCGGTCGGGCTGGATCACCAGGCCTTCCTGGGCAATGACCGCGAAACCATTGGGGCGGAGAAGGCGGGCATCCTGCGCCCCGGCATACCGCTGGTCTGTACCGAGACCGCGCCCCCGGCCAGCGTGCTGGAGCGCGCCACCAGGCTGGGCTGCCAGGTTCACCTTGCGGGCCGTGACTATCACTGTGAACCCAGCGCGGAAGGTGTGCGGTTTCGCATGGGGGCGATCGACCTGGCCCTGCCGGCACCGGCCCTGGCCGGGCGTCACCAGGTCGATAACCTGGGCGCCGCGCTGGCAGCAATCGCCCAATTGCGTCCCGACCTGGGCGAGGAGGCCGACAGGGTCGCCGACGCCATCCGCGGCGTTCGCCTGCCGGGCCGGCTGTATTCGCCACCCGGGCATGGCGACGTGCTCCTGGATGTCGGCCACAACCCGATGGCGGCCGCGGTGGTGGCGCAACAACTGGCAGACCAGGCGCCGGTGGTCTGTGTACTCGCCATGCTGGCGGACAAGGACGCGGTGGCCGCCGTGACCGAACTCGCACCGGTCGTCGGCGAATGGCATTTCGCCGGGCTGTCCGGGTCCAGGGGGCAGGGTGGTGAGGCGCTGGCCGCGCGGGTCGGCGCCGCGGTGGGGCAGGCGGAAACCGCCGTTCATGACCGCGTCGAGATCGCGCTCGATGCTGCCATGCGAGCGGCCGATGGGCGTAAGGTACTGGTGTTCGGGTCTTTTCACACGGTGGCCGAGGCCATGCTCGCGCTGTCCGAACGGGCGTCGTGATGGGTGATAGAATCGCAAGCTGTTTTCCGCCCAGGCAGACCTGATGGATAAAGCATTAAAACAACGATTGGTCGGGGCAAGTGTTCTCGTCGCGCTGGCAGTGATCGTCCTGCCGATGCTGCTGGGTGGCCAGCCCGAACCGGGCCAGGACGCGCGGCCGATTGAAATCCCGCCCAAGCCGCGCGAGACCAGTTTCGAGACCCGCCGATTCCCGATCGGCGACCAGCCGTCCTCGCAGCCCTCGGTGGTTGAGGACATCGAAGATGAGCCCACCGTGGCCTTGCAACCACCGGCCGCCCGTCCCGCGATCGACGAGACTGTGGATGAATCGGCGGAATCTGCGGGCGCGTTGACGCCGGCGAATGACGACACCGGCGCGTCGATGGCTGCCCAGTCGGCCGAAACCGCCGAGGCCGTTAAACAGGCAGCCGGTGGCGAAGTGCTCGCCGCGGCTGAACCCGAAACGACACCCGTCGAAGCCCCTGCGCCGCCGCCTGAGCAGGCGCCTGGGCCAACACCTGAGCCGGTCACGGCGCCGGTCACTGCGGCCGCGGGTGGCCGCTACCTGGTGCAGGTCGCCAGTTTCAGCGCCACCGGCAACGCCACCCGGCTGGCCACGCGCCTGCGTGACCAGGGCCTGCCGGTGATCGAGGACACGGTCGACAGCGAGGCCGGCACCCTGCACCGGGTTCGCCTGGGTCCCTTCGACCAGCAGGCGCAGGCCGACCAGGCCATTGCCAGCCTGCGGCAGCAGTATTCCGACCTGAACCCGCGCGTGCTCGACCTGCGCCCCGGCGACGAGGCGCCTGTGACCGCCCCGTCCGACCCGCTGGTTCGCTGGGTGGTGCAGCTGGGCAGCTTCGGCGAGGCCGAAAACGCGGAGCAGCTGGTTTTCCGTTTGCGCGATGCGGGCTACAGCGCCTTCAGCGTGGCCGTTTCAGGTACGTCAGGCACCTCGCACAAAGTGCGCGTGGGCCCCACGCTCAGCCGCGATGACGCGGTCCGGTTGGAGTCGGATATCGAGTCATCGATGGGCCTGGCGGGCCTGGTCATGAGCACCGACTAGGCACGGACCTACTAGCCGCTTTACTTCACTTGACATGAGCCCCGCCGACATTTTCCTGCTGGCCGTGATCGGCCTGTCATTGCTGGTTGGCCTGTTGCGGGGCTTCGTGCGCGAAGTCTTCGCGCTGGCGGTCTGGGGACTGGCCTTCCTGGTGGGCTACCAGTACGCCGGCGGCGTGGCCGAATGGATATCACCGCAGGTGTCGCTGCCGTCCATGCGCCTGGCGCTGGCCTTTGGCGGCCTGTTTGTCGCCACCCTGCTGGTCGGCGGGCTGGTGACCTACCTGTTGGGGCAACTGGTGGACAAGACCGGGCTGACCGGCACCGACCGGCTGCTGGGCGGCGTCTTCGGCCTGGTCCGGGGTGTCCTGCTGGTGGTGCTGCTGATCGCCGTGGCCGGTTTCACGCCGCTGCCGGCGGACCCGTGGTGGCCACAGTCACGGGTCATCCAGAGCTTCCTGCCGATGGCCGAATGGGCGGTTTCTTTCCTGCCGGAGAACGCCCGGGAATACCACGATTTCGATCCGACGCCCGAAGCGTCCGAACCCGCTGGCCCCGGAGATGCTCCGGGCGCGGATGAGCCCACCACGGATGACGCCGCGGTGTCGACGAACGCGGGCATGGCCGCGGACAGCCGTGTTAGAATCGCCGCCGACGACGCCGGGCCAGCGTCACCAGGGTAAATCAACCATGTGTGGAATCATTGGAATCGTTGGGCAGTCGGCGGTCGCGCCGGCCATTTATGATGCCCTGACCATCCTTCAGCACCGCGGGCAGGACGCTGCCGGGATCGCCACCCTGGAAGGGCACTGGCTGAACCTGCACAAGGCCCGCGGCCTGGTCGCCGAAGCATTCAGCCAGGCGGAGATGGACAAGCTTCGCGGCAATGTCGGTATCGGCCATGTCCGTTACCCGACCGCCGGCGGCGACCATTCCGCCGAGGCGCAGCCGTTTTACGTCAATTCACCCTATGGTGTGGCGCTGGGCCATAACGGCAACCTGATCAACACCGATGCGCTGGCCTCCGAGCTGTTCGAAAGCGACCGCCGTCACCTGAACACCGAATCCGACTCCGAGGTGCTGCTGAACGTGCTGGCGCACGAACTGCAGACCAAGAAGAACAAGAGCCTGACCCCCGAGCGCATCTTCAAGGCGGTGGACGTGGTCCATCGTCGCTGCAAGGGTGCCTACACGGCGATCGCGCTGCTGGTGAACCAGGGCATCCTCGGTTTCCGCGACCCCTGGGGTATCCGCCCCGCGGTGCTGGGCATGCGCGAAACGGCCAGGGGCCCCGAGTACGCGATCGCGTCCGAGAGCGTGGCGCTGGACGGCATTGGCTTCGAGCTGGTCCGCGACCTGCGACCCGGTGAAGCCCTGTTCATCAACAGCGAAGGCGAGATGTTCAGCCACCAGAGCCCGGAGGCGAAGACGCTGACGCCGTGCATTTTCGAGCACGTTTATTTCGCGCGTCCGGATTCAATGATCGACGATGTGTCCGTGTACAAGTCACGCCTGCGCATGGGCGAGGCGCTGGCGGCCAAGATCAACCGGGTCTGGCCCGACCACGATATCGACGTGGTAATCCCGGTGCCGGACACCAGCCGCACGGCGGCGCTGCCGCTGGCGCACAACCTGGGTGTGAAGTACCGCGAAGGGTTTATCAAGAACCGTTACATCGGCCGGACCTTCATCATGCCGGGCCAGGAGCAGCGGCAGAAGTCGGTGCGCCGCAAACTGAACGCGATCGACCTTGAATTCCGCCGCAAGAACGTGCTGATTGTTGATGACTCCATCGTCCGTGGCACGACGTCGCGGCAGATCATCCAGATGGCCCGCGAGGCCGGCGCCAACAAGGTCTACTTTGCCTCTGCCTCACCGCCGGTACGCTACCCGAATATCTACGGCATCGACATGCCGGCGACGGCTGAGCTGATCGCCCATGGCCGCGACGAGAAGCAGATCCAGGAAGCGCTGGGCGCTGACTGGCTGGTGTACCAGGACCTCGACGACCTGGTGGATGCCTGCCGCGAGGGCAACGACGATATCGGCCAGTTCGATACCTCGTGCTTCTCCGGCGAGTACATCACCGGCGTGGAACCGGGCTACCTGGAGAAGCTGGAATTGCGCCGCTCCGACGCGGTCAAGGCCCAGCGGCGCGAAGAGGCCCGCACGGCCACCGGCTGATTGCGATAATCACCCGCGTTACGGGCTGGGTTCATCCAGCCCGAACCATTACAATGCACGATTCCCCGCAATCCGGTGCCAGACATGAGCGACACGGACAAGCGGCTGGCCGACGTGCGCGCGCGGATTGATGCGCTTGATGTCGACATCCAGCGCCTGATCAGTGAACGCGCGAAACTCGCCTTCGAGGTCGCGCAAACCAAGGGTGAGCAGTTGCCCGCGGCCGACTACTATCGCCCCGAGCGCGAGGCGCAGGTGCTGCGCGGCGTGCTCGAGCGCAACCAGGGCCCGCTAAGCGACTCGGAAATCCTGCGCCTGTTCCGCGAAATCATGTCCGCCTGCCTGGCCCGCCAGGAGCCCATGCGGGTGGCCTACCTGGGCCCGGAAGGCACATTCACGCAGCAGGCGGTTTACACACACTTCGGGCACTCGGTGCTGGCCATGGGCCAGGCCGGGATCGAGAACGTGTTCGAGCAGGTGCAGGGCGGCGAGGCCGATTTCGGCGTCGTGCCCATTGAGAATTCCACCCAGGGCGTGGTGACCCATACCCTGGACCTGTTCATCGACTCGCCGCTGCACATCTGTGGCGAGATCGAACTGCGCATTCATCACAACCTGCTGACCCATGCCAATGGCCTGTCGGGTATCGAGCGTGTTTACGCGCACCAGCAATCACTGTCGCAGTGTCGCGAGTGGCTGCGGCGCAACCTGCCGGGGGTGGAACTGCTGCCGGTCAGCAGTAACGCCGAGGCCGCGCGACGGGTACGCAGCGCGCCGGAAGCGGCCGCCATCGCCAGCCTGACCGCCGCGGAGATTTACGGCATTCCGGCCCTGTTCTCGAACATCGAGGACCAGCAGGACAACACCACGCGCTTCCTGGTCATTGGTCGCGAGCGGTTCTCGCCGTCCGGCGATGACAAGACCTCGTTCCTGCTCACCGGCGACGAGGGGCCCGGGCTGCTGCACGCCCTGCTGGCGCCGCTGGCCACGCATGGCCTGAACATGTCACGCATCGAGTCCCGCCCGGCGCCCGGGCGCAAGTGGTCTTACGTCTTTTTCATCGATGTCGATGGCCATGCCGACGAGGCGCCGCTGAGCACCGCGATGGCGGAAATGGAGAAGGTGGGCGGCGAAGTCCGGTTGCTGGGGTCGTACCCGCGGGCGGTGACGTCACGAATCCAGGCTGGCAATGAGAAAGCGTCCTGAGCCGGTGGGCACTTACGGATTACCGAATCATTTGCGCGTCACCGTGAGCACGGCGACGCAGAACCAACGCCTGGAAAGGGCGATCAGACAGGGCAGGGAGCATGATGCCGCTTTACGCTAAGAAAGCCACGGCGCCGTTGGCAGGAACGCTGACACCGCCGGGCGACAAGTCCATTTCACACCGCGCGCTGATCTTTGGCGGCCTGGCCGACGGCGAAACCGTGGTCGAGGGCCTGCTGGTCAGCGCCGACACCACCGCGACACGCAACGCGATGGTCCAGCTGGGCGCCAGCGTGACCGATGAGGGTGACGTGCTGCGCATTCGCGGCCTGGGACAGGCCGGCCTGTCGGCGCCGTCGGCGCCACTGGACATGGGCAACTCGGGCACCGCCATGCGCCTGCTCGCGGGCGTGCTCGCCGCACAGTCATTCGATTCCGTGCTCACGGGCGACGCGTCACTGAACAGCCGGCCGATGCGCCGCATCATGACGCCGCTGGCGCAGATGGGCGCGAACGTGGAGGCCACGGAAGCCGGAACCGCGCCGCTGCACATTCATGGCAATCCGGCGCTGAAGGGCATTCACTACGACTCGCCGGTGGCCAGCGCGCAGATCAAGAGCTGTGTGCTCCTGGCCGGCCTGTTCGCCCAGGGTGAGAGCCGCGTCACCGAGCCGCGCCTGAGCCGTGACCACACCGAGCGCATGCTGCCGCTGTTTGGCGTTCGCATGGGCGAGGGCGCCGCGCTGCAGGGCCCGCAGGGGCTCACCGGTGCGAAGGTCCTGGTTCCGTCGGACCCCTCGTCCGCGGCCTTCCTGGTCGCCGTGGCGTCGCTGGTGCCGGGGTCGGACGTGACCCTGCGCAATGTCGGCCTGAACCCCACGCGGTCGGCATTTTTTGACGCCGTGAAGGCCATGGGCGGCCGCATCGACATCGAGACCGTCAACGATGGCTCCGACGGCCTGGAGCCGGTGGGTGACCTGCGGGTGCGCTACAACGGCCGCCTGAAGGGCATCGACCTGCCGCCGGAATGGGTGCCCGCCATGATCGACGAGATTCCCATCCTGATGGCACTGGCCGCAACGGCCCAGGGCCGCACGCGGGTCACCGACGCGGCCGAGTTGCGAGTCAAGGAATCCGACCGACTGGCGGTCATGGCGCGGGGCCTGGAGTGCATGGGCATCGAACTGTCAGAGCGCCCCGACGGCGTCGACGTGTTTGGCGGTGAACCCTGCCCGGCGCGTGTCGAGGCGGAGAACGACCACCGTTGCGCGATGAGCTTTGCCGTGCTGGGGCAGTTGATCGAGGAGGGCGTGCTGATCGATGGCGCGGACTACATCGATACGTCTTACCCGGGCTTCAGCGCCGACATGCTCAGCATCGGTGCCCAGCTGGAGCGCCGCGACGGATGAAAAATCCGGCGGACGCCATCCCGGTGATCACCATTGACGGCCCGGTCGGGTCCGGCAAGGGCACGATCGCCGCGCGACTGGCGGAGCGCCTGGGCTGGCACCTGCTCGACAGCGGTGCGCTCTACCGGCTGGTGGCGCTGTCAGCGATGGACGGGGGCGTGGCGGCCGAAGACGAGGCCGCGCTTGAGCGCCTGGCGGCGGAACTGGATGCGGTGTTCCGGTTCGAGCAGGGCGCGCTGCGGATTTTCCTGCAGGGCCGCGAGGTTACCGGCGCGATTCGCGAAGAAGCGGTCAGTACCCTGGCATCGCGGGTGGCGTCCGTCGGCGCGGTCCGGGATGCACTGGAGAAGCGGCAGCGGGCGTTCAGGCAGGCGCCGGGCCTGGTGGCCGACGGACGCGACATGGGCACCGTCATCTTCCCCGACGCGAAACTGAAGATCTTTCTGACCGCCAATGTCCAGGCCCGCGCCGAAAGGCGATATAAGCAGTTGAAAGAAAAAGGGGAAAGTGTTAATCTCTCGCGCCTTTTCGGGGACCTGGAAGCCCGCGACCGGCGGGACACCCAGCGCGACGTCGCGCCGTTAAAACCGGCGCCCGACGCAGTCACCATCGATTCGACCGCGATGAGCATCGAAGAAGTGGTGCATGCAGTCGTTAAACTGGCTGAAGAAAGATATCCATCTTCCTGAAAAATATAGATTATTTGGGTCACGTTCGCGTGACATTTATTAACCGGCATTAATGCCGAATTACCGGGTGGGCACTGGCCCGTTGGCCAGCAGCCTGTGAGTATTCAATCAATGACTGAAAGTTTCGAACAACTCCTTAACGAAAGCCCTGCGATGCAAAACCTGACGCCGGGCTCCATCATCACCGGCCAGGTCGTGGAAATCCGTGACGACGTCGTCGTCGTCAACGCCGGCCTCAAGTCCGAAGGCATCGTGCCGATCAGCCAGTTCAAGTCCAGCAATGGCGACCTCGAGGTCGAGCTGGGCGACGATGTGCAGGTCGCGCTGAAAGCCGTCGAAGACGGTTTCGGCGAAACCCGCATGTCCCGTGACGACGCCAAGCGTTCCATGGTCTGGGACAAGCTGGAACAGGCCAACGAGAACGACGAGATCGTCCAGGGCAAGATTTCCGGCAAGGTGAAAGGTGGTTTTACCGTCGACATCAACGATATCCGCGCGTTCCTGCCGGGCTCGCTGGTGGACGTCCGCCCCGTGCGCGATCCCGCGTACCTGGAAGGCAAGGACCTCGACTTCAAGATCATCAAGCTGGACCGCCAGCGTAACAACCTCGTGGTGTCACGCCGCGCGGTGGTCGAGTCCGAGTACAGCGCCGAGCGTGAAGAACTGCTCGAGAAGCTGGAAGAAGGCCTGGTCGTGAAGGGCGTGGTCAAGAACCTGACCGATTACGGCGCCTTCCTGGACCTGGGCGGTATCGACGGCCTGTTGCACATTACCGACATGGCGTGGAAGCGTGTTCGTCACCCGTCCGAAGTCGTCAACGTCGGCGACGAGCTGGAAGTGCGCGTGCTCCGTTTCGACCGCGAGCGCAACCGTGTCTCGCTGGGCCTGAAGCAGCTGGGCGAAGATCCGTGGACGGATCTGGGCCGCCGCTACCCGGTGGGTACCCGCCTGTTCGGCAAGGTCACCAACATCACCGACTACGGTTGCTTCGTTGAAATCGAAGACGGCGTTGAAGGCCTGGTCCACGTGTCCGAAATGGACTGGACCAACAAGAACGTCAACCCGGCCAAGGTCGTTCAGACCGGCGACGAAACGGAAGTCATGGTGCTGGAGATCGACGAAGAACGTCGTCGTATTTCCCTGGGCATGAAGCAGTGCCAGTCCAACCCGTGGGATGCCTTCGCGGCCACCCACAACAAGGGCGACCACGTGTCCGGCGCGATCAAGTCGATCACCGACTTCGGAATCTTTATCGGCCTGGACGGCGGTATCGACGGCCTGGTGCACCTGTCCGACATCTCCTGGCTGACGCCGGGCGAAGAGGCGGTTCGCAACTTCAACAAGGGCGAAGAAATCGAAGCCGTGGTCCTGGCCGTTGATCCCGAGCGTGAGCGTATCTCGCTGGGCATCAAGCAGATGGACCAGGATCCGTTCGCCACTTTCATGGCCAACAACCCGCGCGGTAGCGTGGTGAAGGGCACGATCAAGGAAGTGGACGCCCGTGGCGCCGTGGTTGAACTGGCCGATGCCGTTGAGGGTTACCTCCGCGTTTCGGAAATCAGCAAAGACCGCATCGAGGACGCCAGCCGTGTGCTGAACGTCGGTGACGAGATCGAGGCCAAGTTTGTCAGCCTGGATCGCAAGAGCCGTTCCCTGAGCCTGTCCATCAAGGCACTGGAAGACGACGAACTGGCTGAGGCTCTGGAAGAGTACCAGCAGACCAGCGCTTCCGGCGGTACGACCTCACTGGGTGAACTGCTGAAAGAGCAGCTCGACCAGAACGGTTGATCGGTATGACCGGGCGGCCCTCGCGGCCGCCCGGTTCACCTTTGCCTGAACGTATCGAATTCGCAGAGAACGAACATGACAAAATCAGAACTCATCGAGCGGCTCGCCGAGCAGCAGAAGCATCTCCACCACACCGACGTCGAACTGGGTGTGAAGGCGATCCTCGAGCAGATGAGCTTGTCGCTTGCCGATGGCGAGCGGATCGAGATTCGCGGTTTCGGCAGCTTTTCGCTGCATTACCGTGCACCGCGACTGGGCCGTAACCCCAAGACCGGCGACGCCGTATCGCTGCCGGGCAAGTACGTCCCCCATTTCAAGCCCGGAAAGGCCCTGCGCGAACGGGTCAACGGCGACTGAAACCGGCGGCGCGGCTGAAATGACCCGCATCGCCTTCCTCGTAGCGGCTGCCCTGGTGGCCGCGCTGGGCCTGGTCATCGGCACCCTCAATGCCGACCCGGTCCATCTTGACCTGCTCTGGGTCCAGCTCAACTGGCCGCTCGGCCTGGTGCTGCTGGCGTCATTGTCGTTGGGCATTGCCATCGGTGTGCTGATGACCTGGCTGGTGCGCGTATTGCCGCTGCGTGCCCACTTGCGGACCGTAAAACGTCGCCAGGCGGAATCGGAAGCATCGGCCAGCCAGGCGCTGACGGAAACAGCAAGCAATGATTGAAGCCCTGTGGGTACTGAGCGTGATTGCAGCGGCCCTGCTGGGCGGCTGGTTCGCCCGCAAACTGTCCCGTCGCGGTGAGCGCAAGCGCAACCGTGTCTTCAGCCGGCGCTATTTCCAGGGCCTGAATTACCTGCTCAGCGAACAGCCTGACAAGGCCATCCAGGTGTTTCTCGAAATGGCCGAGGTCAACAAGGATACGGTGGAAACCCACCTTGCGCTCGGCAGCCTGTTCCGGCGACGGGGCGAGGTCGACCGTGCCATCCGCCTGCACCAGAACATCATCTCCAAGCACAACCTGGACGAGAGCCAACGCACCAAGGCGCTGCTGGAGCTGGGCGAGGACTACATGCGTGCCGGGCTGTTTGACCGCGCCGAGCGGCTGTTTTCCGAGCTCACCCAGCGCGGCGCCCACGCGCCTCCGGCCTTGCGGCACTTGCTGGACATCTACCAGCAGGAGAAGGACTGGCCCAAGTCACTGGAGATGGCGGAGAAGCTGGAAGCCCTGACCGGCGAGCGGATGGGCGCCTACATGGCGCATTTTTGCTGTGAACTGGCCGAGAAGGCAATCCAGGAGCAGGCCTTCGAAGACGCCAGGAAACAACTGCGGGCGGCACGCCGGCATGACCCGCAGAGCATTCGCGCGCGGCTGCTGCTGGCCCGCATCGCGCGGCTGCAGGCGCATCATTCCGAAGCGCTGGACCTGTATGAAGAAATTGTCGACATGGACAGCGACTTCATTCCCCAGGTGCTGGAAGATTACCTGGCCTGCGCGCAGGCGGCCGGCGAGGAAGAACGCGTCGATCCGCACCTGCGCGACTGGTGTGAGCGCCATCGCAGCACCAGCGCGGTACTCAAGCTCGCCGCCATGATCCAGGAAGCCGACGGCATCGACGCGGCGGCGCAGTTTCTCGCCGATGAACTGTCGCGCAATCCCTCGGTCCGCGGCCTGGACCGCTTGATCGAACTGAAGCTGAATGGCGGCCCGGAGATCGAGTCCGGCGACGAAATTCTACGGGCGGTGGCGCAGCGATTGCTGGCTCGCCAGCCCACCCATCGCTGTGCACACTGCGGCTACAGCGGGCATACCCACTACTGGCAGTGCCCCAGCTGCAAGCAGTGGGGCACCACGCGGGTGATCCACGGCGTCCTGGGCGACTGAGCCATGTCGTTCCTGACCGCGTCACCGGGGCTGGCCTGGTGGCCGCTCGCGCTAACCACCCTGTTCCTTTCCTTGCTGCTGGTTGGCCTGGTGCGCCGGCTTGCGCTGCGCTCAAACATGCTCGACCGGCCGGGAGAGCGTTCCAGCCATACGACAGACACACCCACGGGTGGCGGTGCCGGGCTGTACGCGGCGATGCTGCTGGTGGCGTTGTTGCCTTTCCCCTGGTGGTCGGTGCCGGCCCAGTGGGTGGTGGTGCTGGTGTGCATGCTGCCCCTGGTCGTCATCGGCTGGGTCGACGACCGTCACGACCTGGCCTGGACCTGGCGGCTGTCCGTTCAGTTTGCAGTCAGTTTGGGGCTGGTACTGTTGGCCCAGGCCAGCCAGGCAGGAATCGGTTGGCCAGGGGCCACGCTGACCGTGTCGTTGATGGCCGTGGCGACGTTCTACCTGGTCTGGATGATGAATATGTTCAACTTCATGGATGGAAGTGACGGCATGGCAGGGGGGCAGGGCATGTTTTGCGGCGGGGTCATCGCCGTTTTGTTCCTGGTCGCAGGCGACACCGGGCTCATGCAGGCGGCGGTCGCACTGGCGGCGGCCTGCCTGGGTTTCCTGGCGTGGAATCACCCGCCGGCACGCATTTTCCTGGGTGATACCGGCAGCATCCCTCTGGGACTCGCCATCGGGGCCCTACTGCTGCTGGGCGTGGCCAGTGGGGACATTTCCCCGCCGGTGGCGTTGCTGGTTCCGGCAACCTTCATGGTCGACGCGGGCATGACCCTGTTATGGCGCGTCGCGCGCGGGGAGCGGTGGTATACTGCGCATCGCAATCACTTGTATCAAAGGCTGATCAGACATGGATGGTCGCACGGCCGGGTGTTGTGGGTTTACCAGGGTGCCAATGTGTTCTTCGTGGTGCCCATGATTGTACTGGCGGACAAAAATCCTGGAACGGCGTGGCTAACAGTGGGTATCTGTGTCACGCTGATGGTGGCGGTCTGGACCGTCTCAACGGCACACCTGGGGGGTGTACGTGAACAAGCCTGACAACCCGTTACCGTGGGGTCCCGTCTATCACCCGCGTGGCGCGGTCGTGCTGCACGACCTGCTGATGGTCGCGCTGGCCTGGTGGGCCAGTCGCTGGCTGGCCGAGCGCCTGTCCGGCCTGCCATTTACCGAGAACATCATTCCCTGGGTCGAACTGCCCCTGGTGCTGGCCCTGCAGGGCCTGGTGCTGTGGGCGACCGGCCTGTACAAGGGCCTGTGGCGCTTCGCCAGTTTCGAAGACCTCTGGAACATTCTCCGCGCCGTCGGCGCCGGCACACTGCTGATTTTCGGTGCACTGGCCGTGTTCAGCGCGCCCGCGGGGCGCGACTGGCTGGCCGGCATGCTGGGTTACCCCGTGCTGCTGTTCGTGCTGCTGGCCCTGCCGCGCATGTGTTACCGCTTCTGGAAAGACTCCAACGGGCCGCGGCGCGAGCCGGCCCGGGATGACAAGCGGGTGCTGATCCTGGGCGCGGGCCGCTCCGGGGCGATGCTGGAACGTGAGCTTCGGCATCGCGGCGGTTTCAATGTGCTGGGTTTCCTCGATGACGACCAGCGACTGCGCGGCACCCATGTGCATGGCGTGCCGGTACTCGGCAGCCTGGATGAGCTGGAAAGCCGCGGCCGGTCGATGCGGCTGGACCTGGCCATCATCGCCATGCCGTCGGCGAGTAACCAGCAGATGCAGCGCATCGTTCGGATCTGCGAGGACAGTGGCCTGGAATTCCGCACCCTGCCAACCCTGCAGGACCTGGGCAGCAAGGCGACCCAGGTCAACGTGCTGAAGAAGGTCGCGATTGACGACCTGCTGGGCCGCGAACCGGTGTCGCTGGACTGGAATTCCATGCGCGAGGGCCTGGTGGGCAAGCGCGTACTGGTGACCGGCGGTGGCGGGTCCATCGGCTCGGAGCTGTGTCGCCAGATCGCCCGCCTGAACCCGGTTGAGCTGGTGGTGGTCGACAACAGCGAGTACTCGCTGTACCGAATCGACCTGGAGCTGCGCAGCGATTACCAGGACCTGGTGTTTACCTCGATCCTGGGCGATATCTGTGACGCGGCCACGGTGGATCGCGTGGTCGGGCGCTACAAGCCGGACGTGATTTTCCACGCCGCCGCGTACAAGCACCTGCCAATCCTGCAGACGCAGATCCGCGAGGCGATCCGCAACAACATCATCGGCACCATGCGGCTGTCGGAGGCGGCAGAACGCCATGGTGTCGGTTCCTTCGTGCTGATTTCCACCGACAAGGCGGTCAACCCGGCCAATATCATGGGCGCGACCAAGCGGGTCGCGGAAATGTACTGCCAGAACATGAATACGCGTTCTGATACGCGTTACATCACGGTCCGCTTCGGCAACGTGCTGAACTCCAACGGCAGCGTGGTGCCGTTGTTCCAGGAGCAGATCAGCAAGGGCGGGCCGGTGACGGTCACGCACCCGGAGATTTCCCGCTATTTCATGACCATCGCCGAGGCCAGCCAGTTGATCATGCAGGCGTCCCTGCAGGGCTCAGGCGGCGAAATCTACGTGCTCGACATGGGTGAGCCGGTGCGCATCACCTACCTGGCCGAGCAGTTGATCCGGCTCGCCGGAAAGGAACCCGGGCGCGATATCCAGATCGTCTACACCGGGCTGCGGCCGGGCGAAAAGCTGTTCGAGGAACTGTTCCACGAACTCGAGCCGAACGAAATGACGACCCACGAGAAGATCTACCTGGCGCATCCGCGCGAGGTCGACTGGGCCGAGCTCAGTCGCGAACTGAAAATCATGGAAGCGGCGGTCAGGGAATACGATACCGAGCGCCTGGCGGCCAGCCTCGACCGGCTCGTGCCCGAACTGTCGCGGCATGTGCAGGTAGACGAAACATCAAGGGTCATACCATTCAGACAACAGGGTACAGCATGACATCTACGCCTCGAGCAGGCATTCCCACCGCAGTTTTCCCCGTCGCCGGCCTCGGCACACGTTTTCTACCGGCAACCCGGGCCGTTCCCAAGGAGTTGCTGCCTGTCGTCGACAGGCCACTGGTACAGTACGCGGTACACGAGGCCGTCGAGGCGGGTGCGAAGACACTGGTCTTCGTCATCAGCCATGGCAAGGAGTCCGTGGCCGAACACTTCCGCCCGGATCCCACCCTGGAGGCCTCGTTACAGGCCGCTGGCAAGCAGGCCCTGGTCGAGCGACTGCACGACATCCTGCCTGCGGGGGTCAACGTCGAAGTGGCCTACCAGCCTGAACCGCTGGGGCTGGGTCACGCGGTGCTGTGCGCCCGCGAGCACGTTGACGAAAACGCCTTTTTCTCGGTGTTGCTGCCCGACGACATGGTGCTCAATGACGGGCCTGGCGCGCTGCAGCAGATGGCGGACGTGCATGCCCGCACCGGTGGCGGTGTCGTCGGCGTGGAACGTGTCGACCCGGCCATGACCGGCAGTTACGGCATTGCCGAAGTGGACGGCGGCGAGCCGCCGCGCATTACCTCGCTGGTAGAAAAGCCGGCGCCGGAAGACGCACCGTCCAACCTGGGCGTGATTGGCCGCTATATTCTCGACGGCCGGATCTTTTCCCGGTTGCAGGACCTGGGCGCCGGCGCGGGTGGTGAAATTCAGTTGACCGATGCGATCGCCGGTATGCTCGGCGAGCACCCGGTGTACGCCGGCACGCTTAACGGAACGCGCTACGATTGCGGCAACCGCGCCGGCATGCTGAAGGCCAACATCGACTATGCGCTGGCCAACCCGGACCTGCGCGAAGGCCTGCTCGCCCACCTGCGTGGGCTCGACCTGAACGGCTGAACGGCATGCCCCGGGTTCGTCCTCCCATCGAATGGCCGCAAGGCCAGGTGCGGCGTTTGCGCCATGTTTCATCTGTCCTGCAGGACAATCCCTGGCGCGACCCGCATGAACGGGAACTGTGCGTGTACCTGCCGCCGGGCTACGAAGACGGGGGTGCACCCTTTGCCGCGCTCTGGGACCTTGCCGCGTTCACCAACGCCGGCCCCGGCCACCTGAACTGGCGCAACCATGGTGAAAACCTGGCGCAGCGCCTCGACCGGCTGATCCACGAGGGTGGCCTGCCGCCGGTCGTCGTGGTCATGCCGGACGCGTACACCTCGCTGGGCGGTAACCAGTACGTGGATTCTCCGGCTGTCGGCCGGTACGAGACACACGTCATCGAGGAACTGGTGCCGTTCGTCAGCGAGCAGTTCAATGTCGTCGACGGTGCCGCGGGCCGGGGCGTGTTCGGCAAGTCATCCGGCGGCTACGGCGCGCTCGTGCATGCCATGCGCCACCCAGACACCTGGGGCGCGGCGGCCGTACACGCGGGGGACTGCGGCTTCGACCGGGTGTTCCTGCCTGAATTCGGCACCGCCGCGCAGGTGCTGGCGGAATACGGTGGCGACCCGCTGGCGCTGGTGGAGGCCTTCTGGCGCAAGCGGCAGCCGGGCGGTCGTGAGTTCACCGCGCTGATGATCGTGGCCATGGCCGCCAGCTACGACCCGGACCCCGACCACCCCGAACACATCCGTCTGCCCTTCGATGTGCACACCTGTGCGCTGGATGACGAGCGTTGGGCGGCCTGGCTGCGGCACGACCCGCTGACCATGATCGATGACCATGCCGACGCGCTGCGTGGCCTTCGGTGCCTGCACATCGACGTCGGCCACCGGGACCAGTACAACATCCAGTTCGGCACCCGGCAGTTGTCGGCGGAACTGGAAAAACGCGACATCCGTCACCATTTTGAAGAATTCGACGGAACCCATTCGCATATCGACTGGCGCCTGGACATCTCCCTGCCGAGAATGGCGGGCGCCCTGGAAGGAAGACAGTGATCGACATCAGCCCGGCGGCGCAGGCCTATTTTCTCAAACTGATTGACCAGCAGGGTGGCGATGGCCTGGCGCTGCGCCTCAGCGTGCTGGCGCCCGGCACACCCCGTGCCGTCTGCGACCTGCAGTTCTGGCCCGCTGACCGGCACAACGACAACGACCGCCAGTTGCATTTCGACGGCTTCGAAGTGCATGTCGAACCGTCCAGCGCCGAGTGGCTGGAAGGCGCCGAGATCGATTTCGAGGTAGCCGATGCCGGCGGCCAGCTGAACATTCGTGCCCCGGGCATCAAGGGCAACGCCCCTGCCGAGGACGCGCCGTTGGCCGAGCGGGTCCAGTGGGTGCTGGAAGCGGAGGTCAACCCCGGCCTGGCCGCGCATGGCGGGCACGTGAACCTGGAGCGCGTGACCCCGGCCAACGAACTGGTGCTACGGTTTGGCGGCGGCTGCCAGGGCTGCGGAATGGTGGGCGTGACCCTGAAGCAGGGTATCGAGACCACGCTGAAGAAGCACTTTCCGGAAATTACCGCGATTCTCGATGCCACCGATCATGAGAGTGGTGAGAACCCGTACTACGATCGTGAAACCGGCGACCAGGCCGCCGGGTAATTCATTCTTCGATTCTCGCTGCGGGCGAAGCGCCGCCCGCGGCGGTCACTTCACCTCAGACAGGTCTTTCAGGCCTTCCAGGCTGGCGTACCAGGCCGCCAGGTCCTCGATGTCCTCGTCGGTCAGGTTGGTCGCAAAACCGCTCATCAGCGGGTTGACGCGCCGCCCATCACGGTAGTCGGCCAGGGACTTGGCCAGGTAGTCGGCATGCTGGCCGGCCAGTTTCGGGTAGGTCGGGTCAATGCCCAGGCCGTCTTCACCATGGCAGGCCTGGCAGGGCACGGACTTTTCCTTGCCGGCAGCGGCGTCACCGGCGGCGACCGCGAACTGGGGCAGGGCAATGGCAAGGCCAATCACGGCCGCGAGTGTCTTGGTGCTGTTCATCACGAGTCGTCCTTGTCGTCCAGGCTGCCCAGCCAGGCGGCGATATCGGCGATATCCTGGTCGGTCATGCTCTCGGCCTGGGCCTGCATGGTCGGGTGTTTGCGCTCGCCGGTACGGTAGGCCTTCAGCACCGCGGTGATGTAGGCCTCGTTCTGGCCACCAATCTTGGGTACCGAGTAGGTCGGGTAGATGTTCTTGTAGTCCGGAATGCCGTGGCAACCTTTACAGGTGTAGGCCTTGATGCGACCGGCTTCCGGGTCGCCTTCGGCCATGGCCGGTGTGGCCTGCAGGGCGGCAATCGCGATGACCGCGAAAATGAATCTGGGCATAACGGGGTGTTCTCCGGCTGGTGCGCTACAAGGGGAGCGATTATACCGGCTGGCGGGGGCAAACCAAAGCCGGTTGGTGCGTTCCGGTGATTTAGGCCACGCGGTGGTGGTATTGACCACCCTGCGTATCGTTTGGCCTGGCCAAAGATGGGCTAAGTGACTGACATATTTAGCTAAAAACGTATGGCGTGGAATTTGCATCTTGTGGGTGCAAGCGCAAGAACGGGGCCGGCCCGCCAGTATCCGCACACGCGGGTCTGCTCCTCCGGACCGCCTCCACCCCGGTGTCTGGTCACCCGGGGTGGGGCGGCCCGCCCTACATCCCTTCAGCAGAAGTCCCGTGAACGGGCCTCCACGCCGGGTAACAGCGACGAGTAGTCGTGAACCCGCTCGGCGATCAGGTGGTGGACATCGCCATCGCTCTCCATGATGCCGTCGACGGCCAGTAGCCGGGCGCCCAGTACCACGGCGCGCTGGCGCTCCCAGGTGCGTTGCCAGAGCACCACGTTGACATTGCCGGTCTCATCCTCGAGCGTCAGGAACATCGTTCCGCTGGCGGTCAGCGGCCGCTGGCGCAAGGTGACCAGGCCGCAGGCCCGTACCCGCGTCCCATGGACACAGGTGTTCAGCGCCGCGGCGGCCTGGGCCCGCCGCTGGCGCAGCCGCGCGCGGATGAACGCCAGCGGGTGCCGCCCCAGGGTCAGCCCGGTCGAGGCGTAGTCGGCCTCCAGGTCGTCGATGGCCGAGGGAGGGCGGATGGCAATGGCGCCCTGTTGTGGGTCGGCGCGCCCGGGCGCGTCATGCAACAGGTCCCGGGGCACCGGCCGTACCGCCGCGGCTTCCCAGCGGGCCCGGTGCCGGTGCCCGGCCAGCGCGCCCAGGGCCGAGGCCTCGGCCAGCGCCGACAGCGCCCGGCGGTCGAGCCCGGCGCGCCGGGACAGGTCCTCCAGGTCGTTGAACGGGCGCCGCGCACGGGCCGCGCACAGGCGCGCGGCGGCGGCTTCGCCGAAACCCTTCACCTGGCGGAGCCCCAGGCGCAGCGCCGGGTGCTCGTCACGGCCGCGCTCCAGCGCACAGTCCCAGTCGCTGTAGCGGGCGTCGACCGGCAGCACCGTGACCCCGTGGCGGCGGGCGTCCTGGACCAGTTGTGAGGCGGTGTAGAAGCCCATGGGCTGGCTGTTCAGCAGCGCGGCCGTGAACGCGGCCGGGTGGTGGCGCTTGAGCCAGGCCGAGACATAGACCAGCAGGGCGAAGCTGGCGGCGTGGGACTCGGGAAAACCGTACTCGCCAAACCCCTTGATCTGGTTGAAAATCTGTTCCGCGAAGCCGGCGCTGTAGCCGCGCTCAAGCATGCCGCCAACCAGCCGCTGCCGCAGCGGCTCGAGCCCGCCGCGCCGCGCCCAGGCCGCCATGGAGCGGCGCAGCTGGTCCGCCTCGGAGCCGCTGAAACCGGCCGCCACCATCGCAATCTGCATGACCTGCTCCTGGAAGATGGGCACCCCCAGGGTGCGGTCCAGCACCCGGCGCAGGTCCTCGGATGGGTACGCCACCGACTCTTCGCCGCGCCGGCGCCGCAGGTAAGGGTGCACCATGTCGCCCTGGATGGGGCCGGGCCGGACGATGGCGACCTCGATGACCAGGTCGTAGAAGCAGGCGGGTTTCAGTCGCGGCAACATGGCCATCTGGGCCCGCGACTCCACCTGGAATACGCCCACGGTGTCGGCGCGCTGGATCATCGCGTAGGTGTCCGGATCCTCGGCGGGAATGCTGGCCAGCGACAGCGCCGTGGCCTGCGTCGGCGCCTGCCAGCCGTTGACCAGGTCGATGCAGCGGCGGATCGCTGTCAGCATGCCCAGGGCCAGGCAGTCGACCTTCAGCAACCCCAGTGTCTCCAGGTCGTCCTTGTCCCACTGGATGACCGTGCGGTCCGCCATGGCCGCGTTCTCCACCGGGACCAGGCAGGACAGCGGTTGCTCGGAGATGACGAAACCGCCGACATGCTGGGACAGGTGGCGCGGGAAGCCGCACAGTTCCGGCACCAGGTAGAGCAGCTGCCGCACCGGCAGGCTGTCCGGGTCCAGGCCGATGCCGGCCAGGCGGGTCGCCAGCTCGTCCGGCCGGTCCCACCAAGCCAGGTTGCCGGCCAGCTGCTCGAGCTGGTCGGCACTGAAGCCCAGTGCCTTGCCGACATCGCGCACTGCGCTGCGGGGGCGGTAGCTGATGATGGTGGCGGCCAGGGCGGCACGCTCGCGCCCGTATTTGCGGTAGATGTACTGGATGACCTCTTCGCGGCGCTGGTGCTCGAAGTCGACGTCGATATCCGGTGGCTCGTCACGCTCGCGGGAGATGAAGCGCTCGAACAGCATGCTCATCCGCGCCGGGTCGACCTCGGTAATGCCCAGGCAGTAGCAGACCGCGGAGTTGGCGGCCGAGCCGCGGCCCTGGCACAGGATGCCCTGGCCGCGGGCGAACTGGACGATATCGTGCACGGTCAGGAAAAAGGGCTCGTAGCCCAGCTCGCCGATCAGCGCCAGTTCGTGTTCCACCTGGGCGCGTACGCTGTCGGCCACGCCGCCGGGCCAGCGCTGGCGCATGCCGGCCTCGGTCAGCTGGCGCAGGTGGGCGGTGGCTGTCAGGCCCGCCGGCACCACTTCCCGGGGGTACTGGTAGCGCACCTGGTCCATGCGGAATTCGCAGCGCGCGGCGATAACGCCCGTTTCTGCCAACAGGGCGTCGGGGTAGCGCCGGCGCAGTTCGTCGACCGGGCGCAGGTGGCGTTCACCGGAGGGCAGGGCGCGGAAGCCCAGTTCCCGCACCGTGCAACCGTGGCGGATGGCGGCCAGCAGGTCGTGCAGCATGCGCCGTGGCCGATGGTGCATGCGGACGTCGCCGCAGGCGGTCATCGGTAACCCGGCCATCGCGGCCAGGCGCGAAAGCCGCTCCAGGCGCCGCCGGTCATCGGGGCCCAGGCACAGGTTCACGGCCAGCCAGGCACGCCCCGGAAAATGCTCCGCGACCCAGCATGCGGTGCCGCTGTCGTCTTCATCGGCCGGAAGCCACAGGGCAAGGCAGCGCGCCAGGCCGCTTTCGAGGTCGCGGTTGTCGAGCCGGTAGCGGCCCTTGGGCGCCCTGCGGCGGGCGCGTGTGACCAGGCCGCAGAGTTGCGCGTAGCCGTCGCTGTCCATCGGCAGCAATACCAGCGCCGAGCCATCGTCCAGGCGAAAGCGGCTGCCCGGGATCAGCTCGATGGGCTGGCCCGCCTGCCGGCGCCGAACGGCCTCCTCGTGGCCACGCACCACGCCCGCCAGCGAGCACTCGTCGGCCAGCGCCAGCGCGGAATAGCCGAGTTCGGCCGCACGCCCCACCAGTTCCTGGGGGTGCGAGGCCCCGGCCAGGAAGGTGAAATTGCTGATGCAGGCGAGTTCGGCGTAGGGGGTGGGTGTCTCGGTCATGGGCTGAAGGGTCAATAGCTGTAATAATATACACCTTCATATCCTGTTATAATACTTAGCCGCGTCCGAGCAGGCCGCGCCGACCGGAAGGCGGCGACGAACAGCCCAGGGGTGCGGGCCACAACCACTTGAACACGACAGACCGGACTTGATCCCGAAGGACAGGTACCATGAAAGACCACGACATCCATTACGCCGTCCTTGGTGACGGTCGCCTGGCGCGACACCTGCGCCGTTACTTCGATTTGCTGGGCATTCGCCACACGGGCTGGGCGCGTCGCCGTGCCTCCCTGGCCAACACCGCGCGCCACGCCGATGCCGGGGCACGCCTGCGCCAGGCGCTGGAGCCCGCCACCCACGTGTTGTTACCGGTCAGCGACGACGCCATCGCCGGCCTGCTGCGCCAGTACCCGTTCCTGCACCAGCACACCCTGGTGCACTGCTCGGGCGCGCTGAGCCTGCCGGGCGTTGCCGGGGCCCACCCGCTGATGACCTTCAATGACGGCGAATACACGCTGGACCAGTATCGGCGGATTCCATTCCTGGTGGAAGAAGGGCAGGCATTCGACACGCTGCTCCCGGGCCTGCCCAATCCGCACCACGTCTTGCCGGTGGAGCAAAAAGCGCTTTACCACGCCCTGTGCGTGGTGGCCGGCAACTTCCCGCAGTTGCTCTGGAGCGCGGCCGCCGAGCGCATGAAGGGTGACCTGGGCCTGTCGGCCGACCTGCTCGGGCCATACCTGCAGCAATCCCTGGACAACTGGCTGGCGGCACCGGACGCCGCACTGACGGGTCCGCTTGACCGCGGTGACGAGGGCACCCTGCAGCGCCATCGCGCGGTCCTCGCTGGTGACCCGCTGGCGGACATCTACGGCGCCTTCGAGCGCCTGCACGCGGCCCGCACCATTACCCCGGTGGTGACCGGGAAGGAGCGTGCCTCGTGAACATCCTGAATTTCCCGGAACGCAAGAAGGGCCGCGAGGCCATCGTCATGGTCACCTGCTATGACTACACGATGGCCCGCATCGTCGCGGACTCGGCTATCGACATGATCCTCGTCGGCGACAGCGCCGCGATGGTCATGCATGGCCACGACACCACGCTGCCGATCAGCGTCGACGAGATGGCCATGCACGTGCGCGCGGTGCGCCGTGGTGCGCCGGAGACCTTTGTTGTCGCCGACCTGCCGTTCCTGGCCACCCGCAAGGGGCTAGAGGCCGCGATGGACGCGGTTGAAGCGGTCATGAAGGCCGGGGCCAGCGCGGTCAAGATCGAGGGCATCGAGGGCCAGGCGGACCTGGTCAGGCATATCGTCGCCTCCGGCGTGCCGGTCATGGGGCACCTGGGCCTGACGCCGCAGGCGGTCAACCAGCTGGGTGGCTTCCGGGTCCAGGGGCGCAGCGAGGATGACCGCGCCCGGCTGATGCGCGAGGCCCGTGAATGCCAGGCGGCCGGGTGCTTCGCGCTGGTGCTTGAATGCGTGCCGGAGAGCCTGGCCGAGGCTATCACGCGGTCGCTCGATATCGTCACCATCGGCATTGGCGCCGGAGACCGGACCGATGGCCAGGTCCTGGTCATGCATGACCTGCTGGGCCTGACCGATGGCTTCAAACCGAAGTTCGTGCGTCAGTACATGGATGGCCGGGCACAGGTGTGCCAGGCGCTGGACCAGTACGCCTCCGACGTCCGTGAGCGGGCATTTCCGGCGCCTGAAGAGCGCTACGCGGGATGAACCGCTTCGATGACCTGGGCCAGTGGCAGGCCCATCGCCGGGCACTTCGCACCGGTGAACTTGGCTTCGTGCCCACCATGGGCGCGCTGCATGCCGGTCACCGCTCACTGGTTGAGGCCAGCGTCAACGGCAACGAACGCACCGTGGTCAGCCTGTTCGTCAACCCGACCCAGTTCGACCAGCGCGCCGACCTGGATGCGTACCCGGCCGATCTCGACGGCGACCTGGACAAGCTGCGAGCCTGGGGCGTGGATGACGTGCTGGTCCCCGACTACGGCGCCCTGTACCCGGATGGTTACCGTTATCGCGTGGCCGAATCGGGGCTGTCGTCACGCCTGTGTGGCGCCCACCGTCCCGGGCATTTTGACGGCGTGTTGTCCGTGGTCATGAAGCTGTTCAACCTGGTGCGCCCGGCGCGGGCCTACTTCGGCGAAAAGGACTGGCAGCAGCTGGCGCTGGTCCGTGGCATGGTCGAGGCCTTTTTCATGCCGGTCGACATCGTCGGCTGCCCGACGGTACGGGAAGGCGATGGCCTGGCCCTGTCTTCACGGAACCAGCGGCTGAGCCCGGCCGAGCGTGCCATGGCGCCGGGGTTTCATCGTGCGCTGGTGCAACAGGCGTCCGCCGATGACGCGGCCCAGGCGCTGCAGGCGGCCGGGTTTGACGTCGACTATGTCGAGGATATCGACGGCCGCCGCCTGGGTGCGGTTCGGCTGGGCAGCACCCGGCTGATCGATAACATTGCACTGGAGTCATGACATGACGCCTTCACGCAAGATCCTGCTGATGATGTCCGGCTCCATCGCCTGCGCCAAGGCGACCACGCTGATTTCCACCTGGCGCAAGGCCGGCCATGCCGTGCGCGTAGCCTGCACGCCGTCGGTGCGTTCCTTCGTCGGGTCGGCCACGCTGGAGGGGCTGAGCGGGGAACCGGTGTTCGACGACACGTTCACGTCGGGACGCATCATGGACCATGTCGAACTCGCCCGCTGGGCCGACATGGTCGTTGTCTGCCCGGCGACGTCCAACCTGCTCAACAAGCTGGCGGCGGGCATCGCCGACGAGGCCGTCAGTACGCTCTGGCAGGCGGCCTGGGGCCGGGGGCTGCCGATGTTTATCGTCCCCGCCATGAACACCCGCATGTGGAACTACCCGGCAACGCGCGAGGCCGTGCGGCGCCTGGGTGAATGGGGCGCGCACGTGCTGCCCGTGGGTGCGGGCGCACTGGCCTGTGGTGAGCAGGGTGAAGGGCGCATGCTCGAGCCTGAGCGCGTTATTGACACCATCGAGAGCCTGCTGAGCCAGGACGCGCCCGGCAACGGGTGCCGTGTACTGGTGACCGCGGGCGGCACGCGCGAGCTGATCGACGCGGTCCGGCATATCGGTAACGGCAGCAGTGGCCGAACCGCAGCGGTGCTGACGGACCGCCTGGTCGAACTGGGCTGTGAGGTCACCTGGCTGGGCGCGGCCGACGCGGTGCGCCCGAGCACGCCTTGCCGGCAGGAAACCTTCGTCACGTTTTCGGATCTCGACACGGCACTGGGCCGCCTGCTGGGCGAACAAGGCCACGATGGCGTGGTTCACCTGGCCGCGGTCAGTGATTTTCACGTCGCCGGCATCGACGGCCACGCGCCCGGTGGTGCCAAGCTGGGTAGCAACGGCGACCTGGTGCTGCGCCTGGCGCCGAACCCGAAACTGCTCAACGGCCTGAAGGCGCGGTCATTGAACGATGACATCAAGGTCATCGGCTTCAAGCTGACGGTCGGCGCCGGGCCCGATGCCGTGGCCGACGCCGTGGCCCGCCAGTTTGGCCGTGGCGGCGTGGACGCCATCGTCCATAATGATCTTGAAACAATCGGCGTGGATCATCATCCCATGCGACTGCATGAGTCCGGCGGCGACAGCCGTGATATCGATGGTCCGCGGGCACTGGCCGAGGTGCTGGTCTCGAGGCTGGGCAGGGCGCCGGGGTATGATCCGTCAGGGGATAGCCAACGCCATGAGGGGGTGGCAAGCGATGATTCTATGTCTTGATGTCGGCAACAGCCATATCTACGGCGGCCTGTTCGAGGGCGACCAGCTCAGGCTGACCTTTCGGCGCACGTCCAGCGGGCGCTCGTCATCCGATGAACTGGGGTTGTTTTTCCGCTCGGTCTTGCGCGAGAACGGTTTCGACCCGGACGCCATCACCAACGTGGCGCTGTGCAGCGTTGTCCCGGAACTGGTCTACAGCATCGCTGGATCCATGCAGAAATACTTCGGCGTGCGCCCGTTCATTCTCAAGGCGGGGGTCAAGACCGGGCTGAAGATCCTCTATCGCAACCCGGTCGAGGTTGGCTCCGACCGCATCGCCAATGCGATTGCCGGTACCGGCATGTTTCCGGATGAGAACCTGCTCATTATCGACCTTGGCACCGCCACCACGGTCGATGCCATCAGCGCGGAACGGGATTACCTGGGTGGCGCGATCATCCCGGGGTTGCGGCTGTCCATGCAGGCCCTGGACCAGGGCACCGCGCGGCTCAGTTCGGTCGAGATCATCCGCCCCGACAAGTGCCTGGGCCGGACCACCGCGGCCAGTATCCAGTCCGGGCTGTACTTTGGTCACCTGGGTGCGCTGAGCACGATCTGCGCGCACCTGACGGCGGAAATGTTCGATGGGAAGAAGCCCCGCGTAATCGCCACGGGTGGCTTTGCCTCGCTGTTTGCCGAGGCCGGGCTCTATGACAACCAGGCCCCGGACCTGGTGCTACGTGGCCTGCTGATGGCGCTGGTCATGAATCTTCCGGCGTCCCACTGACCATTCCGGCCGGTGGTGTCGGGCTGGCCGGACGGCGGGTGACACCGCCGGTGATGGCCAGGCGCATGCCTTCCTCGAAGCTGATGTCGACCGCCGTAATGCATTCACGCGGCAGGTACAGCGTGTAACCGCCAATCTGGTAACTCATCGGCAGGTACACGGCTACGGCATCGTCAACCGCCAGCGGCAACGGCAGGTCATCGAAGGCCTCGCGGGTGACAAAACCCAGGCACTGGTAGCGCTGGCCCGGCAGGGTGACCAGCACCACCTTCGACAGTTGCCCCTGCTGCTCGGGGCTGAAGTAGCCGATGAAATCCTTGATGGCGGTGTAGATCGTCTTGATCAGGGGCAGGCGGTTCAGCCAGGCCTCGCTCCAGAAGAACAGCTTCTGGAAAAACAGCACATGGGACAGCACGCCCACCAGTAGCACCAGCCCCACGGCCGATGCCAGGCCCATGCCGGGGACATACCAGCCGCCGGGCAGGATTTCCGTGAGCAGGCCACCGAGCACGCGCTCCGCGGTGGCGGCAAACCACCAGACAATGGCGATGGTCATCGCCACCGGAATGGTGACCACCAGCCCCTTCAGGAATAACGATCCGATTCGGTTCATGCTGGAAAGTTACGCAATTTCCCGATACGACGCAAAGCTTTCCTGCGCGCCTATCCGAAGATGCCCTGCAGGTACCAGCCGGGGGCCGGCTTGAACTCCCGGTAGACCCACACGGTGGCGCCGTCCGGGTCGCGCATGACGTAGTAATCGCGCCGGCAGTCATGGCCATCCCACCAGCCGGCCTCGATCCGCTCCGGGCCAGCCAGCACCCGGTACTGGCCGACATCGCAGCGGCGCGGCGGCTGGCATAGCCAGGTGGGACGATGCGGCAGCGCGGGGCAGGGGCTGTCTTCGCCCGGTGGCGGCTGGGTCCAGCTGTACTCCGGGCGGTGTTCCTCGACGCCCCCCAGGCCGGTGATGGCCGCATCGCCCAGCCGCGCGCCCAGGCGTTCGAGCACGGTGCGCAGGCTGTCACCGGCCTCGTCATCCGCGGCCTGGCCAAACAGGTCGCCGGCCGGGGCCTCGAAGGGCAGCAGCCGGGCGACATGCAGGTCGATGGCCAGCGCCGGGGACGGCAGGCGCAGGTGCTCCAGCCGCTCCCGCAGCAGGCTGACCATGCGGGCCTCGTCGCGCCCCGGCGATTGCAGGCCCAGGCTGAAGCGGTGCCGGCCCTTGCGCAGGGCCAGCCTGATGTCCAGTTGCTGGATGCCCTGGTCGCCGCCGCGCAGCACGCCGCAGAGTTCCTGCACCATGCGTTGCAGCGGAAACAGCAGACCCTGGGCCTGGTGGACCTCGGCGGCCAGGTCCAGGTGGGCCCGGTAGTGCGCAGAGGGATGCCAGGCCGGGCGGGGGTCGGGCCGTAACCCGCGCAGGCGGTCGAGCCGCGCCAGCAGCGGCGGGTCGAGGCGGCGGGCCAGTTCCGCCCGTGGCAGGCCCAGGATTTCGCCGGTGGTGCGAAACCCCATGCGCAACAATGAGCGGCGCTCGGTGGATGACAGGTCGAGTTGCTCCAGCGGCAGGCGCGCCAGGCACTGCTCCAGTTGCTCGCGGTCCGCGATGTCCTGGCCCAGGCGCGCGGCCAGGCGGGCGGCAGCGGGCGTGGGCGCCGTGCCGGTTCGGGCCTGGTAGCCCAGCGCGGCCAGTTCATCCGCCAGGCGCGAGGCCAGGGCGGCCGCGGCGCCGAACAGGCGCTGGCTGGCGCCGGCCTCCAGGTACAGCACGTGCTCGCCGTCGCCAACCGAGACGCGGCTGCTGTACTGGTAGGCCCAGGCGGCCAGGCGCTGCAGGGCCTGTTCCTCCGCCGCAAGGTTGCGTTCACGTAGCACCAGCTCGCCGCAGAGCCCGAGCGCCGCCGTCACCGGCATGCCGGGGCGCACGCCGTGGCCGGCGGCCGGGTCGTTCATGTCAACGATGACCGCGCGCCCCCGGTGGGCCTCGGTGATCGCCATGGCGGTGACGGCCGGCTGGCCAGCGCGGGTTACCAGGTCGAGCGCCAGGCGTGGCAGCCATACCGCCAGCCAGGCTTCAGGCATGACCGGTGGGGATTGGCGTGGCCATCATGATGGCGTCGTCATCGTGCGGGCGGCGCAGGTGGATGGGCTGTGCGGGGCGGTGGCCACGGCATTTCAGCAGCCGGATCTCCAGGCCACGCTTGCCGGCGTCCAGGCCCAGGCACAGGGCCGCGGGCGTGGCCCGCGACGCGTCGCCGGGCGCGGCAAACAGGAAGGCCGGCTTGTGGCCGTCACGCGCGGCCAGTTGCAGGCGCCGCAGCTGGCTGAATGCACCCTGGCGGCGGTCGTCGCCTGCCCAGGCCAGGACCGTGCCGCCCCGCGCGCCCCGCAGGGCCTGCTCGCAGGCCCACAGGGTATCCGCGGCGCCGCCGGTCTGTACCCGCAGCAGGCGCTTCAGCTCGATGCCATGGCCGCGCAGTGCCGGCGGGTAGGGGATCCAGGGCGGGTTGACCAGGATGGCCCAGCCGCCACCGTGGGTGACCCGTGCGAGCAACGGCAATAGCAGCCAGAACTCACCGAGCCCGGGCCGGGCTGGGCGTAATTCGGTCAGCGCGCCGACCGGCCAGCCGCCGCCCGGCAGGTGTTGATCCAGAACCGGGTGCCCGCTGGGCAGGACAGGCAGCGCGTGTTGGCGTTGGCCGCCCCGCCAGACCAGCGGATGCCCCGGCGCCTGGCGCGGGGCCGGGCGCATCAGCCTGTCAGGTGGCTGCGAATGACGCCGACACCCAGGCCCTCGATTTCGAGGTGCTGGTGGGCCAGGTCGATCTCGATGGGGGAAAAGTCGGGGTTCTCGGGCAGTAGCGTGACCCGGCGGCCATCACGGTGGAACCGCTTGACGGTGACCTCGTCCTCGATGCGGGCGACCACGATCTGGCCGTTGCGCGCCTCCGGCACGCGGTGCACCGCCAGCAGGTCGCCATCGAGGATGCCCGCGTCACGCATGCTCATGCCCTGTACGCGCAGCAGGTAGTGCGGCCGTGGCGAAAACAGCGCCGGGTCGAAACGGTATTCGTTCTCGATGTTCTCCTCGGCCAGCACGGGGCTGCCGGCGGCGACCCGGCCCACCAGGGGCAGCGGTGTGCGGCCACCGGCGGCGGGCAGGCTGGCACGGGCCAGCGCGGTCAGGGTGATGCCCCTGGAGCGCCCCCGCCCCAGCTGGATGACACCCTTGCGGTCAAGCGCCTTCAGGTGACTCTCGGCGGCATTCGGCGAACGGAAGCCGAAAAAGGCGCATAGCTCATTCCGGGTTGGAGGAAACCCATTCTGATCAATATGTTCAGAGATAAAGTTGAGGATTTCCTGCTGGCGTTTGGTGAGGTTGTCCTGGGTCATGGGGCGGCTCCGTTGCATGGTGTAAATATATACAGACCACGCCGGTTTTTCAAGCCATGACTGGCGCTGGAATTACCAGCCGCCCCCGCCGCCTCCGCCGCCCCCACCGCCGGAAAAGCCACCCCCGCCGGAGCCCGATGACGAGCCCGGTGGGCGAGAGGACGCAGAGATGGCGCCACCCAGGTCGCTGCCAAAGCCCGACGACATCCGGTTCAGGGCCGAACCCGAGCCGTTCATGCTGAAATCACCGCTGTACCAGGCCGGGCTGAAGCCCGAGTCGCGCTCGGCCGGCTGCGGGAACTCGCGCTCAAACCGGCGGCACCAGTCATTCTCCACTTCGAGCGCGAAGGCGTAAGGCAGGAAGCGCTCGAACACTTCCGGCGTCAGCGCCGGTGAGCGCATGGCCTGCAGACGGTCGCGCTCGGCCGTGCCCAGGTACATCCGGAAGCCCTCGATCTCGTCCATGATCCGTCGCCCGGCGATCGTCGGCGCGCGCAGCAGGAACAGGAACAGGCCATGCAAGGGCAGGGCCAGTGCGCCGGCAATCACCCAGGCGAAGGGCCCGGCAGCCAGCGGCACCGAGATCACCGCGGCGATCGCGCTGATGGCAAACGCGGGCAGGGCGTAGTGACCGTTGAAGCGGAACAGGCTGCCCTTGTATTCGCGCGACAGCGCCAGCAGCAGGCCCCAGCGCGCCGCGGCGAAGGCCTTGTGGTTGTCCTGCTTCATGCGCACATAGTCGGTGCCCTTTGGCAACAGGGCGTCGAAGACCACCTGCTCGCCCGGTGAAGGCGGCGCCTTGGGGCGCCCGTGGCGGCGGCGCAGCGTGTACTCGCCATCCGCCTCCTCGATCGACAGGTGACCCTTGACCCCCAGGCTGATGACCGCGGCCGTGAACGCCTCGTCCTTCAGGGTCATGTCCATGATGTACGCACAGGCTGCCGGGGACAGGCCGGCCGGGGGCTTGAACCGCGGAATGATGACGCCCTTCTCCGGGTCGCGGCCCACGCGGTTCCACGCCCACAGGTACCAGGCCAGCGTAGCCAGCAGGCCGGCCGCCAGCACCCCGATGCCCAGGTTGTCGGCCACGAACCAGCGCATTTTCTCGCCGAATCCGGGCACGTGCACCAACCCTTTAGGCCAGGCGACGGCGACGGTCAGGCCGCCGCCGGGGTCCTGCATGGCCGTGGCCCGGAACTGCACCGTGCGCGTGTCGACGATGGTCTGCTCGACGTCCGATTCGGTGCGGCCGTAGCTGCCCGTCCAGGCATTGAGTTGCAGGTCGCCGGGCTCGACATCGGCGGGCAGGTGCACCGTTGCGGTAGCCCGGTCGATGGGAAATGCCCAACCCAGGCCGGTGACGTTCCACCACAACTCGTCGTAACTGTCGAAATAGCCCAGTTGCCGGTAGGTCTGGTAGCGCAGGCGGTACCGGTAGGTGCCCGGGGCAAGTTGCGTATCCTTGTCGCCGATATAGACGCGAACGCCGTTGAACTGGCGGACGCTGTGCCACGGTGTGGGCTGGCCGTCGCGTGTGACCTCGTGCACATCGAAGCCCACCCGGACCGTGGTATCGAAGCGGGCCTTGTAACGGGTGGGGAAGTCCCGGTAAATGCCGCGCCGGATCTGCTTGCCCTCGGCGCGCACGGTGATGGTCTCGATGATATCCAGGCGGGCATCGGGGCGGATGGTGATGTCGACGTCGTAGTCCAGCACACGCTCATCGGCCTTTGCCGCAGCCATGCCGGTGGCCAGCATAAGCCCGGCCAGCAGCAGGGCCCGCAAGGGGCGCCTAGAGCCGGACATCCGGCACCTCGCGCTGGCTGGCGAACTCGATCTCGAAAAACGCCCCGGTGCGGAAACCAAACAGGCGCGCCACCAGGTTGGCGGGAAAGCTCTCGACCGCGTTGTTGAGGTCGCGCACGGCGCCGTTGTAATAACGGCGCGCGTACTGCAGGTGGTCCTCGGTGTCGACCAGGCTGGCGTGCAGTTGGCTGAACACCTGTGCGGCTTTCAGCTCGGGGTATTGCTCGGCCAGCATGACCAGGCGGCCCAGCGCCCGCGACAGGTCACTCTCCCGGGACGCCAGCGATTCCATGCCGTGCTGGCCGGGCGCCTTTGCGCCCGTGGTGTCCGGGGCGGCGCCCCGTGCCCGGGTGACGTCTTCGAGGACGGTGGATTCATGGCTGGCGTACTGTCGCGTGACAGCCACCAGGTTGGGCACCAGCTCATGGCGCCGCTGCAACTGCACATCGATCCCGGCCCAGGCCTCCGCCATCACGTTACGGGCCCTGACCAGGCGGTTGTAGGTGACGATCGCGTAGACGGCGAGCGCGACCAGTGCCAGCCCGATCAGCCAGGCCATGTCATTGTCCCCGTGTCGCTCATCCGGACTTCCGTTGTGGGTTCACCCGGAATCCTCTCACGCCGGCCGTGAAGGCGTCGAGCCTGCCGCCGTCGGCGGCGTAGCGCAGCCGCCGGTACTGTCCGGTGATGGCGTCAATCTCGCCAGCCTGGTCGGGCAGGGTGGCCGCGGCGGCGGCACCGACTTCCCGTGGCCCCATGGACGGCCGGATCTCGACGCCGACCTTGTCCAGCCGGCGCAGGAAACGGGCCCAGGCCCGGCCCAGCGGGTCACGCCGACGCCCCGTCGACCGGCGTAGCAGCCAGGGCACGATAAACGCGGACGCGAGCAGCAGCCCCAGGGTCAGCAGCGCGACCAGGGCGCGCGGCCCCAGTTGCTCGATACCGAAGGCCGACAGCAGCCGGGACTGGCGCGCGGCATCGAAAGCGATGACCCAGTCGTTCCAGTTGCGACCGAGCCAGTCCACACCGTTGCGCAGTTCGCGCACCCAGGCGAAGTCAAGGGCGTGACGCCGGCCCTCGAGCGCATCCATGGCGCCCTGCTCGACGCGCGAGGGCGCCACGGCGGCGGTGGGGTCGACCCGGGTCCAGCCGGTTCCCGGTAGCCAGACTTCGCTCCAGGCATGGGCGTCCGACTGGCGCACCAGCACGTAATCACCAAACTCGTTGTACCAGCCACCCTGGTAACCGGTGACCACGCGGGCGGGGATGCCCAGCATGCGCATCATCACGGTGAAGGCCGAGGCGTAGTGTTCGCAGAAGCCCTCGCGGGTGTCGAACAGGAATTCGTCCACGGAATGGCGCGTCAGCAGCGCCGGGTTCAGGGTGTAGCGGAACGGCTCGGCATTGAAGTGGGCCAGCGCGCGGCGGACGAGTTCCGCGTCGGTCGCGGCTTCGGCCTTCCATTCGGCCATCAGTTCGCGGGTTCGCGGATTGAAGCCATCGGGCAGACGCAGCGCCTGGTCACGCAGCGTGGCCGACAGTTCGGGTGAGTCGATGAAGTCGCTGTCGGACATCATCTCGTACTGCCGCAGCCGCGTGATCGGCTTGCGGCTCAACAGCTGGAAGTCGAGCGTGACGCGGCTGTCCGGCGGTGTGACGGCCGGGTAGTCCAGTGCGAACATCCAGTGCTGCTCGGTGGGCTCCATCAGCACCGTGTAGTGGCTCTCCGCATTGCCCACGGTGGGTTTCTCGCGGGCGGCGATATTGCGTCCGTAATAGCTGCCTTCCCAGCTCCTGCCGTCGAAGTTCCAGAACACCGGGCCGCGCCAGTACAGCGCCTGTTGCGGCGGCACCGGGCTGGTGAACTCGACCCGGAACGCCGGTGTGTCGTCCATGAACAGGTTCTGGATGGAGCCCGGGGTCATTTCCCCGGACAGGCCCGTGCGCGCGTCCAGCGACTCCTCGGGCACACCCCAGAGCGGGCTGCTCCAGCGCGGGAAGAACATGAACAGCGCCAGCGCCGCCGGCAGGGCGATGACCATCAGCCGCAGGCTGTAGCGGACTTCCGTGGCCATGCCGGGGCCGGCGGGTGCAGGCTGGCCCGTCCCGAAGAAGGCCTGGGCGCGGGCGAGCAGGGCGAAGGTCACCAGCGCCGCGGCCATGACGGCGGCGGCGTAGACCACCATGACCAGGCCCTGCGAGAACAGGAACTGGGTCGCGGCCAGGAACAGCGCCAGGCTGGCCACCAGTCGGGCGTCACGGACCTTGAAGGTTTCCAGCAGCTTGAGCGACAGCATCAGCGCCAGCAGGCTGACCGCGGTGCGCCGTCCCAGCGGGTTACCGTAGGTGGAGAACAGCACCACCATGGCGATGATGGTCGCGGCCAGCCGGACCAGCGGGTGCAGCGGTTTCCAGTGGCGCCACTCGGCGAGTGTGCGCCAGGCTGGCGCCACCAGCGTCAGGGCTGCCAGGTGGACGGGCATCGACGCCAGTTGCGGTAGCAGGGCGACCAGCAGGCAGGCGATGACCCAGTAGGTGGGCCGGCCTGCGGACGCGGGCGTCACGGTGCTCACAGCCCGTACACCGCGAGCGCTTCCAGGCAGCGGGCGCGATGCGCCGGGCCGCTGCCGCCGATGGCCGGCTGGCCGGGCAGGCGCAGGCGGTACTCAAGCTGGCGGTGGTCGGCCTGCAGCACCCAGGCGGTGAGCACGGACAGGCGTAGTTCGGTGTCCCCGCGGACCTCGTTCCAGTCCAGTTCGCAGGCGGCGTCGCGCGGGCTTTCCATTTCCCGCGTGTACAGCGTGTCGTGGCGGGCGCTGGTGCGCCAGGCCACCCGGCGCAGGGCGTCACCCGGGCGGTAGCCGCGCAGGCCATGGACCTGGTCGCCATCGCCCAGCCGTGGCCGGCCCTGGCGGCCGCTTGCCCGGTTGGGCAACGGCGGTGGCTTCTTCGCCGGTGCGGGATAGACCAGAACCGGCGTGGCGGGAAAGACCCAGGACCAGGCCCGGAACAGGCCCAGCGGGTAGCGGGTTTCTACCCGGAACGGCGGTGGCGCGAGCCAGCCACGACGCTCGGTGGGCACGGCGACAGCGAGCACGCCGGAGGCGCTGGCGGGCAGGTCCATGCAGGCGCTTGCCGCCGTCGTGGCCAGCGCGGCCTGAAGGCTGTAGCGGACGCGCGGGTCGCGGTTGTCCAGCCGCACGTGGAAGTGGGCGGGCTCGCCGGCGAACACCGGGTCGGCGCGGACCGAGTCGATCTCGACCCCGGCCAGGTCGCGGTAGGCCAGCAGCGTGGTCATGGCCGCCAGCGCGCCCAGCGTGAACACCATCAACAGCGCCATGTTGTTGTTGAAGTTCAGGCCACCCAGCGCGGTGAACACGAGCATGGCGCCAAAGCCCATGCCGAAAACCGTGGGCAACACGAAGACATGGCGGTAGGCCAGCCGGTAGGGCGGTGCGATGCGGGTGCGCCGGCGGACCCGTTCAATGGCCCACGCGTGCAGTCGATCGCCGAAAAGGTTCACCAGCCGGCCGTCAGGGAATGGCGACCCGCTCCAGCAAGGCCGTCACCTGGTCCTCGACCGTCGCATCCATTCCCGCGGGCACGGTCATGCGGTGGCGGGTCAGGCCCAGGAAGACCGCCTTGATGTCTTCGGGTTCGACGAAGTCGCGTCCGTCGAGATAGGCATGGGCACGGCCGCAGCGCATCAGCGCGATGCCGGCGCGGGGTGAAAGCCCGGACTCGAACCAGCGGTCATCGCGGGTCTCGGCCAGCAGGGCCTGGACGTAGTCGAGCAGCGCGTCGCTGGTGTGCACGGCCGCGCATTCGGCCTGCAGCGCGGCGACGTCGTCCATCGACAGCATCGGGGGCACGCGGGCCAGGACATCGGCGCGGCTTTCGGCGACCAGCAGTTCGCGCTCCGCGGCGGGGTCCGGGAAACCCAGGCGGATGCTCAGCAGGAACCGGTCCAGCTGCGAGTCGGGCAACGGGAACGTGCCGACCAGGTCCAGCGGATTCTGGGTGGCGATGACAAAGAACGGGTTGGGCAGGGCATGGGTCACGCCCTCGACGGTCACCTGGCCTTCGGCCATGGCTTCGAGTAGCGCGCTCTGTGTTTTCGGCGTCGCCCGGTTGACCTCGTCGGCGAGGACCAGGTCGGCGAAGATGGGGCCGGGGTGAAACTCGAAGCGTTCCTGGTCGCGCCGGTAAATGGATACGCCAAGGATATCGGCGGGCATCAGGTCGCTGGTGAACTGGATACGCTGGTAGCGTGCGCCCAGGACCGTGGCCAGGGCATGCGCCAGCGTGGTCTTGCCCACACCGGGCAGGTCCTCGATCAGCAGGTGACCGCCGGCCAGCAGGCAGCTGAAGGCCAGACGCACCTGCGGGGCCTTGCCCAGCACGACCTGGTTGACGGTATCCATGGCGCGCGCGAGTCGCGCCTGGGGGGTGGCTGCGGCGGGCGCCGCGGCGGTTGCTTCCGTACTCGACATCTGTTCAGTCCCTTGCCAATCGATCCAGCCGTGCGGCGCAGATAAAATCATTTTCGGACAGGCCGCCAATCGCATGGGTCGAATACCGCACCACGCATCCCCCCGGGAAGACCCGGAAATCGGGATGGTGCCCCTGGCGGTGGCTGAGCCAGGCCAGGCGGTTGATGAAGTCCAGCACCCGGGAAAACCCCTCGATCCGGAAAGTGCGTTTGATCTCCAGTCCATCCGCGTCCATGCGCCAGTCTTCGAGTTGCCGCAGCAACTTGCGCGCGCGTTCAACGGGCAGGCGTTCGGTTCCACCTTCGCAGGGTCGGCACTGACGTTCTGAAAGGCTCATATCCTGCGGCCGAGTATACACCGGGGCCCCGTGATGGTTGCACCGGAACGGCCGCGCCGGTAGTTTGCCGGCAGGGGTTACGACCCCCGGACAGGAGCGAGAGTTCAGCGAACATGGAACAGGCGACAGGGGTTTGTGGACTGGTGTTACCCGGCGGTGGTGCCCGCGGCGCCTACCAGGTGGGTGTGCTGAAGGCGATCGCGGAACTGTACCCGCGCCCGGCGGGGCCCTTCAGGGTGGTGACAGGCACCTCGGCGGGTGCCATCAACGCCGCCGTTGTGGCCAGTCACGCGCACGAGTTTGCCGCCGGGATCGAGCGCCTGGCGGCGTTCTGGGGCAGCATGCACTGCGCGCGGATCTACCGTACCGACGCGCTCACCGTCCTGGGCTCGGGCCTGCGCTGGGCGATGGGACTGGGCTCCGGCGGCTTGCTAAACGTCGCGCCAAAAGCCTTGTTGGATAACAACCCCTTACGAAACTTTCTTCAGTCAACACTGCAGCTCGAAGGGGTCGAGACGGCCATTGACCAGGGCGCCCTGGACGGCGTCGCGATCACGGCGTCAGGCTATACCCGCGCGGGGGCGGTGAGCTTTTTCCAGGCCCGGCCCGGCATCAAGCCCTGGCGCCGGCACCGGCGCGAGGGCCTGCCGGCCAGGCTGGATGTGTCCCACCTGATGGCGTCTGCCGCCCTGCCGATGCTGTTTCCCGCCGAACGGCTGGGCGACGAGTACTTCGGTGACGGCGGCATGCGCATGACCGCGCCGCTGAGCCCGGCCATCCACCTGGGCGCGGAGAAAATTCTCGTGATCGCCACCCGCGACGAGCGCCCCGACCCGGCGCCGACGGCGCCCACCCGGTATCCGTCACCGGCGGAGATCGGTGGCTACCTGCTCGATACCATCTTCATGGATACGCTGAACGCCGACCTGGCCCGGCTGGGCCGCGTCAACCGGACGCTGTCGCTGGTTCCCGACACGGACCGGCAGGCGACCGGGCTGAAGTACATCGACGCCCTGGTGATCCGTCCCAGCCGCGACCTGCGGGACATGACCGCCGGCCACGCGGCCGATATTCCCTGGGCGGTGAAGCTGATGCTGCGCAGCCTGGGTGGCTGGGGAAGGGACTGGCGCATGGCCAGCTACCTGCTGTTCGAGGCGCCTTACTGCCAGGCCCTGATGGACCTGGGCTATGCCGATGGCATGGCCCAGCAGCGACGGATCCGCGACTTCCTGGGCCCGGCCGCGGACTGAGACTCAGCCCGCGGGCGCTTCGGTCCTGCTGGTGTCAGCCTGGGCGTATCGGTCCGATGCCGGGCGGAACGGTGACTTGTCGAAGCCTTCGATCGCCGACTTGGGAAAATCATCCACCGCGATGACCTTGGCCGCGGCCTGCTGCGCCAGGCGCACAGCGGTGGCCTGTTCCTCGGTGATCACGCCGCTTTCCACGGCGCGCCGGACCAGGCTGGTGTAGTTGTCGATGGTCACGCTTTCCTTCAGCGCGTTGCGGATGGCCTGTTCTGCATCGGCGGATTCGAGCACCAGGTGGAAGGCGTTGAGCACGCGCCCGGCGGCATCGTCGGCATCGGAGATGAACACGCCCTCGGTGATGCGGTCGCGGCTCGCCGTTTCCGCCAGGATCAGCCGTGCCGAAGCCTGTGCCACCGCGTCACTGGGCGGCTGGTAGGGCAGGCCGAGCGGAAACACGGCCCACTTCAGCAGTCGGCCCATGCCGGGCAGGGGGTAGTTCTGCATCACACCCAGCAGGCTCTGCTGGATCTTGTACAGGCTGTCATCCAGCGACCACTGGACCAGCGGCAGGTCCTCGGCAGGACGGCCGTCGTCCTCGAAGCGCTTGAGCACGGCGGAGGCCAGGTACAGGTGAATCAGCGCATCCGCGAAGCGCCCGGACAGGGTTTCGCGAAACTTGAACTTGCCGCCCAGCACCAGCAGCACGCTGTCGCCCAGGAAGGCGAAGGCCGCGCTCAGGCGGGTCAGCTGGCGGTAGTAGCGGGCGGTCTTGCCCCGCACCGGCGCGCGTGTCGACCAGCCCCCGGTCACGCCCAGTACGAAGGCGCGAACCTTGTTGCTGATGACGTAGCCCACGTGGCTGAACAGGGCATGGTCGAAATCGCGGCGGGCCTTGCTGCTGGGCGGCGCACCGGCGGCGCGCATCTCCTTCAGCAGCCAGGGATGGGCGCGGATGGCGCCCTGGCCAAAGATGATCAGCGACCGGGTCAGGATATTGGCGCCTTCGACCGTGATCGAAATCGGCACTGCCTGGTAGGCGTGCGCCAGGTAGTTGTTGGGGCCGGTGATGATGCCCTTGCCGCCATGGATGTCCATGGCGTCGTTGAGTGTCTGGCGGTTGCCCTCGGTCAGCTGGTACTTGACGATGGCCGACAGCACGCTGGGCTTCTCGCCTTCATCCAGGGCCACAAGGGTCAGGCGGCGGGCGGCATCCATGCGGTAAGTCCGGCCGGCGATTCGCGCCAGCGGCTCCTGAACCCCCTCAAACAGACCGATGGGCAGGTCGAACTGCTTGCGTACCCGCGCGTAGGCGCCGGTCAGCAGCGCCGACATCTTGCCGCCGGAGGTGCCCAGCGCCGGCAGGGAAATGGCCCGTCCGGCCGCCAGCGACTGCATCAGCATGCGCCAGCCCTGGCCGACCCGTGGCTGGCCACCGATGACCCAGTCCATCGGGATAAAGACATCCTTGCCACGCGTCGGGCCGTTCTGGAATACCGAACCGACCGGCATGTGGCGGTTGCCGATCTCGATGCCCGGTGTGTCGACCGGGATCAGCGCGCAGGTGATACCCGGCTCCGGGTCCTCGCCCAGCAGGCCGTCAGGGTCCAGCGCCCGGAAGGCCAGGCCCAGCACCGTGGCGACCGGCGCCAGGGTGATATAGCGCTTGTTCCAGTTCAGGCGGAATCCCAGCACCTGCTGGCCGTCGTGCTCGCCCATGCAGACCACGCCGGTGTCGGGCATGCCGGCGGCGTCGGAGCCCGCCGTGGGTCCGGTGAGCGCAAAACAGGGGATGTCCTCGCCGCTGGCCAGGCGTGGCAGGTAGTGGTTTTTCTGCGCATCGGTGCCGTAATGCAGCAGCAGTTCGCCCGGCCCCAGGGAGTTGGGCACCATTACCGTGACCGCCGTGGTCAGGTTGCGACTGGCCAGTTTCATGACCACCGCGGAATTGCCCTGGGCGGAGAAGCCCAGCCCGCCAAAGGACTCGGGGATGATCATGCTGAAGAAACGGTGCTCGCGCAGGAACGACCAGATCGGCTCAGGCAGTCGGCGGTAGTGGTCGCAGATCTCCCAGTCGTCGAGCATGCGGCAGAGTTCTTCCACCGGCCCGTCCAGGAAGGCCTGCTCGCGCGCCGACAGCGATGGCGCCGGGGTCTTCAGGAGCCGGCGCCAGCGTGGGCGGCCGGAGAACAGCTCGGCGTCCCACCACACCGTGCCAGCATCCAGCGCTTCGCGCTCGGTATCGGACATTTTCGGCAGAACCTTGCGGAAAATGGGCAGTAAACGGTTGGAAATCAACAGCCTGCGCAATGGTCGTATGGAAAATCCGAGCAACGTCACGGCCAGGATGCCGTACATCCAGCGGAACCAGGACGGCGTGTAATAGACCTCGCGCAACTCGGTCAGGACGACGGTAATGGCCACCAGCACGGCCACGCAGATTCCCAGCGGGATTCGGTTGTAGGCAAACACCATCAGCGTCAGGACGATGATGGCGAGGAACAAAAGCGTCATGGGGATCCCCCGTGGTGGGCCAACTCATCATAGTTTTTGGCCTCCAAAGCGGTCAAGAGAAGCGCTAATTCTGCCGTGGACATTGCAGGCAGGCGGCATCAACCTTAAAATTGACGCGTTTTATGTGGCCGTTTCGTCTTTGCGGTGAAGCGGAATTAAAATTTTGCAAAACAGTTTATTACGAGGATTTTTTAAGTGACCGTCGAAAGAACCCTGTCGATCATCAAGCCCGACGCCGTAGCCAAGAATGTCATTGGCAAGATTTACTCCCGTTTTGAAGATGCCGGGCTGCGTATTGTCGCCGCGCGCATGGCGCAGTTGAGCCAGGCCGAGGCCGAGGGTTTCTACGCCGTTCACAGCGAACGTCCGTTCTTCAAGGACCTGGTCGCGTTCATGACCTCGGGCCCGGTCATGATCCAGGCGCTGGAAGGCGAAAACGCCATCGCCAGGAACCGTGAACTGATGGGCGCTACCAACCCGCAGGAAGCGGCGCCGGGCACCATTCGCGCCGATTTTGCCGAGAGCATCGACGCCAACGCCGTGCACGGTTCCGATGGCCCGGACACCGCCCGCACCGAGATCGTCTACTTCTTCGGCGAAGACGCCCTGGGCGCCTGAGCGAACGACGATGTCCGGCGAGACCACCCGCATCAACCTGCTGGACCTGGATGAGCCGGGTCTGCGCGAGTTTTTCGCCTCCATCGGCGAGAAGCCGTTTCGTGCCCAGCAGATCCTGCGGTGGGTCTACCACCACCAGGTCAGTGATTTCGAGCAGATGACTGACCTCGGCCTGGCTTTGCGGCAGAAGCTGTCATTGCTGGCCGAAATCCGTCCACCGGAAGTGGTTTCCGAGAAAATCTCCTCCGACGGTACGGTCAAGTGGCTCATGGGTCTCCCCGGCGGCAACGCCGTGGAGACCGTTTTCATCCCGGAGCCGGGCAGGGGCACGCTGTGCGTGTCTTCGCAGGTGGGCTGCGCGCTCAACTGCAGTTTCTGCTCCACCGGCGCGCAGGGCTTCAATCGCAACCTGACCACCGGCGAGATCATCGGCCAGGTCTGGCAGGCCGCGAAGGCCCTCGGCCACGAACGCAATGGTGAGCGCGCCATTACCAACGTGGTGATGATGGGCATGGGCGAGCCGCTGCTGAATTTTGACGCTGTTGCACCGGCCCTGTCGCTGATGCGCGACGACCTGGGCTTCGGCCTGGCCGCGCGCCGGGTCACGGTTAGCACCGCCGGCCTGGTGCCGGGCATCCGCCAGCTGCGCGAAACCGTCGACGTGGCGCTGGCCGTTTCACTGCACGCCCCGGTCGACGACCTGCGTGAAGAGCTGGTGCCGCTGAACCGCAAGTACCCGATTGCCGAGCTGATGCAGGCCTGCCAGGACTACGTCGACGGCAAGCACAAGCGCTCCATCACTTTCGAATACACCTTGATGGACGGCATTAACGACAGCCCGGAGCACGCCCGGCAGCTGGTCAAGCTGCTGCGCCGCGTGCCCAGCAAGCTGAACCTGATCCCGTTCAACCCGTTCCCGGGCACGGCCTACCGCTGCTCCACGCCGGAACGCATCGACCGCTTCCAGGACATCGTCCGCAAGGGCGGCCTGATCGCGACCGTGCGAAAGACGCGTGGGCAGGACATCGACGCCGCCTGTGGCCAGCTGGCCGGCAAGTTCCAGGACCGCACCCGTCGCAGTGAGCGCATCCGCCTGCGCCAGGTCGAGGAGACGCACTGACCCATGTTCCCAAGCCGCCTGATCGCCATCATGCTGACAACCGCCATCCTGGCGGGCTGCGCGAGTTCGCCTGATACCGACACCATGGGAGGCCCCACCGACCCGGCACGCCGGGCAGCCGAGATCAACACCCGGCTGGGTACCGAGTACATGAACCGGGGGCAGTACGAGATCGCGCTGGAAAAACTCAAGCGCGCCGTTCGCTCCGACAACGATTACGCCCCGGCACACACGGTCATCGCCGTGCTGTACGAGCGCATTGGTGAGTATGAGCTGGCGGGCAAGCATTACAAGGAAGCCGTGCGCGCCAAGCCCGATAGCGGCGACGCCAACAACAATTACGCGGCCTACCTGTGCCGCAGCAATCGCAGCCGCGAAGCGCAGGAATACTTCGAGCGCGCGCTGGATGACCCGTTCTACCGCACACCGGCCGTGGCTCTGGCCAATGCGGGTTCCTGCGCGCTAGAGCACGGGGACATGGACGCGGCGGAAAACTATCTGCGACAATCACTGAAGTACGATGCCGCGTTCCCGGACGCGTTGCTGTCCATGGCCGGCCTGAGTTACCGGAAGTCTGACTTCCTGCGGGCACGGGCCTTCCTGCAGCGTTACGAAGCGACCGGGACAACGTCGGTCGAAGGGCTGATGGTCGGGTATCGCGTCGAAACGAGGCTTAACAACCCGGAAGGCGCGAGCGCGTACCGAAACCAGATTTTTGATCGCTACCCGAACTCACCGGAAGCTGAGCAGATTCGCATGGGTACCACGGGATGAATGAACAACAACAAGACCTGATTCCATTGAGCCCCGGCGAACGCCTTCGGGCGGGTCGTGAGCATCGCGGTTTGTCCGAAGAGGACGTTTCGCGTTCATTGAAATGCAGCGTCGAGGTCATTCGCGCCATCGAGGCCGACAAGCATGCCCGGCTGGCGCCGGTGTATCGCCGCGGTTTCGTGCGTGCCTATGCCGAGTTTCTCGACATCGACCCGGCCCTGGTGCAGTCCGCCACCGACGAGACCTACGAGGAATCGTCCGCGTTACGCTCGGTGTTCCCCGAGGCGCGACAGCTGAAGTCTTCCGATCGCTGGCTGCGCGTCGCCAGCTACGCCCTGGCGTCTTTGCTGGTGGGCACGCTGGCCTGGCAGGTCACGCACGAGGCCGCCCGGTTGACGAATGTCGAGGGTGACAGCGTTTCGGCCGCGGGTACGATGACCCCGCCGCCCAGCGCCCATGTGTCGGCCTCCATCGCCTCGCTGGAGAGCCTGCGGGTTCCGGCCGCGGCCCGTGCCGGCGCAGGCCGCCAGGCCTGGCAGGCGGTTGATAACGGCCTGGCCAATGCGCCTTTGGCCGAGGGTGAACACCTGCTGGAGCTGCATGCGTCGGCCGACAGCTGGGTGGAAATCGTCGGCCCGGACGGCCAGCGCCTGGAGCGTGACCTGGTCCGAGGTGGCGAAAAACGCAGCTATCGTGGCCAGGCACCATTTGACCTGTCCATCGGCCGGTCCTCGGCCATCCAGTTGTTCCTGGATGGCGAATCCGTGGACCTCAGCGCCCATGCCCGCGAAGATGTCGCGCGGCTTCGCCTGGACCCGGCGGCTGCGCCGGCCGAGAGCGAGGAAGTAGCGGAACAGCCGCCCCAGGAATCCTGAAGCGTTCGCAAGAGCGCTTCCCGCAAGGCCCCAGTTCATGAGTTCAGCACCACGTTCAGTACGCGGAATGCACGATATTCCGCCCGCGGAAATGTCCACCTGGCAGCGCTTCGAGCGTGAGGCGCGCGCCGTTCTTGGCGCCTATGCCTTCGAGGAGATCCGCACGCCCATCGTTGAGAAGACCGCGGTGTTCACCCGCGCCATCGGTGAGGCCACCGACGTGGTCGAAAAAGAGATGTACACCTTCGAGGACCGCAATGGCGACAGCCTGAGCCTGCGGCCCGAAGGCACCGCCGGCGTGGTCCGCGCGGCGTTGCAGAACGGCCTGCTGTACGCCGCACCCATTCGGCTGTGGTACATGGGCCCGATGTTCCGGCACGAGCGGCCGCAGAAGGGCCGCACCCGCCAGTTTCACCAGGTGGGCGCGGAGGTCTTCGGCGCACCCGGCCCGGATGTCGATGCCGAGCTGCTGGCCATGGGCGAGCGCCTGTGGGCGCGCCTGGGCCTTGACGACGTCCAGCTGGAGATCAACAGCCTGGGTAATACCGACGAGCGCGTCGCCTACCGCGAGGCCCTGGTTGAATACATGTCGGCGCATGCCGAATCGCTGCCTGAAGACGCCCGCGAGCGCCTGGCGCGGAACCCGCTGCGCATTCTCGACTCGAAGGATCCGGACGTGCAGGCGCGCCTGGCTGACGCACCGGTGCTGGGTGATTTCCTCGGCGATGAGTCGCGGGCGCACTTCGACGGCCTGCGCGAGCGCCTGGATCGCCTGGGTATCGGATACCGGGTCAATCCCCGCCTGGTGCGCGGACTGGATTATTATTGCCACACGGTCTTCGAGTGGGTGACCCAGTCACTGGGTGCCCAGGGCACCATCTGTGCCGGCGGGCGTTATGATGGCCTGGTTGAGCTGCAGGGTGGCAAGCCCTGGCCGGCAACCGGTTTCGCGATGGGCGCCGAGCGTATCGTCGCGTTGATGAATGACCTGGGTGCCGGCGAAACCGTGGCGCCACATGCCTACGTGGTGGCCGTCGGCGATGTCGCCGGCCCGGAAGCGCAGCGCCTGGCCGAACAGTTGCGGGACGCCAATGGCGACCTGCGGGTGCAGATGAACGCCGGCGGCGGCAGCTTCAAGGCGCAATTCAAGCGTGCCGACCGCAGCGGCGCGCCGCTGGCGCTGGTTCTGGGCGATGACGAAGTCGCCGCGGGCCAGGTCACGGTCAAGCACCTGCGCGAAGACCTGCCCCAGGAGACGGTGTCCCTGGCGGATTTGAATCAATGGATCGATGCCTGGCTGGCGTCGGCGTAATCAATAGAGTGGAACGACATGGTTGAAGTTTACGATTCGGTAGAGCAGAGCGAACGCGTCAAGGGATGGCTGCGCGAAAACGGCGGCGCCATCATCATGGGGCTGGTGCTCGCTTTTGGCGGTCTTTTCGGTTTCAAGCAGTGGCAGGTCTGGGACCAGAACAAGTCGCAGCGTGCCTCGGCAGAATACGAGGTGCTGCTCGAAGAACTGGCCGAGGAGCGCCTGGACCCGGCGGTCGCCAATTTCGAGACCCTGAAGGCGGACCATGCCGGTTCCGCCTATACCCACCTGGCGGCACTGAGCATGGCCCGCGCGCGGGTCGAATCCGGCCAGGGTGAGCTGGCCGTGAGCCTGCTGGAATCGGTCATGAAATCGGGTGAGCCGGCGCCGCTGCGGGAAATCGCCCGCGAGCGCCTGGCCCGGCTGAAGATCGACCTGGGTGATGCCGAAGCCGCGCTGGCATTGATTGATGCCGCGCTCACCGAGACCGGCTTCGAGTCGCGTTACGCCGAAATCCGCGGCGACGCGCTGGCCGCGCTGGGCCGCAACGCCGACGCGATTGCCGCCTACACCGAGGCGCTGGAGCGGCAGGAGACCGGCATCGGCTTCCGCCCGCTGCTGGAAATGAAGCGTGACGCCCTCGAGGCCGACGCCGGGATGGAATCCTGATGCGATACCGTCTGCTGGCGGCCCTGCTGCTGGTTGTCGCGCTGCCGGGTTGCAGCTGGTTCAAGAGCTGGGGCGGCGACCCCAAGCCGGGTGAGCCGGCCGAACTGGTCGAGTTTGAACCGACCGTCGGCACCGATGAACTGTGGTCGCTCAGCGTGGGCGACGGCACCCGCCGCGGTACCCAGCAACTACGCCCGGTATACCGTGACGGCGTGCTGTACGTGGCCGATTACGAGGGCGAGCTGACCGCGGTCGACGCCATGTCCGGCAACCGCATCTGGCGCCTGAAGACGGAACTGCCGTTCAGCGGCGGCCCCGGCCTGGGGGCCTCGCTGGTGATCGTCGGTACCGAAAACGGCGAAGTCCACGCGTTTACGCCGGAAACCGGCACGCCGGTCTGGATCGCGCGCGTGTCATCGGAAATTCTCGCGGCGCCCACCGAGGCCGACGGCATTGTCGTCGTGCGCTCGATTGACGGCCGCGTGTTCGGCCTGGACGCCCGCAATGGCCGCCGGGTCTGGGTCTATGACCACAGCGTGCCGCTGCTTACCCTGCGGGGCAACGCCAACCCGCTGATCCGCGCCGGCATCGTCTACCTGGGTTATGACTCCGGTGAAGTGGTCGCGCTGCGCCTGGATGACGGTACCCTGGTCTGGGAACAGGCCGTGGTGACCCCGGAAGGCCGTAGCGAACTGGACCGCCTGGCGGACGTCGACGGGCAGATGGCCATTGTCGCGTCCGACCTGCTTGTCTCCAGCTTCAAGAACCGCGTGTCGTCCCTGGCGGCGGATTCCGGCCGCCTGCTGTGGTTCAAGGACGTGTCCTCGGCCACCGGCGTGACCGTGCTGCGCACCCACCTGGCCACCAGTGACGCCAACGGCCACGTCTGGCTGATGGATCGTCGCAACGGCACCACGCTGTGGAAGCAGGACGCGCTCAGCAACCGCGACCTGACCCGTCCCGCCATCTACGGCGACTACGTGGTCGTGGGCGACTACGACGGCTACCTGCACTGGATCGACCTGGAGACAGGTCACTTCGTGGCCCGCGACAAGCTCGGCGGCAAGGGTTTCAACGGCGCGCCGCTGGTGATAGGCGATACGCTGTACGTCTATACCCGCAAGGGCAAGTTGATCGCCTTGCGCGCCAACGCCGCCCTCTGAGCCCCGCATGCTGCCCGTCGTCGCCATTGTCGGCCGCCCCAACGTCGGCAAGTCGACGTTATTCAACGCACTCACGCGCACGCGTGACGCGCTGGTGGCGGACCTGCCGGGCGTTACCCGTGATCGCCAGTACGGCATCAGCCGGGTTGGCGAGCGCCCGCTGGTGCTCGTGGACACCGGCGGCCTGGTCTCCGGCGCCGAGGGCATCGATTACCTGACCGCGCACCAGGTGCACCAGGCCGTCGAGGAATCGACGCTGGTGCTGTTCGTGGTCAGCGCTCGTGACGGCCTGACCGCCGCCGACGAGGAAGTGGCCGAGGTCCTGCGCCAGAAGGGCGTCCCGGTGCTCCTGGTGGCCAACAAGACCGACGGCCTGGATGCCGATGTCGCCGTTGCCGATTTCGCCTCGCTGGGCCTGGGCGAGGCTGCGCAGGTGGCCGCCGCGCACCGTCGCGGCGTGGAAAAGCTCATGGGCCGCGTCGATGAGTTTCTCCCGCCCGCCGAACCCGAGGAACCGGAAGAGGACGAGCCCGACCGTCGCCGGCTGGCCATCGTCGGCCGCCCGAACGTCGGCAAGTCGACGCTGGTGAACCGCCTGCTGGGGGAAGAACGCGTCATGGCCTTCGACATGCCCGGCACCACGCGCGACACCATCACCGTGCAGTGGAACAAGAACGGGCTGGAATACGACCTGATCGACACCGCCGGCGTGCGGCGCCGCGCCAAGGTGCATGACGCGGTCGAAAAATTCAGCGTGATCAAGGCCCTGCAGGCCATTGAGCGCGCCCACGTGGTGATCCTGGTGCTCGACGCCCGTGAAGGCCTGACCGACCAGGACATGACCCTGCTGTCGCACGTGCTGGAACAGGGCAGGGGGCTGGTCATCGCGGTCAACAAGTGGGATGGCCTGGAAGACGACCACCGCAAGCAGGTGCTGGATGAACTCGATCGCAAGCTGGATTTCGTGCCGTGGGCGCGGCGGGTTCGCATCTCGGCGCTGCATGGCACCGGCATGGACATCCTGCTGCGCGCGGTCAATGACGCCTGGGAAAGCGCAACGCGCGAACTGCCGACGTCCGCGCTGACCCGCGTACTGATCAAGGCGTTTGAGGCCCACCAGCCGCCCATGAAGCAGGGCCGCACCGCGCGCCTGCGCTTTGCCCACATGGGCGGCAAGATGCCGCCGCGTATCGTCGTGCATGGCAACCGCGTCGACACCGTGCCGGTGTCCTACCGGCGCTACCTTGAAAACACCTTCATCAAGGCGTTCAAGCTGTCCGGCACGCCGGTCATCATTGACTTCCGCAGCGGCGACAACCCTTACAAGGACCGGCGCAACACGCTCACCGAGCGCCAGGTCAAGCGCCGCAAGCGCCTGAAGAAATTCACCAGCCGCAAGAAGGGCCGCTAGCCGCCAGCGTCGTCAGAACACCCAGGAGTTCAGGTTGCGTTCTACCTGGTGTGTCAGCAACGGGTCATTCGGCGTGACCTTTGACGGCCAGCACTCGATCAGTTCCCCGCGCCGGTCAAACAGGTACTTGTAGAAGTTCCAGCGCGGCGTGACGTCATCGCCATAGGTTTCACGCAGGGCATGGAACAGCGGGTGCGCGGCGTAGCCCATGACGCTGATCTTGCGCGTCAACGGAAACCGCACCCGGTATTCCTCCCAGGTGAGTTTGGCGATGTCTTCTTCGCTGCCCGGCTCGCGATGACCGAAATCATCACAGGGCAGGCCGATGATGACCAGTCCGCTTTCACGGTAATCATCGTAAATCCGTTGCAGTTGTGCGTACTGCGGCGCGAATTCACTTTCTGACGCGGTGTTGACCAGCAGAAGGGGCTGTCCGGTCCAGTTTTGCAGTCGTAATGGCGCGCCTCCAATGGACTGGAAAACGTATTCAAATACGTTCACGTATCCTCTCCCAGGGAATAGAGCCTTCCTACCAGTCTAGTCCACGATTCCGGAATCACAAACCAGTACAATGCGCGCGGTTGGAAACACTACTGATGACAGGAGCCTCCCATGACCGCGGAGATCATCGACGGCAAGGCCATCGCGGCCACCATTCGCGAAGAAATCAGGCAGGAAGTGGCCGCCATGCAGGCCGCCCACGGCCGCGTGCCCGGGCTGGCCACGGTGCTGGTCGGCGCGCGCAAAGACTCGGAAACCTACGTGCGCATGAAGAAGAAGGCCTGCGCCGAGGTGGGCATCGCGTCATTCGGCCATGAACTGCCCGCCGACATCAGCCAGGACGAGCTTCTGGCGGTTGTCGAAGGCCTGAACGCCGACCCGGCGGTTCACGGCATCCTGGTGCAGCTGCCGCTGCCGGACCATATCGATGACGAGGCCGTGCTGGCCGCGATCAGCCTGGAGAAGGACGTCGACGGCTTCCACCCGCTGAACATCGGTCGCCTGTCCATGAAGCGCCGCGACCCGCTGTTTGTGCCGTGTACGCCCAAGGGCTGCATCGAGCTGCTGGACCGCAGCGGCATCGAGATTTCCGGCCGCAACGCCGTGGTGCTGGGGCGCAGCAATATCGTCGGCCTGCCGGTCGCCATGCTGTTGCTGCATCGCAATGCCACGCTCACCGTCTGCCATTCACGCACCGCCGACCTGCCGGCCATGGTCCGCCAGGCGGATATCCTGATCGCCGCCGTTGGGCGTGCGGAAATGGTCAAGGGTGACTGGATCAAGCCGGGCGCCGCGGTTATCGATGTTGGCGTCAACGCCATCGATGACGCCAATGACCCGCGGGGTTACCGCCTGGTGGGTGACGTGGCCTTCGACGAGGCCCGTGAAGTGGCCGGCGCCATCACCCCCGTGCCCGGGGGTGTGGGCCCGATGACCATCGCCATGCTGCTGCGCAACACGACGGACGCCGCGGTTCGCGCCTTCGGCGGGTAGAACACCGGGCGGCTACTCGCGTTCGACGATTGCCGCCACGCCCATTCCACCGGCGGTGCAGACGGAGATCAGCCCGCGGCCGCCGCCTTCGTTGTCCATCAGCTGTGACAGCGTGCCCAGGATGCGCGCGCCAGTGGCGGCAAACGGGTGACCCACGGCCACGCTGCTGCCCTTGACGTTCATCTTCGAGCGGTCGATGGGCCCCAGCGGCTCGTCCAGCCCCAGGCGGTTGCGGCAGTAATCTTCTGATTCCCAGGCCTTGAGCGTGCACAACACCTGTGCGGCGAAGGCCTCGTGGATTTCGTAGTAGTCAAAATCCTGCAGTGACAGCCCGGTGCGCTGCAGCAGTTCCGCCACGGCCACGGTGGGCGCCATCAGCAGCCCCTCGTCGTTGACGAAGTCCACGGCGGCGGAGCGGCCGGTCACCAGCCAGGCCTGCACAGGCAGGTTGCGCTCGCGCGCCCACTCCTCGGAAGCCAGCAGCACGCCGGCGGCGCCGTCGGTCAGCGGCGTGCTGTTACCGGCGGTCAGAGTAGCGGCGTCATCCTTCGCGAATACGGTCTTCAGGCCGGCCAGCTTCTCCGCGCTGGTATCCGGGCGGACGTTGTTGTCACGCGCGGCGCCGCCCCAGGGCGTCACCAGCGGGTCGAAAAAGCCCTCGTTCCAGGCCTTCGCGGCGTTCAGGTGGCTGGTCGCGGCCAGTTCGTCCTGGTCCTCGCGGCGGATACCCCATTCGCGCGCCATGCGCTCACAGTGCTGGCCCATGGACATGCGCGTGCGCGGCTCGCCGTTGGCCGGCGGCACGGGCGCCAGTTCGGCCGGGGAGAAGCCCTTGAACACCTTCAGCTTGTCACCGAAGCTGCGCGCGCGACCCAGCTGCACCAGGCGCCTGGAGAACTTGGGCCCGAACACGATTGGCGGATCGGACGTGGTGTCGGTGCCGGCGGCAATGCCGCACTCGATTTGCCCGGCCGCAATCTTCGCGGCGATGCCCAGTGCCGCCTGCAGGCTGGTACCGCAGGCCTGTTGCAGCGTGATGCCGGGCGTCAGCGGGCTGAGCGTGGTGGACAGCACGGCCTCGCGCGCCAGGTTCCAGTCGCGCGAATGCGTGGTCACCGCACCGGCGACCACCTCGTCCAGTTGCACGCCGTCCAGGCCGAAACGGTCGGTCACGCCCTGCAGCGCGGCGGACAGCATGTCCATATTGCTGCGCGTGGCGTAGATGCTGTTGGAGCGGCAGAAGGGAATCCGGCTGCCGCCGATGATGGCGACCCGGCGCAGGGAATCAGTCATTGTCGTTCTCCGTGTCGGCTTCCAGGGTCGACAGGTAGTGCAGGGGGCCGCCGCGGAACGGCGCGAACCCGGTACCGAAAATCATCCCGGCATCCAGCACATCGCCATCCTCGACGATGCCGTCGGCCAGCGCCGCCTTGCACTCGTCAAAATAGGGTTGCATCAGCATCAGGGCGATCTCGTCCAGCTCATCTTCGCCGGCTGTGACCGAGCCCTTGGACGGCTTGCCCTTGTCCCATTTGTAGAAACCTTCGCCGGACTTCTTGCCCAGCTTGCCGGCGTCAACGTAGGACTGCAGCAGTTCGCGCTCGGCGCCGGAATCCTTGTCGCCCAGCGTGCCCAGCACGCCCAGGCCGATATCCAGCCCGACCACGTCGGCCAGTTCCACAGGACCCATCGGCATGCCGAAGCGCTCGGCCGCGGCATCCAGGTTCTCGGCGCTGACACCGCCGGTGTTGCGCATCCGGAAGGCCTTGATCAGGTATGGCGCCAGCACGCGGTTGACCAGGAAGCCGGGGCTGCTCTCCACCGGCAGCGGAAAGCGGCCAATCTGGTTGCAGAAGGCCGCGCCATCGAGCACGGCGCGGGCGTCGGTCGCATCACCATGCACGACTTCCACCAGCGGCATCTTCGCCACCGGGTTGAAAAAATGCAGGCCGATCAGGCGCTCGGGGCGTTCCAGGTCGGCCGCGAGTTCGGCCAGCGGGATGGCGGACGTGTTGGTCGCCAGCAGCGCGTGTGGCTGCAGTTTCGGCTCGATGGTCGCGTACAGCGCTTTCTTGGCCTCGGCGTTCTCGAAGATGGCCTCGATGACCACGTCGGCGAGGGCCGCGCCATCACCGGCCACGTCCGGCAACAGCCGGGACATGGCCCCGGCCACCTGGTCGGGCGTCTTCAGGCGCTTCTTGAACAGCGACTTGGCGCGCGCCAGGGCCGGCTCGATGTACTTCATTTCGCGGTCCTGCAGCGTGACCTCCAGGCCGCGGGTCACGCACCAGGCGGCGATATCACCACCCATGGTACCGGCGCCGACCACGTGCACGCGGCGGGCGCGGAACGGGCTCTTCTTGCCATAGCCTTTCAGTCGCTCGGTGAGCGCGTACACACGGCGCAGGTTGATCGAGGTATCGCTGGTGATCAGGCGGCCCACACGGACCACTTCCTCGGCCAGCATGGCATGCGGGTCGTCGCCACAGTCTTCCCAGGCGTCGATCAGTTCGAACGGCGCAGGGTAATGATCCGGATTGGCCTTGGCGGCGGTCTGCTTGCGCATCTGCCCGGCCAGGAGCTTGCGCACCGGCGCCATGCCCTGGACGCTGGCCATCCAGCCGGGCCCTTTGGACTTGCGCGCTTTCAATACCGCGCGGCGCGCGGCCCAGCGCGGCGAGCCGTGCTGCCCGACCAACTCGTCGACCAGGCCCTGGCCGCGTGCCGCGCGGGCACGCAGGTTGCGGGCCGACAGCATCAGAGGCATGGCCTTAAGTGCACCGCACTGGCGGACGCTGCGCGCACTGCCGCCGAACCCCGGGTAGATGCCCAGTTGTACCTCGGGAAAGCCCAGCCGGGTGTTGTCATCATCACGGGCGATGCGCCAGTCGAAACACAGCGCCAGTTCCAGCCCGCCACCCAGGCAGTAGCCCTCGATGATCACCGCGGTGGGGAAGGGCAGCGCCTCGATGCGGTTAAACAGCTGGTGGACATGGTGAATGAACTCGGACGCCTCGGCGGCGTTATCAACCTTGTCGAACTCGCGCACATCGGCGCCAACGATAAACGAGCCCTTCTTGGCCGATTGCAGCACCAGGCCAATGGGTGGTTCCGCTTCCAGCTGGCCAACAATGCGCTCAAGCTCCGTGAGCACCTCGCGCGACAGGCTGTTGGCGCTCTCGCCCTCGCGGTCGAGGCTGAGCCAGCAGATCCCGTCGAGGTCGCTGTCCAGTCGCCAGTGTCGATAACCGTTGTCACTCATGGAGATTCTCCGTCCATACGCCACAGAATGGTGGGCAATTATAGTGCTGCCGGAAGGGCTTCGCCAGAATACCGGAAAAATCTTGGCTCCTCATCCGCTTATGGTGTAAAATTCCCTGTTTGCCCAAGCGCCTTTGGCGGGTGAGCAGTGATGTCGCGGGAGTTTCCAGACTGGATCAACCCCTGGTTGGCCGCACAAGGCCGCAGGGATTTTGGCGGAACAATGCCATTGGTCCGTATGCCGCGCCTGCTCGAAATGGTCGAAGACGAGGGCGGCGAGGCCGAGTTCCGGCTTTCGGTCAGTTCGGATATCGACGGGCGGCCTGAACTGGATCTCTCGGTGAAGGCGGGGTTGACCCTAGTGTGCCAGGCCAGCCTGAAGCCCTACGTGGAAAACGTCGAGCGACGCACGGTGTTGACCGTGATCGCCGAAGAGGCGGAGATGGCCTTGTTGCCGGACAGCGCCGAGCCGGTGGTGGTCGACGAAGGCCGGGTGGCCCTGGCCACGCTGGTCGAAGATGAATTGATACTGGGGTTGCCGGTGGTACCGCGCAACCCCGAGTTTGCCGATGTGAATTTCAGCAGCGGCGAGCTGCCGGAACCCGAAGAGGATTCGGGTACACGGAAACCCTTTGCGGCGCTTGGTGACCTGGTCGGCAAGCAGCGCTAGTACGAATCGGTAAGAATTGGTAATAGGAGTCAGTAACATGGCTGTACAGAAAAGTCGTAAAACCCCTTCACGCCGCGGCATGCGGCGTTCGCACGACGCCCTGAAGGCGCCGACACTGTCCGTCGAGCCGACCACGGGTGAAACGCACCTGCGTCATCACGTCAGCCCCGAGGGCTACTACCGCGGCCGCAAGGTTGTGGATAGCCCCGTCGTGGAGTTCGACGACGAGGATTGAGGCCCTTAACGGCTTCAAACCCGATGCAATTGGACGACAGTAGCTGCCGCCGGCCCCCGGGTCGGCGGTTGTTTTGTTGCGCCTGAACGAAACCAATAGGGCAGGGAAGCGATGAACCTGGACAAGTCCAGCACCCTGGCACTCGACGTGCATGGCGGCGATCACGGGCCCAAGGTGACCGTGCCGGCCGCGGTGGATGCCTTGGCCGAATCCCCCGGACTGCGAATCATCCTGGTCGGGCGGCCGGACGAGATCGAGCCGTTGCTGGCCGGTGTCGATGCCGGTCTGCGGGACCGTCTCGTGATCGAGGCGACCAGTGAAGTCATCACGTCCGATGCCCGGCCGCGCGCCATCCTGCGCGCCGGCCCCGAGTTCAGTCTTTACCGCGCATTGCAGCTGGTCCACGAAGGGCGCGCACAGTCCTGTGTCAGCGCCGGCAATACCGTTGCACTGATGGCCCTGGGCGTGAAATTGCTGGGCGTGCTGCCCGGCGTCAGCCGCCCGGCGCTGATGTCACAGTTCCCCAATGCCGCCGGCACCGTCGGCATGCTGGACCTGGGTGCCAACCTGAATGTCGATGCCCGCCAGCTGGCGCAGTTCGCGTTCATGGGCGCCGAAGTGCGCCGCGCCGCGCACCCCGAGCGGCCCGCGTCGGTCGGTCTGCTCAACGTTGGTCACGAAGACGGCAAGGGCCACGCAGTGGTCCGCGAGGCGCACGAACTGCTGAAGGCCTCGGACCTCGACTACCGTGGTTTTATCGAGGGCCATGACATCTTCGAGGGCACCGTGGACCTGGCCGTGTGTGACGGTTTCGCCGGCAACCTGGTGCTGAAATCCAGCGAGGGCCTGGCGGCGATGCTGTTCGGCGAGTTCCGCAAGACGCTGGAGTCGACGTGGCGGTCACGCCTGGGCGCGTTGCTGGCCAAGCCGGCGCTCAAGGCCATGGTGGAACGTTTGGACCCCGCCAAGCATAATGGGGCACCGTTGCTCGGACTGAATGGCGTCCTCGTCAAAAGCCATGGCCGCTCCGGCCGGCTGGCGACGACCCAGGCCATTCTGGAAGCCGGGCAGGAGGCTCAACATCACGTGCCCGACCGCATCGAAGCGGTGATCAAAAAACACGAACGAGAGACAGCATCGTGAAATATTCCCGAATTATTGGCACCGGCAGTGGTCTGCCCGAAAAGGTGCTGACCAACGCCGAACTCGAAACCATGGTCGATACCACCGACGAGTGGATTCGTACGCGCACCGGCATCCGGGAGCGCCGGGTGGCCGCCGAGGGCGAGTACACCTCGGACATGGCGTTCCGCGCGGCCGAGAACGCCATCGAGGCCGCCGGCCTGTCGCCAAAAGACATCGACCTGATCATCGTCGGTACCACCACGCCCGACCTGGTGTTCCCGACCACCGCTGTGCTGCTGCAGCAGCGCCTGGGTCTGCCGCACGTGGGCGCCATGGACGTCAACGCGGCCTGCACCGGCTTCTTGTACGCGCTCAGCATCGCCGACAAGTTCATCAAGGTGGGCGACGCGAAACGCGCGCTGGTCATCGGCGCCGAGTCGATCACCCGCCTGGTCGACTGGAACGACCGTGGCACCTGCGTGCTGTTTGGCGACGGCGCCGGCGCGGTGGTGATCGAGGCCGCCGACGAACCCGGCATCATCTCCACGCATATTCACGCCAATGGCGAGCACGTCGACCTGCTGCGCACGAAGCGCGGCATTTCCACCGGTTTCGATTTCGACCTGCCGCGCGGCGGTATCAATATCGAGATGAAGGGCAACGAGGTGTTCAAGGTGGCGGTTCGCACCCTGGGCCGTATCGTTGACGAGACCCTCGACGCCAACGGCATGGACAAGTCCGAACTGGACTGGCTGGTGCCGCACCAGGCGAATATGCGCATTATTTCCGCCACCGCGAAGATGCTGGACATGACCATGGACCAGGTCGTGGTGACGGTTGACCGCCACGGCAACACCTCGGCGGCCTCGGTGCCGCTGGCACTGGACGAGGCCGTGCGTGACGGCCGTATCCAGCGTGGCCAGAACCTGCTGCTGGAAGCCTTCGGCGGCGGCTTTACCTGGGGCTCGGCCCTGGTGAGGTACTGAGATGGCCACGGCTTTCCTGTTCCCCGGCCAGGGTTCCCAGTCCGTCGGTATGCTCGCCGGGCTGGCCGACGATTTCCCGCAGGTGAAGGCGACCTTCGCCGAAGCTTCCGATGCCCTGGGTTTTGACCTGTGGGCACTGTGCCAGGACGGCCCGGAAGCGGACCTGAACCGCACCGAGAATACCCAGCCGGCCATGCTGGCGGGCGACATCGCCACCTGGCGAGCCTGGCGCGAGGCCGGCGGCCCGGTACCGGAATTCATGGCCGGGCACAGCCTGGGTGAATACGCGGCACTGGTTGCGGCCGGTGTGCTCGATTTCGCCGACGCCGCCCGCCTGGTCGCGCTGCGCGGCCGCCTGATGCAGGCCGCCACGCCGGAAGGCGTGGGCGCCATGGCCGCGATCATCGGCCTGGACGACGCCGTGCTGGAAAAAATCTGCGCCGGCATCAATGGCGACGAGATCGTTTCCTGTGCAAACTACAACGCCCCGGGGCAGGTGGTTATCGCCGGTCATCGCGGCGCCGTCGACAAGGCCTGTGAAGCCGCCTCGGAAGCGGGTGCGCGTCGCGCGTTACCGCTGCCGGTGAGCGTGCCGTCGCATTGCGCGTTGATGCGCGATGCCGCCGACGAGCTGGGTGAGGCCCTGGCGCAGATCACCATCAATGCGCCGGCCGTTCCGGTCTACCATAACGTGGATGTGGCCACGCATGACAGCGCCGACGAGATCGTCGAGGCGCTGGCGCGGCAGCTGTGGCAGCCGGTGCGCTGGACGGCGACCATCAACGCGCTGGGCAGCGCAGGCGCCACTCGCTTCGTCGAGTGCGGTGCGGGCAAGGTGCTGGCCGGGCTGAACCGCCGCATCAACCGCGACGCGGCCGTCACCGCGCTGGGCTCACGCGCCGACATCGAACAACTAATTGGAGAGCTGCAAGCATGAGCGAAGCCACTGAAACCCGCGTCGCCCTGGTCACGGGCGCCAGCCGTGGCATCGGCGCCGCCATTGCCGACACGCTGGCCGCGCGGGGTGACCGCGTATTCGGTACCGCCACCAGCGAAGCCGGTGCGGCCGTCATCAGCGAGCGCCTGGGCGCCATCGCCGCCGGCAGTGAAGGGCGCGTGCTGGACGTCAACGACGCCGACGCGGTCACCGACCTGGTCGGCGAGATCAGCAAAAGCGCCGGTGCGCCGGTCATCCTGGTGAACAACGCCGGCATCACCCGCGACACGCTGCTGATGCGCATGAAAGACGAAGACTGGGATGCCGTGCTGGACACCAACCTGCGCTCAGCATTTCGCCTGAGCCGCGCCTGCCTGCGTGGCATGATGAAGGCGCGCTACGGCCGCATCGTCAACATCGCATCGGTGGTGGGCGCGATGGGCAACCCGGGCCAGGTCAACTACTGCGCGGCCAAGGCCGGCATGGAAGGTTTCGCCCGCTCGCTGGCGCGCGAAATCGCCGCCAGGGGCGTGACGGTCAACACCGTCGCACCGGGCTTTATCGACACCGACATGACCCGGGAGCTGGGCGAGGAACAGCGCGATTCACTGCTGTCCGGCATCCCCATGCAGCACCTGGGCCAGGCACAGGACATCGCCGACGCGGTGGCGTTTCTCGCCTCCGACGCGGCCAGCTACATCACGGGCCATACATTGCACGTCAACGGCGGCATGTACATGGGCTGAATTTCCATGCGCCAGCGCATGGTTACAAACTGGAAGCGGAGCAGGACAATGGATAAAATTGCGACCCACTTCCCCCTGACTGAAGGAAATCAATCAAAATGAGCAGCATTGAAGAGCGCGTCCGCAAGATCGTCGTCGAACAACTGGGTGTGAAAGAAGACGAAGTTACCGCCAACGCTTCTTTCGTTGACGACCTGGGCGCCGACTCCCTGGACACCGTTGAACTGGTGATGGCCCTCGAAGAAGAATTCGAGTGCGAAATTCCGGACGAGGAAGCTGAGAAGATCACCAGCGTCCAGCAGGCCATCGACTACGTCAATTCACACAGCGATTGATTCGCCGACAGGCGGAAACAGTCTCAGGAGTGGAACGTCACGGCCGGCGCCTAGCCGGCCGTCATTCTTTATATCGAGGTCAGTATCGTGTCTAAACGTCGAGTCGTCGTCACCGGTATGGGGATTGTTTCCCCGGTTGGAAACACCCTCAAGGATGCCTGGAGCGCCATCACCGAAGGCCAGAGCGGAATCGGAGAAATCCAGGAGTTCGACGCCTCGGCGATGAACACCCGCATCGCCGGTGAAATCAAGGATTTCGAAGTCACCGACTGGATTTCACCCAAGGATGCCAAGAAGTTCGACAAGTTCGTGCATTACGGCATGGCGGCCTCGATGATGGCGCTGGCCGACGCCGGCATCGACGCCGAGGGCGAGCACGGTATCCCGGCCCCGCGCATTGGCGCGGCCGTGGGTGCGGGCATCGGCGGTATCCGCACCATCGAGAAGACCACGGAGTCGTACCTGAATGGCGGCCCGCGCAAGGTCAGCCCGTTCTTCATCCCGGGCTCCATCGTCAACATGATCGGCGGTTACCTGTCCATGCAGTACAACCTGCAGGGGCCCAACATCGCCATCGTCACGGCCTGCACCACGGCGACCCACAACATCGGTTCGGCCATGCGCATGATCCAGTACGGCGATGCCGACGTCATGGTCGCCGGTGGCGCCGAGTACGCGACTACGCCCACGGCGATTGCCGGTTTTGGCTCCGCGCGCGCCATGTCCACCCGCAACGACGACCCGCACGGCGCCAGCCGCCCGTGGGACGAGGGCCGCGACGGCTTCGTGCTGTCTAACGGCGCCGGCGTGCTGGTGCTGGAAGAACTGGAACACGCGAAGGCCCGTGGCGCCAACATCTACGCCGAGGTCAAGGGTTTCGGCATGAGTGGCGACGCCCACCACATGACCGCGCCGCCGGAAGACGGCAACGGCGCCGCCCGCTGCATGGCCACGGCGCTGGCCGATGCCGGCATGGCGCCGGAAGACATCGATTACATCAACGCCCACGGCACCTCTACGCCGCTGGGCGACCTGGCCGAGGCGCGCGCCGTGCACACGGTGTTTGGCCACGCGGCCGATTCCATCGCTGTGAGCTCGACCAAGTCCATGACCGGCCACCTGCTGGGCGCCGCCGGTGGCGTTGAAGCCATCTTCAGCCTGCTGGCCCTGCGCGACGGTGTCCTGCCGCCGACCATCAACCTGGAGAACCCCAGCGAGGGTTGCGACCTGGACTTCGTGCCCAACGAGGCCCGCCAGGCGCCCGTCAAGGCGGCGCTGTCCAACTCCTTCGGTTTTGGCGGCACCAACGGCAGCCTGGTTTTTGCCCGCCTGGATGACTGATCGACAGCCGTGACGGCGCCACGGCCCGTCACGCTTGACCGTGTCCCGGACCTGGTCGCCCTGTCGGCGACCCAGTCCGGGACCTATCCTTTCCTGCTCGACAGCGCGGCCACGGGTCACCTGGGCCGTTACAGCCTGTTGCTGCGCCATACCGGCGAGTCCCTGGTCAAGACGCGGCAGGGTAGCGACTCAACCGTGTTCCTCGCGGAACTTAAAGCCACGCTGGCGGCATCCAGTGCGCCACACGATGCTGAATCCACGCTGCCATTTATCGGCGGCTGGTTCATCTACCTGGGCTACGAACTGGCCGCCGAGATCGAGCCGGTGCTGGAGTTGCCGGCCAGCCCCGACGGCCTGCCGGTGGCCATCGCCGCGCGCTGTGACGGCGCCGTGATCGTCGAGCATGGCGACCAGCCAACCGCCTTCGTCATCGCCGAAAGCGACAAAACGCTGGCGGCCATGCTGGCGGATATCGCACATGCCCAGGGTGACGTCGCCGGTGATCCTGCACGGCGTGACAGCGCGGCCACAGACAATGTCGACATCGCCGAACTGCGAGCCGAACCCGCCGCGGAATTCGAAGCCTCGGTCCGCAGGATCCACGAATACCTGCTCGACGGCGACGTGTTCCAGGTGAACCTTTCACGCGGCTGGCAGGGCCGTTTCAGCCGGACGGTCGATGCCAGCCATCTCTACCGCCGCCTGGCCCGCGCCAACCCGGCGCCGTTCGCCGGCATGATGCGCTGGGGCGACCGCGTGCTGATGAGTTCGTCACCGGAACGCCTGGTCGAAGTCCGGGGGCGCGAGGTACAGACCCGACCGATTGCCGGCACCCATCCCCGCGGCGCCGACGCGGAGTCCGACCGGGCCCTGCGCCAGGCAATGATTGACCACCCCAAGGAACGCGCCGAGCACATCATGCTGATCGACCTGGAACGCAACGACCTGGGCCGCGTCTGTGAGCCGGGCAGCGTGGAGGTGGATGAGCTGATGGTGGTGGAGTCCTACGCCCACGTACACCACATTGTTTCCAATGTCCGTGGCCGGCTACGTGACGGCCAGGACGCCGTCGACGTGATCCGGGCGGTGTTCCCCGGTGGCACCATCACCGGCTGCCCCAAGGTACGCTGCATGCAGATCATCGCCGAGCTAGAAGGGCAGGGTCGGGGTTACTATACCGGGGCCATGGGCTATATCGATCACAGGGGACACATGGACCTGAACATACTCATTCGCAGCCTGGTCACCGACGGCACCGGTTTTCGTTTCCGTACCGGCGCGGGCATCGTGGCTGATTCCGACCCCGCGCGGGAGGTCGAGGAAACCCGCCACAAGGCGCGCGGGCTGATGCGGGCGCTGGGCGCCACGGGAGAAGGTGAATGAGCGAATCCGGATTCGAATGCCTGGTGAATGGCGAAGTCTCCGACTGGGTCAGGGCCAGTGACCGCGGCTTTGCCTACGGCGACGGGCTGTTCGAAACCTTCGCTGTGGAGCAGGGCAGGCCACGCTTCTGGCAGGCCCATATCGACCGCCTGGGCCGCGGCTGTGAAACGCTGGGGCTGGCCATGCCGCCACAGGAGTTGTTGCTGCGCGAAGTGCGCACGGCGGCCACCGGCCAGTCCCGCTGCGTGGTCAAGGTAGTGCTGACCCGCGGTGTGGGTGGCCGTGGTTATGCGCCTGCCGAAGGGCTCTCGACCACACGGGTGGTGAGCTCACATCCCTTTCCAGATGGCCTGGAAGAACTGGCCCGCGGTGGGGTCCGGGCGCGCACCTGCGACCTGCGGCTGGCTTTGCAGCCGGCCCTGGGGGGCATTAAGCACCTGAACCGCCTGGAGCAGGTGCTGGCGGCGCGCGAAATGGCTGCGCATCCGGGCCTGGAAGGCATCCTGGTGAACCAGGAGGGCTTCCTGATCAGCGGCCTGCAGGCCAACCTGTTCCTGGTCGTAGGGCGCACCCTGCTGACGCCGCGCATGGACCGTTGCGGCATCCGTGGCGTACTTCGCGGCCTGCTGCTGCGTGACTTCAAGTCCCGGGCCGAACTGCGCCGCATCCATCCCGGCATGCTCGAGGAGGTCGACGAAGTGTTCCTGTGCAGCGCGCTGCGCGGCATCACCCCGGTCACGGCCATCGACGAGCACGAGTGGCGCATCGGCGCCGTCACGCGGGAGATGCAGGAATGGTTCGAGGCCCGCAAGGCGGCCACATGACCCAGGGTTCACGCTGGTCGGCCGGCCGCGTTGTCGTGGTCGCGCTACTGTCCCTGGTCGTGCTGCTGGCCGGCGTGGCTGCGTTCGGCTGGGGCCAGTACCGCGCCTTCCTCGACCGGCCCCTGGACGTGCCGGCCGCGGGCCTGGTGCTCGAAGTCCAGCGCGGAGACCACCTGGGGCGGGTGGTCGAGTACCTGGAAACACAAGGCGCGACGCGCAATGACTGGCGCTGGCGACTGCTGGCGCGCCTGCAACCGGCTACCATCCAGGCCGGCGAGTTCATGGTCCCGGCCGGTACACGGCCGCTGGACCTGGTCCAGCGTCTGGAAAGCGGCGAGGTGATCCAGCATCGTTTCACCATCGTCGAGGGCTGGCGCTACCGTGATCTGGCCAAGGCCCTGCTGGCCGAACCCCGGCTGGCCGTCGACCCGGCGCTATTGGCCGAGGACGCGGTGATGGCGACCATCGGCGCCGAGGAGGCCCACCCGGAAGGCTGGTTCCTGCCGGAAACCTATGCCTGGGTTGCTGGTGATACTGCCATCGACCTGCTGCGCCGCGCGCATGGCGCCATGCGTGACGCGCTGGCCGCCGAATGGAGCGACCGGGACCCGGATGCACCGCTGGATAGCGCCTATGAGTTGCTGATCCTGGCCTCCATTGTCGAGAAGGAGACCGCGGTGGCCAGCGAACGGGCCGAGGTCGCCGGCGTGTTTGCCCGGCGTTTGTCCGCACGCTGGCGGCTGGAAACCGATCCCACGGTCATCTACGGGCTGGGCGACCAGTTCGACGGCGACATCCGCTATCGCGACCTGCGGGCCGACACGCCGTACAACACCTACACGCGCTACGGCCTGCCGCCCACGCCCATTGCGCTGCCAGGCCGAAAGGCATTGGCCGCCACGGCCAGGCCCGCCGCCGGTACCGCCATGTTCTTTGTCGCCGATGGCCGCGGTGGCCACGTGTTCTCCGATACCCTGGAAGAGCACAATCGCGCCGTGCGCGCCTACCTCGACCAGACCCGGGATGGCGGCTGAATGAACGAGATAACGGCAACCGGGCGCGGGCTCTTTATCACGCTGGAGGGCGGCGAAGGCGCGGGCAAGACCACGCAGCTGGCGTTCATCCGTGACTGGTTCGAACACCGCGGGCACACCGTGCAGGTGACCCGCCAGCCCGGTGGCACACCGCTGTCGGAACGCATCCGTGAGCTGCTGCTGGACCCGGCGCAGGGCGACATGACCCCGCTGGCCGAGTTGTTGCTGCTGTTCGCCGACCGGGCCCAGTTCCTGGCCGACGTGGTGCGCCCTGCGCTGGCGCGCGGCGAGGTGGTGCTGTGCGACCGTTTCACCGACTCCACCCGCGCCTACCAGGGGGGTGGCCGCGGCATGGCAGCCGATACCATCGAGACGCTGGCGCGGCTGGTCCATGGCGACGTTGAACCGGACCTGACCCTGCTGCTGGACCTGCCGGTCGAAACCGGCATGGCCCGTGCAGGCGCGCGCGGCGAGGCCGACCGCATGGAATCGGCCGGCATGGCCTTCCACGAAGCGGTGCGGCGCGCCTACCGAGACCTGGCAAAGGGCGAGCCCGAACGCGTAAAGCTTATCGACGCCTCAGCCAGTGCCGCAGAGGTCAGCCGCGCCATCAACGAGATCTTGGAGCAGATTCATGTTTGACACCGAACCCTGGCTGCAACTGGCCTGGCAGGCGTTCGTCACCCGCCTGTCGCAGGACCGGGTGCCACACGCGCTGCTGCTGGCCGGCCCGCTGGGCATCGGCAAGGGCGCGCTCGCGCGCCGCATCAGTGCCGCGCTGCTGTGTATCGAGCCCCGGGACAATGGTGATGCCTGCGGCGATTGCCGCTCCTGTCGGCTGGTCAGCAGCGGCGCCCACCCGGAATGGCTGCGGCTGGAGCGCCAGGAGGACCGGACGGCGATCATCATCGAGGACCTGCGCGAGTTCACCCGCCGCATCAGCCTGTCGTGCTCCATCAGCCCGCGCAAGGTGGCCGTGGTCGAACCCGCGGACGAAATGAACAGGCAGACGCAGAACGCGCTGCTGAAGACCCTGGAAGAGCCCCCGGGCGACACGGTGATGGTCCTGGTCTGCCACGACCCGTCGCGCTTGCCAGCGACCATACGCAGCCGCTGCCAGTGGCTGGACGCGAAGGCGCCGACGGCCGACGAGACCCGCGAGTGGCTGCTGCAGCAGGACGAGGCCAAGGCCACCCCAGAGCTGGTTGATGCGGCCCTGGACGCCTCCGGCGGACGGCCGCTACTGGCGCGTTACCTGCTGAAGGAGCCCGAGGTACTGGCCGGCTACCCGAAGATGGGCAAGGCGCTGGCGACGGTGCTGGCCGCACCGGGCAAATCGGGCGCCGCGGCCGGCTACCTTGCGGGCATCCCCATGGACCTGATGTGGACCTGGCTGTCCCGGCACGCCGCCGAGGCCCTGCGTGCGGCGCTGGGTGCGGGCCAGCCGACCTGGCTTGGCGGTGCCGCGGGGCGGCTGGATCCGGCCTGCGTGGCCGGCCTGCAGCGACGCGCCGACCGCCATGTCACCACCGTGGTGGGCAGTTCGCTCAGACAGGACTTACTTTTGCAGGATTGGTTGCTAGAATGGGGCCGCCAGCGCGGCCATGACGCCGCCACCTGATCCTCGGGGGGATACCAAGAACATGGCACAGCAAGGCATTCTGTCACTCACCATCAACGACAAACCGTCGCTTTACAGCGCCTACATGCCATTTGTGAATGGTGGTGGCCTGTTCGTCCAGAGCACCAAGCGTTTCAACCTGGGGGATGAAGTCTTCCTGCTGTTGACGCTGATGGACCTGGAAGAACGCCTGCCCATCCCGGGCAAAGTGGTGTGGATCACGCCGCCAGGTTCACAAGGCAACCGCCGCCCCGGCATCGGCGTGCAATTCGCCGATACGCCCGATGGCGCCCACGCCCGCACCATCATCGAGTCGCACCTCGCCAACCTGATGAAGAGCGACAAGAAAACCTACACGATGTAGCCTCAGTGGCCGCCGGCCACCTGTTCAACCCGTTCAAGCACCTGTTCCATCTGCGCCTTGCCCTGGTAGAGGTGCGGTGACAGCCGCACGCCACCGCGTGGCGCGCAGATCACGCCATGGCGGCCCAGTTCGCCGCACAGCGCCTGCGCCGAACGCCCCGGCACCTCGAACAGTACGATGCCCGAGCGCCGCTCCGGCGCCGAGGGGCTCAGCACCCTGACCGACGGCATGGCCTCCAGCCCCGTGACCAGCGCCTGGGTATTGGCCAGTACGCGGCGGCGGGCCTCTTCAGCGCCGATGGCCTCGATCAGTGACAGACTCGCGTCCAGCGCGAGCTGCCCCATGGTGTTGGGCGTGCCGGGCTCGAATTGCCGCGCGTCGGTGGCATCGCTCTGGGCGGCCGAGTCCATGTCATAAGGGCGCTCGACCATTCGCCAGCCGGCCCTGGCCGCCACCAGCCGTTCCTGCCAGGGCCTGGCAATGTAGAACAGGCCGATGCCTTCCGGCGCCATCAGCCACTTGTGTCCGCCGCAGGCCAGGAAATCGATGTGGCAGGCCGTGACATCAATGGGCAGGGCACCCAGCTGCTGGATGGCGTCGACGAAGAACGCGGCGCCGGCCTGGCGGCATCCCGAGCCCAGGCGCGCCAGGTCGAGCCGGAAACCGTCGGTCCATTGCACCGCGCTGACGGTCATCAGACGGGTGCGCTCATCAACCTGGGCCAGCAGCTCCGCTTCCGGGTCGTCGGTGGCGCGGATATCGACGCTGCGCAGGCTCACCCCGACCGCGGCCAGTCGCTCCCAGGCCATACGGTTGGTGGGGAACTCGCCGTCGACGGTGACGATGTTGTCGCCGTCGCGCCAGGGCAGGCCGCGGGCGACAATATCCACGCCCTCGGTGGTGTTGGCCACCATGGCAATGTCACCGCCACTGTCCGCGCCGATCATCCGCGCCGCACGCTCGCGCAGGCCGGCCGCGGTCTTCAGCCACTGCGGGTAGCGCAGGGCGCCTTCATCCCGGTTGGTGCTGGCAAAGGTGCTGACGACATCGGCCACCCGCCGTGGCCAGGGCGAAATGGCCGCATGGTTGACGTACAGGTGGCGGTCCAGCGAAGGAAACTCATCGGTCAGCAGGGCGTCGATCGCGGCCGTGTCCAGGGCATCATTCATCGGCCTATAATGACGGCAAGATCGTGGTGCCTCAAGCCACGGCACAGGCAACCCGGAACCCATGTCCGCGAACCCCTCCAGGGCCATCATTCATGTCGACATGGATGCGTTTTACGCGTCCGTGGAGCAGCATGACGACCCCGAACTGGGAGATAAGGCCGTCATCGTTGGCGGGCTGGGCCCGCGCGGCGTGGTCTCGGCCGCCAGCTACGCGGCCCGCGCGCTGGGTGTGCGCTCCGCCATGCCGGTGGCGCAGGCCCGCCGGCTGGCGCCAGGGGCGACCTACCTGTCACCGCGCCTGTCGCGCTACCGCGAGGTCTCGGCCCTGGTGTTCGAGCAGTTCAGGCGCTACACGCCGCTGGTCGAGGGGCTGTCGCTGGACGAGGCTTTCCTGGATGTCACCGGCAGCCTGAAACTGTTTGGCAGCCGCGAGGCCATCGGCGAGCGCATCCGCGACGATATCCTGGCTGCAACCGGCCTGGCGGCCAGCGTCGGTATCGCTCACAACAAGTTCCTGGCCAAGCTGGCCTCGGATGCGGAAAAGCCCAATGGCTTCGTGTCCGTCAGCGAGGACCGTGCGCAGGCTTTCCTGGACCCGATGCCGGTGGGGCGGTTGTGGGGCATCGGCAAGCGCACCGAGCCCCGCCTGCGCGCAATTGGCGTGCTGACCATCGGCCAGCTGCGCCGCGCCGACGGCGGCGCGCTAAAGACGGTGCTGGGCAACCAGGTAGGGCACTTCGTGGCCCTGGCCAACGGCATCGACGACCGCGAGGTGGTGCCGGCCCGGCCGGACAAGTCGATCAGCCACGAGATTACCTTCGACCGCAACCTGACCGACGAGCGCGCGTTGCGGGCGGAACTGCTGGCGCTGTCGGAAGCGGTGATGCGGCGCGTGCGTAAGCAGCACCTGGCGGCACGCACGGTGCACCTGAAGATCAGGGATGGTCGCTTCCAGACCGCCACCCGCAGCCTGACGCTGCGCGCGCCCACCAGCCAGACCCGCGGCCTCTACCAGGTGGGCAGGAGCCTGCTGGAACGCTGGCTGGCGGAGCACCGCTACACGCCGGTGCGGCTGCTGGGTATCGGGGTCTCGGGGTTCAGCGAGGCGATTGAGCCCGCCACGGGCAGCGGCGGGCTGGATTCGGCGATTGACGCGATCACCGGGCGCTTTGGCGACGCCAAGCTGGTGCGCGGGCTTACGCTGGGGCGCCGTCCGCTGCGTCGCTGACCCCCGCCTCGCGGGCGCGCAGTTCCTTGCGCAGGATCTTGCCTACATTGGACTTCGGCAACTCATCAAAGAACTCGATCTCTTTCGGCCGCTTGTAGCCGGTCAGGTTCTCGCGGCAGTACGCCACCAGTTCGGCCTCGGTCAGCGACGGGTCCTTCTTGACCACGCACAGCTTGACCACTTCGCCCGAATGCTCGTCCTCGATGCCGATGGCGGCCACCTCGAGCACCTTCGGGTGATCGGCCACCACGTCTTCAATCTCGTTGGGATAGACGTTGAAGCCGGACACCAGGATCATGTCCTTCTTGCGGTCGACGATGCGGAAATAGCCCTCGGGCGACATTTCCGCCATGTCACCGGTGCGCAGCCAGCCCATGTCGTCGAGCACCTCCTCGGTTTCCTTCGGCCGCTGCCAGTAACCCTTCATGACCTGCGGGCCGCGCACGCATAGCTCGCCCACTTCACCCGGCGGCAGCCACTCGCCATCCTCGCCGCGAATGGCGCAGTCGGTGGACGAAATGGGCAGGCCGATGCAGCCGTTGTAGTCTTCCAGCGTCATCGGGTTGATGCAGGCCGCCGGCGACGTCTCGGTCAGGCCATAGGCCTCGACCAGGGTGGTGTTGGTCACCCGCTTCCAGCGCTCGGCTACGGCGCGCTGCACGGCCATGCCGCCGCCCAGCGTCAGCTTGAGCGAGGAGAAATCCAGCTTGTCGAAGCCCGACGTGTTAAGCAGGCCGTTGAACAGCGTGTTGACGCCGGTAATGGCGGTGAACTTGTGCTTCGACAGTTCCTTGACGAAGCCGGGCATGTCCCTGGGGTTGGTGATCAGCAGGTTCTTGCCGCCCAGCGCCATGAACACCAGGCAGTTCGCCGTCAAGGCAAAGATATGGTACAGCGGCAGCGCGGTGACAATGATCTCGCTGCCGGCCCTCAGGTTGCCCAGCCAGGCCTTGGCCTGCAGCATGTTGGCGACCATGTTGCGGTGGGTGAGCATGGCGCCCTTGGCCACGCCGGTGGTGCCGCCGGTGTACTGCAGGAAAGCGATGTCCTCGAAGCCCAGCGGCGGCTTGTTCAGCGGCTGCGAGCGGCCTTCTTCCAGCACCTTGCTGAAGCGCTCGGCGCCGGGAATGTCGTAGTCCGGCACCACGCGGCGGACGTACTTCAGGATGAAATTCAGCACCGCGCCCTTCGGGAACGACACCATGTCGCCGATGCCGGTGGTGAACACGAACTCCAGCGGCACATCCTTCATCACCCGCTGCACCACGTGAGCATAGTTGTCGACTACGACAATCGCGCGCGCGCCGGAGTCCAGCAGCTGGTGACGCAGTTCACGTGCGGTGTACAGCGGGTTGGTGTTGACCACCACCGCACCGGCGCGCAGGGCGCCAAACAGCGCCACCGGGTACTGCAGCAGGTTGGGCATCATCAGGGCGATGCGGTCACCGGGCGCGATGCCCCGCGCCTGCAGCGCGGCGGCGAAATTGCGGCTCAGCTGGTCCAGCGTGGCGAAGTCCAAGCGGGTGCCGAAATTCTCGAAGGCCGGCTGGTCACGGAACTCGTCACAGGCCTGCTCAAAAATATCCACGACGGAATGGTATTCGGTCAGGTCAATGCGGGCAGGCACGCCCTCGGCATAATGCTCCAGCCAGGGTCTTTCCATCATGTTTTTCTGTCTCCGGTTACGGGCGCGATGAGCCGGGTTCGCGTCTCCAATCGAATCATTCCATCACAGGCACAAGGTCACAGACAAGCGGCACCGGGCGCGGCGCCGTTTGCCGCACCGTGCCACACTGTTTATCATCGCTTCAACGCTACCGGAACAAGGCAGCATGCCCGTATCCCCCAGAGACCACGCCCGTGGGTGAAGCTAACGTTCGCACGACCGACGATGAAGGGGTTCGCCAGGCCTTCATGAAGTCGCTGCTGGACGAGGTCCAGGCCCTGGAACGCATGCTCGACAAGGGCATGCTCGAAGTCGGCCAGCGACGCATTGGCGCCGAGCAGGAAATGTTCATCGTTAACCGCGCCTGGAAACCGGCGCTGGCGGCGCTGGACATTCTCGATCGCATTGACGACCCGCGCTTCACGCACGAACTGGGCCTGTTCAACCTGGAAGCCAACCTGGGTGTCCAGAACATGGACCGGCACTGCCTGCGCCGCATGGAGCAGGAGGCGCAGGAGGTCTATGCCATGGCCCGCAATGCGGCCCATGATGCCGGCTGCGAGATTGCCCTGGCCGGCATCCTGCCGACCCTGGGCCGCGACCAGCTGGGCCTGGACGCGATGGTGCCCATGGCGCGCTACCACGCGCTGAACGACGCGCTGCGGCGGCTGCGCGGCAAGGACTTTGAGTTCACGATCAACGGCATCGACCAGCTCACCGTCCGCCATGACAACGTCATGCTGGAAGCCTGCAACACCAGCTTCCAGATTCACCTGCAGGTGGGCCCGGACGAGTTCGCGCGGCTCTACAACATCGCCCAGGTGGTCACGGCGCCGCTGATGGCCGCGGCGGTGAATTCACCCATCCTGCTGGGGCACCGGCTGTGGCAGGAAAGCCGCATCGCCGTGTTCGAGCACTCCGTGGACGCGCGCTCGGAAACCCACCGCACCCGCGGCCTGAAACCCCGTGTGCACTTTGGCGACCACTGGGTCGACGAGTCCGTGGTGGAGATATTCAAAGAGGACATCGCGCGGTTCCGCGTGATCCTGACCACCGACACCGAGGACGACCCGCTGGGCATGGTCGAGCGCGGCGAGCCGCCCCGGCTGAACGCATTGCGGCTGCACAACGGCACCGTCTACCGCTGGAACCGCCCGTGCTACGGCGTCCACAACGGTATCGCGCACCTGCGCATCGAAAACCGGGTGATTCCTTCCGGGCCCACGGTGCTGGACGAAGTGGCCAACGCGGCGTTCTTCTTCGGCATGATGGCTGGCTTTGCCGATGCCGGCGACGATGTCCGCGACCGCTTCGAGTTTTCCGATGTGAAGGCCAATTTCCTCGCCGCCGCCCGCGACGGCCTGCGCGCCCAGCTGCACTGGTACGACGACCAGTACCTGACCGCCAAGGAGCTGATCCTGGACCAGTTGCTGCCGCTGGCCCGCTCCGGCCTGCACGCCGTGGGCATCGACGGCGACGACATCAACCGCTACCTGGGCGTGATCCAGGATCGAGTGGAGAAGCGCCGCACCGGTGCGCGCTGGATGCTGGAGTCCGTGGCCGGCATGAAGGGGCAGGGCACACCCGACCAGCGCATGCGCTGCCTGGTGTCGTCGATGGTGCAGCAGCAATCGGCCGGCGAGCCGGTCAGTCACTGGCAGCTGGCCACCTTCTGCGAAAAGCTCGACTGGCGCGACAGCTACCGCTTTGTCGGCCAGTTCATGGTCACCGACCTGTTCACCGTCCGCGACGACGACATCGTCGACTTCGCCGCCAGCCTGATGGACTGGCGCCACGTGCGCCACGTGCCCGTGGAAGGCGATGACGGCGAACTGGTGGGCCTGGTCTCACACCGCGCGCTGCTGCGCCTGGTCGCCAACGGCAAGCTGAACGAAAGCGGCAAGGTCACCGTCAGCGAGATCATGAAACCCGACCCGATCACCGTCACCCCGGACACCCAGACCGTCGACGCCATCCGCCTGATGCGCGAGCACAAACTCGCCTGCCTGCCCGTGGTCGAAAACGGCAAGCTGGTCGGCCTGGTCACCGAACACGACCTGATCGTCGTCTCCTCGCAACTGCTCGAGCGCTACCTGGCCGAAGAAGAGTGAGCGGCGCCTTCGCACACCGCTTCGCGTCCGCGCTGGTTTTACTGATGTTGAGCACAATGCTCATGTCATGCAGCAGCGACAGCGTCGAGGACCAGGTCCGCGCCACCATCGACGCCATGGAAACCGCGGCGGAGGAGGGCGCCCCCATCGCCTTCATGGGCCACGTGGCCGAGGACTTCGAAGGCCGCAACGGCCAGATGCAGCGCCAGGACTTCATGCGCTTCATGACCCTGCAAATCAACCGCCACAGCCGCATCCGCGCCCAACTGTTCCCCATTACCGTCACCGACGACGGCGGCAACTTCGCCACCGCAACCTTCAAGGTTCTGGTCACCGGCGGCGGCAGCCTGATCCCTGAAGAAGGGCAGGTCTACGACGTCGAAACCACCTGGATCCGTGAAGGTGGCGACTGGTTGTTGTGGCGGGCCGACTGGCGGGTGGTCATTCGCTAGCCACCAGGCCGGGCACTACCCGGACAGCCATTTTCATCTCCTCTTTGCGCCGCGCTGAAGGTACTATGCAGGGCCCGTACGTACACAGAGATTGAAATGGCGTTCGACAAGCTGAAAGAAATTCCACCCGACGCAATCCTGGGCCTGATGACGGCTTACCAGGCGGATCATTCCCCCGACAAGATCGACCTGACCGTGGGCGTTTACAAGGACAACCAGGGCAACACCCCGGTGATGCGCGCCGTGGCGGAATCCGAGCGTCGACTGATCGAGACGCAGGCCAGCAAGGCTTACCTGCCACCACTGGGCGTGGCCGGGTTCCGCGAAGGCATCCGGAGAATGGTTCTGGGCCCGGTGGACGGCACGGTGGAATCGCGCACAGCGGTCATCCAGACCCCCGGCGGCTGCGGCGCGCTGCGCGTGGCGGCCGACATGTACCGCCGCACCGGTAGCGGGGACACGGTGTACCTGAGCAACCCCACCTGGGGCAACCACCGCGGCCTGATGACCGCAGCCGGCCTGGCGCTGGAGGAGTACCCCTACTACAGCCCGTCCACGCACCAACTGGAAGTGGACCAGATGCTGGACAGCCTGTCGCGCATTCCGCCGCAAAGCCTGATTGTGTTGCAGGCCTCGTCACACAACCCCACCGGCGAAGACCCCGACGCCGCCACCTGGGAACAGGTGCTGGACATTATCGAAGAGCGCGACATCCTGCCGCTGTTCGACCTGGCCTACCAGGGCCTGGGCGACGGCCTGGACCAGGACGCCGCGGTGATCCGCGCCGCCGCAGAGCGCCTGCCGGAAATGTTCGTAGCCGTATCGTGCTCAAAGAACTTCGGCCTGTACCGCGAAAGAACCGGCGCCCTGCTGATCATGGGCAAGGACCCCAGCCACAGGAAGGTACTGGAAACCCAGGCCGCCAACGTGGCCCGCGGCAGCTACAGCATGTCACCCGCGCACGGCCCGCTGATCGTGGCCGGCATCTTCGAAGACCCCAAACTCCACCAGCTGTGGCTGGACGAAGTGAACGAGATGCGTGGCCGCATCCAGGGCCTGCGCAACAAATTCGCCCAGGCGCTGGCCAACGAACGCAGCGACCTGGACTTCAGCTGGATTAGCCATCAACGTGGCATGTTCAGCTTGCTGGGCCTGACCCAGAACGAAGTAGACACCCTGCGCGAAGACCAACATCTGTACATGGTGCGCGACAGCCGCATCAACATAGCCGGGCTACAGGGCGCCACTATTGAACCCATCGCAAAGGCCGTGGCACCGCTGATGAGCTAACAGCCAGCATTTCACCAGGTTCACAGAGCCGGCTGCACTGTCAGCCGGCTTTTTAATTTTCAGGCCCGCGTAAACAGCGATGGATAGGGGGAACTCCTTATTCGGGATATTTGCTGTTTATCGCGACAGTACTCACTTAATGTTGACGCCAATTCACCAAAAAAGTACTTTATAAACAGCAACAAAAGGAGTATTTATAATGCGCGAAATCACATCTTTGCGATTAAATCGAACTCCTGCTCATCAAATATAGTTAACTGCCATCAAACCAGCGGTGAAACTCTTCAAGTACATTGCAATTTTGGTGCTGGTTGTTGGGCTCTCGTTGGCTGGCGTAGTTCTATGGTTTGAGCGCCCTCAGCGCATTGATTTTGCCAAGCACCTCCCAATCGCCTGGGAAACCTGCGAGGGGCGAACGGAGGCTGGAACTAAAAGCCATGAACGTATCAGGGCTTGGTTAGAGTCCAACAACTCTGGGTGGCGGAGCTATTTGGCCACTCCTGCTGTTGGGTACTACTATGCAAGCGACAAGATTACTGTCCATGTCTTTGAGAGCAGCGTGGTAGTTAACTATCAAAATGATGGCGCTTGGAACCAAGTGTATAAGCAAGCAGATACGCGAGATATCTATGGGAGTTGCCAAGTTGGCAGTTAACAATCCATTTAAATCGCAGCCCAGGGGCTGCTCAGACGTCCGCTACGCGGCCGCTGTTTAATTCCAACGTTAGCTTTACAGTGATTGCTCATCGCGAAGTGATACTTTAGTATCACAGCATGAGAACTGAACTCGTAACGACGCTCAAGCGAAAAGCGACTGACTTGTTGGCCGATCTTGAGCGTGAAAAAAAGCCTATCCTCATTACACAACACGGCTTACCGTCCGCGTACCTGGTTGATGTTGAGAGCTTCAATCGGCTCCAGTCCCGAATGAGCATCCTGGAAGGTATCGCACGAGGCGAACGAGCTATTGACGAAGGAAGAACCCTGACTCACGAGGAAGCCAAGGCCAAAATGTCGCGATGGCTGAAGTAATCTGGACGGATCCTGCGCTATCGGATCTGGACGCTATTGCAGACTATATTGCGATTGAAAACCCGGGCGCCGCCAGGGCGTTGGTTCAGAGAGTTTTTGCTCACGTTGAGAAGCTCGAGCAGCATCCAAAATTAGGGCCGGTCCCAAGTGAGCTCGAAGATTCGCGCTATCGTCACTTGGTCGAGTCTCCATGCCGAATTTTTTACCGCGATACTGGAAATAGCGTATTCATCCTTCATGTTATGCGATTCGAGCAGTTGCTGAAGGAAGACAAACTTGAGAGGGGCCCGGGGGATGAAAGCTAACAATCCATTTAAACCGCAGCCCAGGGGCTGCTCAGACGTCCGCTACGCAGCCGCTATTTAATTCCAACGTTAGGCAACAGGGGCAACGAGTGGCCAACGGTAAACCACATGACAATCCGCTTTCCGATCTCGTGATACATGGAATGAGTTCTTTTCCTGCTGAGATGGAGAGCCTTTTGCTTCAAATCAACGAGTTGGGGCGTATGCAAGGACGATTTCCCCTGGGAGAGAATTGGCCTTTCTCACACAAAGAGTTCGATTGGGCGAAGGGTCGAGCGATCGACGCTGGGATGGTGCTGCTTCAGGAGTTACTGGAGAAAATGCAGCAAGGCCAGGGAGATGATGTCTTGCTAAATCCAATCACACAGCGGCCGCTGAGCGAGGGCTAGGCAATGTTGCCTAACAAGTCATCAAAGACGGACGCCGCAAGCGGCGCTGAACTTGCACCACTTTGATGGACAGTCATTTCTGTCAATCAAGGAGGTCAAGGCATGGGCCAGACCCGCAAGCGTCACTACGATCGATATACCCTTGGCTACAAGCTCACCGCCGTTAGGCTAGCCAATCACCCTGAAGTTATGTCCAAGACTGTGGCCGAGTGCCTCGGGCTTCATCCGGTCATGCTCTATCGCTGGCAGATGGAGTACCGTAGGGGTGAGTTGCGCGAGAACCGTCACATGAAAACCAAAGATGACTCACCCAAGCGTCGCCGGGCCGATCCTGGTCAGTCCAAGGCAGAGGAACTCACTGCAGCGAAGCGTCGGATTAAGCAGTTGGAGAAAGCTCTGGCCCAGCGCGAGGAGGAGCTGGAGCTGTTAAAAAAAGCCAAGCAGTTCTTCGCGAAAACAAAAAGGTGAAGTTCGCCTTTATCGAGGAGAACCGCAAAACCAGCAACATACGCCACTTGTGTCACTTACTGGGGGTATCGCGCAGTGGTTACTACGCCTGGCGCGCACGCCCGGTCAGTGCACACCGACGCCATGATGAACGACTCAAGGCGGTCATCGGTGAGCTACACCAGGGCTTTCGCCGCTGCTACGGCGCACCCCGCCTGCACCGCGCCCTGGTGCAGCGCGGTTGGCGCTGTTCACGGCGCCGCATTAATCGGCTGATGCGGGAGCTGGGCATCAAGGCCTCCAGCACGGGCTTGTATCAATGGCGGCCCGGTCGGCAGGCGCTTTACTCCTCCACCAGCAACCGCCTGGCGGAGCTGGATACGCCGCGCCGGCCCGGGCATCAGTGGGCCGGAGACTTTACCTACGTGCGTACCCGACAGGGCTGGCTGTACCACGCGGTGGTGCTCGATCTGTACAGCCGCCAGGTGGTGGGCTGGTCCTTCGGGCGCAAGCGCGGTACGGAGCTGACTACCAGTGCATTGAATATGGCGCTGGCCAGGGCACACCCGGTTCCAGGGTGCCTGTTCCACTCCGATCAGGGCATCGAATATGCGGCTCATGAGTACCGTGACTTACTGAGGTCGGCAGGACTGGTGCGTAGCATGAGCCGCAAGGGCAAACTGCTGGACAACGCCATGGTGGAGTCTTACTTCCACAGCATGAAAAGCGAATGCGTACGGCGCCGAACTTTCAATGATCGCATCGAGGCGACGGCGAAAATCGTCGCATATACTGAGTTCTACAATCGGGAGCGACTTCACTCGTCACTCGGTTATCGCACGCCACAGGAGTACGCAAAACTGTGTGCGTAAAGTGTCCACAAAAGTGGTGCAAGATCACGCCGCTTAATTCCAACGTTATGTGCAGAGTAAGTTGCGCCACAACATGCGCAGAATAGTTCAACGGGTGTAAAGTGGTTCCCACGCTGATTCAGTTACGAGGTGAAAATGTCCGCTTCCGCAGAATCGATTGAGTCCGAAGCGCTTACGCTTTCCTTTGATGAACGTGCTCGGCTAGTTGCTCATTTGCTGGAGAGTCTTGAGACACGCCCAAGCGTTGATCCTGCTCGGATTGAACAGGCTTGGCTTCAAGAAGCCGACCGCCGGTTTCAGGCTTATTTGCAGGGCAAGGAGGAGGCGATTCCGGCAGACGAGGTATTTTCGTCACTGCGGGCAGATGACCTTTGACGCCAGTTCGTTTTCTGGCATCCGCCCGTGAGGACATTCGTCGAGAAAAGGCGCACTACAGGGACATTCAGCCCGAGCTTGCCCGGAGGTTGCAGATTGCAATTGAGCAGGCTGTCGAATTACTCGCAGAACAACCGCTTGCCATGCAGGAACGCGAGTTCGGGATCAGGTGCTGGCCTTTGGAAACATTTCCACATGGTTTGCTCTACCGGGTTGAGGGTGATCTGGTGCTTGTTCTCGCGCTCTTTCACCCAAGTCAGGCTCCCGATCGATGGCGCGATCGGGTTCGCACATAACAATCCATTTAAATCGCAGCCTGGCGGCTGCTCAGACGTCCGCCACGCGGCCGCTGTTTAAGTCCAACGTTAGGCATGCAATGGTGCGTCGCTGAGGTAAGATAGTTTTATGAACTTCACCATCGAAACTGAGCAAGAGGTTGACGGTCGCTGGATAGCAGAGATCGTTGAGCTACCAGGCGTTATGAAATACGGCACCACCCGGGCCGAGGCCATTGCACAGGCAGAGGCGCTGGCGCTTCGTGAGATGGCTGCAAGAATTGAGAGTGGCGAGCAACTTTCGTCTCCTCTCACCATTTCCTTTGCTGCGTGACTGACTGGCCAAGTACGAAAGCCCGAAAGGTCCTGCGCGCATTGCTCAAAATAGGTTGGTCGGTAAAGCGAACATCGGGTTTCCACAAGGTGCTGCAGCGCCCCGGCTTTTCCAACTATGTTTTCGCTTTCCACGATCGCGATGAGATCGGACCTCGCATGTTGGCGCGCATCGCCAAACATACTGGTCTGGAACCGGGTGATCTCTGATGCCTAACAATCCATTTAAATCGCAGCCCAGGGGCTGCTCAGACGTCCGCTACGCAGCCGCTGATCTTGCACCACTCTGATGGACAGTCATTTCTGTTAATCAGGGAGGTCAAGGCATGGGCCTCCTCGATGATCATGTCATACTGAATTGGCGTATCAACCGTTGGTTGCCAGCGCCGCGTGGGCGTTCTCAACTTATGAGAACGCCGTGCGCTAGACTCTGTCCGTGAGCCAAACATCTGCCAGGAAGCTGTTCAGTGAGCCAGTCGCGACCTGGTTTGAGGGCGCGTTCGACGGCCCGACGGATGTGCAGGATGCGGCCTGGCAGGCCATTGCCGATGGCCGCGACACCCTGGTCGCCGCGCCGACCGGCAGCGGCAAGACACTGGCGGCTTTTCTCAATGCCATCGATGACCTGGTCCGGCGTAGCCACCGTGCGCCGTTGCCGGACCGCGTGCTCGTGCTCTACGTGTCGCCGCTCAAGGCGCTGTCCAACGACATTCACCGCAACCTCGAGGCGCCACTGGCGGGCATCGAGGCCGCGCTGGCGGGGCAGGGTGCCCCGGCGGCCGGCATTCGCGCCGCCGTGCGCACCGGCGACACTCCGGCTGGGGAGCGCGCGAAAATGGCCAAGCGGCCGCCGCATATCCTGGTCACGACGCCGGAGTCGCTGTACCTGCTGCTGACGTCGGATTCGGGGCGGGCGATGCTCGAGGGTGTCGAGACCGTCATCGTCGATGAAATTCATGCCGTGGCCGGCAGCAAGCGGGGCAGCCACCTGTCGCTGTCGCTGGCGCGGCTGGATGCGCTGTGTGCGGCGCGGCCGCGACGCATCGGCCTGTCGGCCACGCAAAAACCCATCGAGGTGGTCGGGCAGTTCCTGACCGGGGGCGGCGACTGCGCCATTGTCGATACCGGCCACCGGCGGGCCATGGACCTGGCACTGGAGATGACCGACTCGCCGTTGACCGCGGTCATGGCCAACGAGGCCTGGACCGAGATCTATGACCGGCTGGCGGAACTGGCCGACGGCTACCGCACCACGTTGATCTTCGTGAACACCCGACGGCTGGCCGAACGCGTGGCCCGGCACCTGGCCGAGCGCCTGGGAGAGGACGCGGTCACCGCGCACCACGGCAGCCTGTCGCGCGAGCACCGGCTGGAGTCGGAGCAGGCGCTGAAAGAGGGTCGGCTGCGTGCGCTGGTGGCCACGGCTTCACTGGAACTGGGTATCGATATAGGCCATGTCGACCTGGTCTGCCAGTTGGGCTCGCCCGGCGGTATTTCAGCGCTGTTGCAGCGCGTGGGCCGGTCCGGGCATACCGTGGGCGGCCTGCCGCGCGGGCGCCTGTTCCCGCTGTCGCGCGATGACCTGGTGGAATGCGCCGCGCTGTTGCGCGCGGTGTCGCAGGGGCAGCTGGACGCCATTCGGATGCCGGAGGCGCCGCTGGATGTCCTGGCGCAACAGCTGGTGGCCGAGGTCAGCGCGCGCGAGTGGCGCTGCGACGAACTGTTCCATGCGGTTCGGCGTTCCTGGCCTTACCGTGAGCTTGCCCGTGAGCAGTTCGACGGTGTGGTACGCATGCTGTCCGAGGGTTACGCCACCCGGCGCGGTCGGCGCTCGGCGTGGCTGTTCCACGATGCCGTCAATGGCCGCCTGCGGGCGCGGCCCGCGGCACGCCTGACGGCGCTGCAGAATGGCGGCGCGATACCCGACCAGTTCGACTACGACGTCATCCTGGTGCCGCGCGGCGTGCGTATCGGTACGCTGGGCGAGGACTTTTCCTTCGAGAGCCTGCCCGGGGACATTTTCCAGCTGGGCAACAGCAGTTTCCGCATCCTCAAGGTGGAACAGGGCAGGGTGCTGGTGGAGGACGCCGCCGGCCTGCCGCCCACGCTGCCGTTCTGGGTGGGTGACCGGCCCGGGCGCAGTGATGAGCTGAGCGAGGCGGTGTCGTCACTTCGTGGCTTTTTGCAGCAGGCCTTCGAAACGGGCGATACCCAGGCCGCGCGCAATCAACTCGCGGACGACGGCCTGCCCGCCGTAGCCGTCGACCAGTTACTGGAATACCTGCAGGCGGCCTGGCAGGCCATGGGTACCTTGCCCACGGATGGCCGGATCGTGCTGGAGCGCTTTTTCGATGACACGGGCGACATGCACCTGGTCGTGCACGCGCCGCTGGGTTCCCGGCTGATGCGTGCCTGGGGCCTGGCGCTCAGGAAACGCTTCTGCCGCCAGTTCAATTTCGAGCTGCAGGCTTCGGCGCTGGAGGACGCGCTGATCCTGTCTTTGGGGGAGACCCACAGTTTCGAGCTTGCCGATGTCGCCGGCTACCTGAAACCCGCCACCGCCGAGAGCGTGTTGACACAGGCGCTGCTGGACGCGCCGATGTTCGACGCACGCTGGCGCTGGGACGCGACCATCGCGCTGGCGGTGCAGCGCATGCGCAATGGCCGCCGCCTGCCGGCGCAGTGGCAGCGTAACCAGGCCGAAGACCTGGTGTCCGTGGTCTTCCCGGACCAGATTGCCTGCGCCGAAAACCTGGCGGGTGCGCGCGAGATACCCGACCACCCCCTGGTCCACCAGGCCATTGACGACTGCCTGCGTGACACGATGGATGTCGATGGCCTGGTGCGCCTGCTGGAAGGGCTGCAGGCCGGTGACATCGAGGTCCATTGCGCCGACTTGACCGGCCCTTCACCGTTGGCTCGGGAGATCATCAACGCACGGCCCTACGCCTTCCTCGATGATGGCGAGGCGGAGGATCGGCGGACCCGCGCGATTTCCGCCGAGCCCGATGACCTGGGGCGGGCCGACACGCTGCGCATCATCAGTGTCGAGGCCACCCGCCAGGTGCGCGAGGAGGCCTGGATCCGTCCGCGCGATGCCGACGAACTGCATGACGGCCTGCTGCAGCTGGGTTTCCTGGCCCGGCATGAATACACCAACGGGCAAAGCCGTGATGGTGCCGGTGGCCATGCAAGCCGTTGGGCCGCCTGGTTCGAGGCCCTGGCGGATGATCATCGCGCCTGCCGCGTCACCACGGCGGATGGCTGGGATGCCTGGGTTGCGGCCGAGCGCCTGGGCGAGGTCCTGGCCGTGCATGGCGGAAGCGAGCGGACTCCCGGGATCGAGCCCATCGGCCCGGTCGCCGAAGACGAACAGGCAGCATTGGTCGCCTTGCTGCGCGACCGCCTGACCGGCCTGGGCCCGGTCGCTGCCGAATCCTTGTCGCTGGATTTTGGCCTGCCACAGCCGCGGTTGCTGTCCGCGCTCGAAGTGCTGCGGGCCGAGGGCTTCGCCATTCGAATGGAGGGGCAGAACCTGTGGTGTGAGCGTCGCCTGCTGGCGCGGATTCACCGCTACAGCCGCGAGCACCGTCGCCAGTCGGTGCGCCCCGTATCGCCCGAGGCCTTTATGCACTTCCTGGCGGCCTGGCACGCGCTGTCCGAGCCCGTCGGCCTGGACCAGGCGCTGGGGCTGCTGGAAGGCTGGTCGGCGCCGGTGGATGCCTGGGAAAGCGCCTTGCTCCGTGCACGGTGTGGGCCGGTGGAGGTGCCGGAACTGGACCAGCGCTTCCTTTCCGGCACGCTGGCCTGGTTCAGGCCGCTGCAGGGCCAGCCGTCTGCGCAGCAGGTGGTGGCCTCGTCACCAGTGGCGCTGGTGCCCCGTGGCCATCTTGCGCACTGGCGCCAGCCCCATGCCAGGGCCGCAGGAGAAGAAGGTAAAACAGGTTTAAATACATCGGGATATGGCACTAAAATAATCCAGTCTCTCACGTCTGGTGGCGCCCTGTTCATGGACGACCTGGAGCGCGACACTGGCATGTTGGCGCCGCAACTGGAAGACGGGCTGAAATCGCTGGTCTACCAGGGCCGGATTCATGCCGATGCGTTCTCACCGCTTCGCTGGCTGTTACGACCGGAAAGCGCCAAGCGACGCCAGCAATCCCGCCGCCGGGGCACGCACGCCGTTGGGCCGGTGGGGCGCTGGAGCCTGCTGCCGGACCTGCCTGCAGATACCGACCGTCCCGCGGACCAGGGCCAGCAACGCATGGCCACGGTCTGCGACGCGCTGCTGCGGCGTTACGGCGTTGTGTTCCGCGCCGTCCTGGCCCGCGAACCGATGGCGCCGCCCTGGCGCGACATCCTGCGCTACCTCCGTCGGATGGAGGATCGCGGCGAGGTGCGTGGCGGCCATTTCGTCGATGGTTTTTCAGGCGAGCAGTTCGCCTTGCCCGAGGCCATCGGTGCGCTGCGCCAGGCCGCGGTGCCCGTGGAGCGACCGGCACTGGCCGTCATCTCGGCCACGGACCCGCTCAACCTGGGGGGATACCTGGTTCCCGGCCCGCGCACACCGGCCACCATGGGTAACCGCATCCTGCTGGAAGGCGGCTTGCCGGTGGCCCGCCTGGTCAATGGCGAGGCTGAGATGCTCCCGGGCATCAGTGATCGCGCACGGCGCAGCGCCTCAGAGCGCTTAACCATTGTGACCCCCTGGCGCAAAGCCAGGTAGCAACCCCATTTACGGAGCACAGGCATGTCGAGCTATTGCGATTTCGCCCCCGATCACCCGGTCCACGGGCCGTATCACGATGATGAGTACGGCTTTCCCATCACCGATGACAACGCCTTGTTCGAGCGCCTGGTGCTGGAGATCAACCAGGCCGGCCTGTCATGGCTGACCATCCTGAACAAGCGGGACGGCTTCAAGCAGGCCTACGCCGGCTTCGACATCGACGCGGTCGCCGCATTCGATGCCGGTGACCGCGAGCGCCTGCTCTCCGACCCGGGCATCATCCGCAACCGCCTGAAGGTCGACGCGGCCATTCACAATGCCCGCGTGCTTCAGGGCCTGCGCGAATCACACGGCGGTTTTGGCGCCTGGCTGGATGCCCATCACCCCCTGGACAAGGCCGGCTGGGTCAAGCTGTTTCGCAAGACTTTCAAGTTCACCGGTGGCGAGATCACCGGTGAGTTCCTGATGAGTACCGGCTACCTGCCGGGCGCGCACCGCGAGGACTGCCCGGTGCAGGCTCGAATACGGGCCACCGGACCGCGCTGGCAGGGTGCATGAGCCACCAGCGCCGATATCAACTTCGCCACCATCAGGTATGGATCTCGCCGTAGAGCAGCGCATGGTCCGAGAAGTTGTCGATCCAGGCTCGCTTCTGCGTCAGGGTGTTCTTTTCCGGCCAGCCGTGGACCCGGATATCCGCGCCGTCAAAGGTCTTGAAGGACAGTTCTTCACTGGCAAAAACATGGTCCAGTGAACTGGGTGCCCAGTTGTCCCTGCCGTTCCACCAACTGTCCGGATGGGTCTTTGAAAGCAGCCGCATGTCTACCGCGCGGAAGCGCTTTTCCAGGAACGCCAGTTCCTGCGCGCCATCGATATCGCTGACGTCGTTGTAGGCCGCGCTCAGGCCCATGGTGTTCAGGTCGCCCAGCACCAGCAGACGGCCGTTCTCGCCATCACCCGACAGCTTGTCCAGCGTGCGTTTCAGGCTGGCCGCGTGCTTGAACATGTCGTCGCGAAGGCCCCAGGCCAGGGGGTAATCGAAAGATTTCACGTGCAGGAACAGGAAGCAGGTGTCGACCCCATTCTTGCGTAGTGTGGCCAGGGCACCCGGGCGCAGGCTCGGCATCTTCGCCTTGAACTCTTCACGCTGGGTGACAAAGTGCTGGATGCTGCGGCGAACACCCACCAGGGTTTCGGTCGCCAGCGGGTTGGTGGTGTTCTCGGTGATGGAGAACGAGTGCGTCGGCATGCCGTCCATCAGTGCGCCGAACACCGAGCCGCTCTTGACCTCGTACAGCGCAAACACGTCGGGGTTCACTTCCTTGAGCAGGTCCACCACGCGGGCGACACGCCCGGGCTCACCGGAAAAGTGCTCCACGTTCCATGATGCGAAGGAGTACAGCTTGGCCATCGTCAGGGTCCCCCGTGATTGAGTTGATGCACCAAGAATACGCGGTCAACCGCGAAAAGTTCGGACGGCCGGGTAGGAAGAGCGTGTCGATGCCCGTAGGAAGACCCCGCGAGTGGCGTTTCGGGCCACCGTGGGTTACGCCGTTCCCGTATACTCCGGTGCGATGAGCAAGATGCTGGACACGCTGCACAACGTCTTCGGGCTGCAGGAATTCCGACCCCACCAGGAAGCCATTATCCGGCGCGTCAGCGAGAGCGGTGACGCCTTCGTGCTGATGCCCACCGGCGGTGGCAAATCGCTGTGCTACCAGCTGCCCGCGCTGCTTCGCGACGGCACCGCGATCGTGGTCTCGCCGCTAATCTCGCTGATGAAGGACCAGGTCGACGCCTTGCTGGCCAACGGCGTGCGCGCAGCCATGTACAACTCGTCGCTGGCCCCGGACGAGGCCAGGGCGGTGATGTCGGCCCTGCGCGCCGGCACGCTGGACCTGTTGTATGTCGCACCCGAACGCCTGATGGCGCCGGGTTTTGCCGACCTGCTGGGCGACCTGGAGATCGCGCTGATCGCCATTGACGAGGCTCACTGCGTGTCACAGTGGGGGCATGATTTCCGCCCGGAGTACGCGGCGCTGGGCGAACTTCAGGCCCGCTTCCCCGGGGTGCCGCGCATCGCACTCACCGCGACCGCCGACCCGCAGACCCGGGCCGATATCGTCAATGTGCTCGGCCTGCAGCAGGCCGAGATGTTCGTGACCAGCTTCGACCGACCCAACATCCGTTACACCGTGCTCGAGAAGCACCAGCCAAAGCAGCAGCTCGCACGTTTCCTGGCCAGTCGGGAAGGGCAGTCCGGTATTGTCTACTGCCTGTCGCGCAAACGCGTCGAGGAAGTTGCCGAGCACCTGCGCTGGAAGGGCTATCCGGCCGAGGCCTACCACGCCGGTCTGGCGGCGCCGGTGCGCAGCGCCGTGCAGGAGCGTTTCATCAACGACGAGACCGGCATCGTTGTCGCCACGGTCGCCTTTGGCATGGGTATCGACAAGCCCAATGTCCGTTTCGTCGTGCATTACGACCTGCCGCGGCATCTGGAGGGTTACTACCAGGAAACCGGCCGCGCCGGGCGTGACGGCCTGCCGTCCGAGGCCCTGCTGCTGTATGGCGCCCAGGACGCCGGCACGGCCCGCTACCAGATCGAGCAGGGCGGTAACGAGGAACAACGCCGGGTCGAGGGCCACAAGCTCAACGCCATGGTGGGTTTCGCCGAGAGCCTGTCCTGCCGTCGTCGCGTGTTGCTGGGTTACCTGGGTGAAGACCTGCGCGAGGACTGCGGCAATTGTGATATCTGCCTGGACCCGCCCAACCGTTTCGATGGCACGCTGGCCGCGCGCAAGCTGCTGTCCTGCATCTACCGGGTACGACAGTCGTTTGGTATGAAGCACGTGGTCGACGTGCTGCGCGGTGCCGACAACGAGCAGGTGCGCCGCCACGGCCATGACCGGCTGTCGACCTATGGGATTGGCACCGAGTACTCCAGCGCCGAGTGGATGTCCTTCCTGCGCCAGTTGATTCACCAGGGTTATGTCCGCCAGGACATCGCCGCGTACTCGGTCCTGCGCCTGACACCGGAGGCCGGCCCGGTGCTGAAGGGTGACCAGGACCTGGAGCTGGCGGAGCCCCGGCTGAAGGCGAAACCGGCCCGCAAGCGCTCCCGTGCCGCCGTGGAACTGGCCGATGACGACCTGGCGCTGTTCGATACGCTCAGGGCCCTGCGCAAACGCCTGGCGGACGAGGCCGGTGTGCCGCCGTACGTCATTTTCGGTGATGCCGCCCTGGTCGACATGAGCCAGGCCCGGCCACGCAACGAGAGCGAGTTCCTGGCTGTCAACGGCGTGGGCGAGGTGAAGCTGGAGCGCTACGGCGATGCCTTCCTGGAGGCCATCGCGGAAGCTGCCCCGGAAATGGCATGATTTGGCCACACCGTGGCCGCATGACCTGGCCATGATCAGGCCATGAAACGCATCTTCAGAATTCTATCGATGGTCACGGCCGGCCTGCTGCTCGCGGCCTGGGGCACCTGGCAACTGAGCCGCAATGCCTCGTACCAACTCTATGGCGGCCTGACCGACCGCGTCGACACCGCGCAGCCCCGGGTCGCGCTGACCTTCGACGATGGTCCCACGCCGGGGCACACCCAGGCCATTCTCGACCAGCTGGACGCGCTGGGGGTCCGGGCCACGTTCTTCCTGGTGGGTGATGCCATGGCCCGTCACCCGGAACTGGCCGCGCAGATCGTCAGGGCCGGGCACCAGGTAGGTAACCATTCACGCACGCATTCACGCATGGTGTTCATGCCTGCCGCGCAGGTTCGTGAAGAGCTCGATACCACCGACCGGCTGATCCGCGAGGCTGGCTACACCGATGAGATCCTGTTCCGGCCGCCCTATGGCAAGAAGCTCCTGGTGCTGCCGTGGGTGCTGCACCAGCGTGGCACGCGCACCATCACCTGGGACGTGGAGCCCGAATCCGGGTCGGGGGCCGAGCCACCCGCGGACGATATCGTCGAGCGGGTACTGGAGCAGTCGCGGCCGGGTTCGATCATCCTGATGCACGTGATGTTCGACAGCCGGGCGACTTCGCTGCAGGCCGTGCCGGGTATCGTCGCCGGGCTGCGCGAACGGGGTTTTGAGTTCGTCACCGTCAGCGAACTGCTGGACGACTGAATCGACCGCCCAAGAAAAAGGGCGCCACCGGGGCGCCCTTGTTTCATGCCGTCAGGCAGGCCGCGTAATCAGGCGGCTGCGCGTGACGGTTCGTTCTCACCGGCCAGCTGGCGCAGCACGTAGTGCAGGATGCCGCCGTGACGGTAGTACTCGACTTCCTTCGGCGTATCCAGGCGCACCCGCGCGGTGAACACGGTTTCTTTGCCGTCTTCCGCCACCGCGGTGACGGTCACGGTCTCGGCGGTACCGTCACCCAGGCCAGTGATCGAGAAGGTCTCGGTGCCTTCAAGGCCCAGGGTGTCGGCGTTTTCGCCGTCTATGAAGTTCAGCGGCAGCACGCCCATACCGATCAGGTTGGAGCGGTGGATGCGCTCAAAGCTGGCGGTGATCACGGCCTTCACACCCAGCAGCTGGGTGCCCTTGGCGGCCCAGTCGCGTGATGAGCCGGTGCCGTATTCCTTGCCGGCCAGCACCACCAGCGGCGTGCCCTCGGCCTGGTACTTCATGGCCGCGTCGTAGATGAACATCTGCTCGCCGCTCGGCTGGTACTGCGTCCAGCCACCCTCGGTGCCCGGGGCCAGCTGGTTGCGCAGGCGCACATTGGCAAAGGTGCCGCGCATCATGACTTCGTGGTTGCCACGACGTGAACCGTAGGAGTTGAAGTCCGGCTTGGCGATGCCGTGGGACTTCAGGTACTCACCAGCCGGCGTATTTTCGCCAATGGCGCCGGCAGGAGAGATGTGGTCCGTGGTGATCGAGTCACCCAGCTTGGCCAGGCAGCGCGCGCCGGTGATGTCGGCGACGCCCGGCGGGTCCATCGTCATGCCGGTGAAGTAGGGCGGGTTCTGGATGTAGGTCGAATCACCCTGCCAGGCGAACATGTCGCCAGTTGGGGCGTCAATGTTTTTCCAGCGGTCATCGCCTTCGAACACGCTGGCGTAGCCCTTGCGGAACATGTCGGCGCTGACGGTATCGGCCACTAGGTCGTGAATCTCCTGGCTGGACGGCCAGATGTCCTTCAGGAACACGTCGTTGCCGTCGCGGTCCTTGCCCAGCGGCTCGCTGGTCAGGTCGACGTCCAGGCTGCCGGCCAGGGCGTAGGCCACCACCAGCGGCGGTGAGGCCAGGTAGTTCATCTTCACATCCGCGTGCACGCGGCCTTCGAAGTTGCGGTTGCCGGACAGCACCGAGCCCACCACCAGCTGGTTCTCACGAACCGCGTTGCCAATGGCTTCCGGCAGCGGGCCGGAGTTGCCGATGCAGGTGGTGCAGCCGTAGCCGACGACGTTGAAGCCCAGGGCTTCCAGGTCGTCCAGCAGGCCGGCCTTGACCAGGTAGTCGGTCACCACGCGCGAGCCCGGCGCCAGCGAGGTCTTCACCCACGGCTTGACGTGCATGCCCTTGGAAAACGCGTTGCGGGCCAGCAGGCCGGCGCCCAGCATGACGGCCGGGTTCGACGTGTTGGTGCAGGAAGTGATGGCGGCGATGACCACGGCGCCGTCGGTCAGGTCAAAAGTCTGGCCGTCGTACTCGACGTTGGCCACCGGTGGCGGCGGGACGATTTCGTCGTGAATGGCGGTATCGCCACCTTCGTTCTCGAAGCGGTCTTCCTGCTTCGTCTGGCGACCCGATGACAGGTCGCAGCAGTGCTCGCGGTAGTTGGACTGCATGTCGCTGAGCAGGACGCGGTCCTGCGGGCGCTTGGGGCCGGCCAGGCTGGGAAGCACGGTGCCCATGTCCAGCTCCAGCACTGCGCTGTACTCGGCTTCAACGCCGCCGTCTTCACGCCACAGGCCCTGCGCCTTCGCGTAGGCCTCGACCAGCGCGGCCTGCTCGTCGGAGCGACCGGACAGCTTCAGGTAGCGGATGGCTTCGCCGTCGATCGGGAAGATGCCACAGGTGGCGCCGTACTCCGGTGCCATGTTGGCGATGGTCGCGCGATCGGCCAGCGGCATGTTGGCCAGGCCGTCCCCGAAGAACTCAACGAACTTGCCGACCACGCCCAGCTCGCGCAGCATCTCGGTCACGGTGAGTACCAGGTCGGTGGCGGTGGCGCCTTCCGGCAGCTTGCCGGTCAGGCGGAAGCCCACGACCTGCGGAATCAGCATGGTGATCGCCTGGCCCAGCATGGCGGCCTCGGCTTCGATGCCACCCACGCCCCAGCCCAGCACGCCGATGCCATTGATCATCGTGGTGTGCGAGTCGGTACCCACCACGGTATCCGGCCAGGCCATCAGCTCGCCGTCTTTCTCGTCACCGAAAATGACGCGGGCCAGGTGCTCGAGGTTGACCTGGTGGACGATGCCGGTGTTGGGCGGCACCACCTTGAAGTTGCTGAACGCGTTCTGGCCCCAGCGCAGGAAGGCGTAGCGTTCCTGGTTGCGCTTGAACTCGATCTGGTTGTTCAGGTCGAGCGCGTCCATGGTGCCGAAACGGTCCACCTGCACCGAGTGGTCGATGACCAGTTCGGCCGGGGACAGTGGGTTGATCAGGCTGGCGTCGCCGCCCAGGTTAGTCATGGCGTCGCGCATGGCGGCCAGGTCGACGATGGCCGGCACGCCGGTGAAGTCCTGCAGCACCACGCGGGCCGGGGTGAAGGCGATCTCGGTCGACGGCTCGGCCTTCGGTTCCCACTGGGCCAGCGCCTCGATGTCACTGGCGGTGACGTCCACGCCGTTTTCATGACGCAGCAGATTCTCAAGGAGAATTTTCAGCGAGTAGGGCAGCTTCGAGATGTCAAAGCGGTCGGACAGCGCGGGCAGGCTGTAGTAGCCATGCGATTTGCCGTTGACATCCAGTGTGCGGTGGCAGGAAAACGAGTCGGCCATGCGGGTCTCCAGTCAGTTCGATTTCATTCAGGTGCGTGGGTTAGCCGGTTATTATCGCCCATGAGGGCTCAACCGGCCAGCAGGCGATGGGCCTGTTCGAGCGCTTTTTTGCGTCCAAACAGCAGGCTGAAGCGCCCACCGCCCACCTGGCGCCACAGCACCGCCGAGCGCAGGCCGGCAAACAGCAGGCTGCGAACCCAGCTGACGGTGCGCGGATTCTGCAGGTATTGCGGCCGGCCATGCACCACGATACGCGGCGTCAGTGTCGACAGTGTTTCAGAGTACAGCGCGGCGATGGCGTCGGCCTGCAGGTCCTGGCGCTCATGCTGTGACAGCGCCTCGCCCAGGGCTGCCGCGTCCGCCAGTTTCTCGCCGACCAGCGCCTGCATGGCGCCGTCGCGCATGAAGCGGCGCTGCAACTGCATCAGGCCGACGGTGTACTGCAGCGACTCGGCGTGGCGCTGTTCGCCCTCGAGAACGGCCGCCAGCGTTTCCAGGCCCAGCCGCAGCTGCGACTTGCCGCCGAAGACATCCTCGGCCGTGTCGGCCTCGAGCCGGAACAGGCTGTCCAGGCAGGTGGTCGCGGCATAGCCTGACCAGGTGCCGTGGTGAGCGGCCTGGCGAACCAGTTCGGTGGCCTGGAATACGCCGGCCAGGGCAAGCACCTGTTCAGTGTTCATGGTGTGTACGCGTTCATGGTGTCGATGATTCCGCCTCCCAGGCATTCATCATGGTCATAGAGTACGACGGATTGGCCCGGTGTCACCGCTCTTTGTGGCTGGTCGAAGACCAGCGCCATACGGTCGCCTTCAACCGACTCGACGATGCAGGCCTGGTCGGCCTGCCGGTAGCGCACCTTGGCTGTCAGCCTTGCGCCTTGTTGGGGTGCCGCGCCGGTCACCCAGGCCAGTTGTGAAGCCGACAGTTCGGTTGAGCGCAGCCACTCGTGGTCATGGCCCTGGCCGACATAGAGAATGTTGTTGTCCAGGTCCTTGTGCAGCACGTACCACGGCGCGTCGGGGCGGCCGCGGACGCCGCCGATGCCCAGGCCCTGGCGCTGGCCCAGTGTGTGGAACGCCAGGCCGTTGTGTTCGCCGATCACCCGGCCGTCATCGGTCCGGATTTCGCCCGGCTCGGTGTCGACATACTTTGCCAGGAAGCCGTTAAAGTCGCGCTCACCGATAAAGCAGATGCCGGTGCTGTCCTTCTTGTCATGCACCGGCAGGCCGGCGTCCAGCGCCGCCTGGCGGACGTCGCCCTTGTCCATGTCGCCTACGGGGAACAGGGTATGCGCGAGTTGCTCGTGGCCCACGGCGTAGAGGAAATAGCTCTGGTCCTTGTTGGAATCACGGCCGCGCAGCAGCCGATGCACGCCGTCGCGCGCCTCGGTGCGGCAATAGTGGCCGGTGGCGATGGCATCCGTGCCCAGGTCACGGGCGTGGTCCAGGAAGGTCCGGAACTTGATCTCGCGGTTGCAGAGGATGTCCGGGTTGGGCGTGCGGCCGGCGCGGTACTCGGCCAGGAAGGTCTCGAAGACCTGGTCCCAGTACTCCAGAGCAAAATTGCGGGTGTGCAGTTCGATGCCCAGGGCCTGGGCCACGGCGCGCGCGTCGTCGGCATCCTGCTCCGCCGGGCAGACGCCATCGCGGTCGTCTTCCTCCCAGTTCTTCATGAACATGCCGGCGATGTCTTCACCGTCCTGCTTAAGGCGCCACGCCGAGACCGAGGAATCCACCCCGCCCGACATGGCCACCATGATGCGACGCTTGCTCATTTGCCACTGAATCCACGGACATTCATTGCCCTTCCAAGTGGGGTTGATCGCGTTAATTATCAATCCGGCGATGCGGGGACGAGGTGGCTTTGAGGCCCGGCCATGGAGGAGTAGAATCAGGTCATGGGTAAAGAAATGGAACATCGCCAGGATCGCGGCGTCGCGCTGGAAGAAGCGCGGCCCGAGGTCAGTAAGCCACCACTGTTCAAGGTGGTGCTGTTGAATGACGACTTCACGCCGATGGACTTCGTGGTCGAGGTGCTGCAGGTTTTTTTCCGCATGGGCCACGATCGCGCCACGCAGGTCATGTTGCACGTGCATACACGCGGCAAGGGCGTTTGCGGGGTCTTCACGCGCGAGATCGCCGAGACCAAGGTGGCGCAGGTCAACGAGTATTCGCGGCAGAATGAACACCCGCTGAAGTGCACGATGGAGAAAGCCTGATGTTCAGCAAGGAACTGGAAGTCACCATCAGCGAGGCCTACCAGGAAGCCCGCAACCGCCGGCACGAATTCCTCACCGTCGAGCACCTGTTACTGGCGCTGCTGGACAACGGCGCGGCAATCAGCGTGCTGCGGGCCTGTGATGCCGATATCGACGCGTTGCGGCGCGAGATTCGCCAGGTCATCGAGGAAACCGTGCCGGAACTGCCGGGCGACGAGAACCGCGACACGCAACCCACCATCGGCTTCCAGCGCGTGCTGCAGCGGGCGCTGTACCACGTGCAGTCGTCCGGCAAGCAGGAAGTGACCGGCACCAACGTGCTGGTGGCGCTGTTCAGCGAGAAGGATTCCTACGCGGCCTACTTGCTGAACAAGAACGACATCAGCCGGCTCGACGTGGTCAATTTCATTTCCCACGGCATCAGCAAGATCGAGGATGGCCAGCCTGAAGAAGACGCCACCCAGGCGCCCGAAGGCGCGGAGCCGGCGGCCGAGGCCGGAAAAAACCCGCTGGAACTGTACGCAGAAGACCTCAATGAACGCGCCAGGGCAGGGCATATCGACCCGCTGATCGGTCGCGACGCCGAGATCGAGCGGACCATCCAGGTACTCTGCCGCCGGCGCAAGAACAACCCGCTGTTTGTCGGCGAGGCCGGCGTGGGCAAGACCGCGATGGCCGAGGGCCTGGCCCTGCGTATCGTCGAGGGCGAGGTGCCGGAGGTGCTTTCCGACGCCACCATCTACGCGCTGGACCTGGGCGCGCTGCTGGCCGGCACCAAGTACCGCGGCGATTTCGAAAAGCGCCTGAAGGCCGTGCTGGCCGAGCTGAAAAAGGACGAAGGCGCGGTCCTGTTCATTGACGAGATCCACACGATCATTGGCGCCGGTGCCGCCTCGGGCGGCGTCATGGACGCCTCCAACCTGGTCAAGCCCGTGCTCGCGTCCGGCCAGCTGCGCTGCATCGGCTCGACCACGTTCCAGGAATTCCGCGGCGTGTTCGAAAAGGACCGGGCGCTGGCGCGGCGATTCCAGAAAATCGACATCACCGAGCCCAGCGTGCCGGAAACCGTGGAAATCCTCCGTGGCCTGAAGAGCCGCTTCGAAGACCACCACGGGGTCAGGTACACCGACGAGGCGCTGGTGGCCGCGGCCGAACTGGCGGCGCGGCATATCAATGACCGCCACCTGCCGGACAAGGCCATCGACGTGATCGACGAGGCCGGCGCGCGCCAGCGCCTGCTGGCCGAGGACGAGCGCAAGGCCACGCTGGACGAGCACGACATCGAGGACATCATCGCCCGCATGGCGCGCATTCCGCCCCGGCAGGTCTCACGCTCCGACCGCGACGCGCTGAAGAACCTGGATCGCGACCTGAAGCTGGTGGTGTTTGGCCAGGACGACGCCATCGGCGCGCTGACGGCCTCCATTCGCATGGCCCGCAGCGGCCTGGGCGAGGAAGACAAGCCCATCGGCAGCTTCCTGTTCGCCGGCCCCACCGGCGTGGGCAAGACCGAAGTCAGCCGCCAGCTGGCGCTGACGCTGGGCATTGAGCTGGTGCGTTTCGACATGTCCGAGTACATGGAGGCGCACTCGGTTTCGCGCCTGGTGGGCGCGCCGCCGGGCTACGTCGGTTTCGACCAGGGCGGGCTGCTCACCGAGGCCGTGACACGCACGCCCCACGCCGTGCTGCTGCTGGATGAAATTGAAAAGGCCCACCCGGACCTGCTCAACATCCTGCTGCAGATCATGGACCACGGCAAACTCACCGACGCCAACGGCCGCGAGGCGGATTTCCGCAACGTGATCCTGGTGATGACCACCAATGCCGGCGCCCGTGAGAGCGCGCGCAGGACCATCGGTTTTGCCGAGCAGGACCACGCCACCGATGCGATGGAGGTGCTGCGCAAGGCCTTCTCGCCGGAGTTCCGCAACCGCCTGGACGCGATCATCCAGTTCGCACCGCTGGAGTTCCCGGTGATCCTGCTGATCGTCGACAAGTTCCTGCTTGAACTCGAAGCACAACTGGCGCAGAAGGATGTGGGCCTGGGTGTCTCGCCGTCGGCCAGGGAATGGCTCGCCCGCCAGGGCTTCGATCCCAAGATGGGTGCGCGACCCATGAAGCGGGTGATCCAGACGCATATCAAGCGTCCGCTGGCCGACGACCTGCTGTTTGGCAAGCTCGCCGACGGCGGCGAGGTGCAGGTCGAACTCAATGACAGCGGCGATGAACTCGTGGTCACCACACGCGCGCACGACAAGTCGCCGAAAGCGTTGCCGGCGTCGAGCGAGGAATCTGCGGAATAGGGCGGAGCGGGCGCGCTCCGCGGTCTTACTTCATGCGGTAGGTGATGCGTCCCTTGGACAGGTCGTAAGGGGTCAGTTCGACCTTGACCTTGTCGCCGGTGAGGATGCGGATGTAGTTCTTGCGCATGCGCCCGGAAATATGGGCGGTCACGATGTGGCCGTTGTCGAGCTCGACCCGGAACATCGTGTTGGGCAGGGTTTCCAGTACCCGGCCTTCCATTTCAATGACGTCTTCTTTAGCCATGTTAACCAGTGGTTGCGAAAAAGAGGCGGTATTGTGCCACAGGCGGCGTCAATATGGGCTTTCGCGTCGATCTGCGACACGGATTAAAAAAATCGTCATCCAGCTATTGACACGGCAGGGTAATTCTCTAGAATACGCATCCCTCAGGCGGGTGTAGCTCAGCTGGTAGAGCATCTCGTTGCCAACGAGAAGGTCGTCGGTTCAAGCCCGATCACCCGCTCCAAATATTTCCGGGGTTCCCCCGGATAGAAAAAGGCCCGGTCTTCGCCGGGCCTTTTTTGTTGTGCGCTTTTTCGCACTGCCGTTCAGAACTTCGCAATGTAGTCCTTGCCTTCCATGCAGGCGCTGAAGGCCTTCTTGAAGCCGTCGATCTGGGCCGCAGTATGCGCTTCGGCCTGGCCACTTTGTTCAGCGGCGGCCATCTGAGACTCGGCGCGCTCGCGGTTGCCACGACGGTGGCCGCGTATGGCGCCCAGGCCGGCGCCCCAGGCTGCGCCCTTACCGGCGTCATCGTCGGCGATCTCACCGATCAGGGCGCCTACGGCGGCGCCACCCACGGCGCTGCGTGCGGTCGAGCCCGAGCCCGCCTGCGCAGCCTGCTGTTGCGCCGCGGCGGCCTGCTCGGCATTGGCTTCCTGCTGTTTCTGCGCATCGAAAGGGTCAACACCGGAGTTCGACACGGCCCACTTGTAGCAGGCCGCTTCGTCTTCTGACTGCTGGGTCGAGTCCTGCCCCTTGGACGGGAAAACGTAGATCCCCAGGGTGCCGGCCAGTGATTGCTGTCCGCCCTGTGCCCAGGCCGCCGGGGCCGCCAACAGCGACAGGGATGCCAACAGGGCCAGGCCCACGAGGTATTGGTAACGTTGTTTCATGTTCAGCCCTCCTTATTCATCCGTAGTGCAGGCGCCAAATACCGTGACACTCTGTGCCCGGGTCGCCGCCGCAAACGTGGCAGTTCCCGTGGTGGCATCAACGACAAGACTGAATGACCGCCGGTTCTCGACACCCTGCAGGATGATCTCACCGTCCTGTTGCGTCACCGACGTGGCCGTGGAAACCCGCTGTTCATGGCTCGCCGCCGTCGTGCTCATTTCGCCTGAGCGCGTATCGACGCGAATGAAACGGGGCACGTTTACGGCCTCGGGGCTCTGCCAGTCGCAGCCTTCGCCTGGCCTGCAGACATGAACATCCGATGTGGCACACAGCAGGTGACGGGCGCCGGAAACATCATCGGCAAAGCCACTAATCGATACCAACAGGCTGCCGGCCAACACCAGCACAGGTGCCATACACATCTTGAGCGTTATCTTCATCTACGTTCTTCCATCAATTTGGGAAGGGTCAGTCCCCTTCCTTTGCTGCAGGTTGCCCGGCCGTCATCATGAAGGCCCTGAAGCGGTCAGCGCCCACGGCGCGGTATATCTCGACCGCGGTGACCATCGGCACCAGGATCAGCCACATCAACAGCATGGGCGCGATGATGTCGAGCGGTGCCTCGCTGAACAGTTCGGCCACGGAATCGGCCGCCGATTCATGGTGAAACCAGCCGACGATAATCTCCTCGAGGACCTTGAACACGAACAGCAGCACCAGGAAGGCAACACTCTTCCAGATGATCCGGTGGAGCAGGGGGTGATGATTCGCGCGGTGGCCGATGTTGACCATGTCGCCGATCAGGATGAACTTGCCCAGCACCAGCGCCTTCACCAGTGCGATGCCGTAATGCAGCGCCTGGGTGCCATGATCTTCCGCAAGGATTGCCGCCCTGTTCAGCAGGATCACCGCGAAACAGACCCACAGGTAGAGGCTGATCACGGCATATTTCTTTAACTCTTCTACCAGGCGCTCGCGCGCCGTCGGCTTGCCGGCTTCAGTCATCGTTACTCTCCGGTTTGAAAAAGGCATCGAAAACGCGCACCGCGACCGTGCCGTAGACCGCGATGACCATGAACAGCCACAGCCGCATGCCGAAACTGACGCCGTCGCTCAGCGGGCTGTCGGTGACCGCCGGACCGATCAGCACCAGCATGGTCACGAAAGCATACGTCCACTTGGAAAAATCCGGGTTAACGGCAATACCGCTGAACACGAACCGTCCGAACACCAGGCCTGCCAGCAACGTCAGTAACGTGAACATGATGATGGATGGCCATGCGGTCAGCAGGCACCAGGCCAACATCGCAGCCACGCCACCCCACCAGGTCGATTCCAGCAACGACAGGCCAATGGAACGGCTGCTTTCAACCGTCGCCTGCTGGCCCATACTCGCAACCTTGATCATGACGGGTGTATAGGCGGCGCTGGCGCTACTGAACAGAAACAGGAGCACCAACGGCAGGACCACCAGCAAGGACCTTATCGCGCTCCTGCCGGCCTTCCTGTAATCCGGGGCCGCCTTTGGCGGCTTAGGCAGTACCGGGGTGCCCGGCAAATCCGGCAACAGCCAGTGAGCCACCCACACGAAACCCACGCCGACCAGCGCATTGGCGGCAAAGGCCTGGATCAGGTTCATGAGAATGACCGTGTTCACGGAGCCGATGGTCACGACGACCGTAATACCAATGGTCATGAAGGTGCCCAGCACCGCCGGTCCGCCACGGGCGGTGAAATAAAACGTGTAAAACAGGGCCAGGGTGACAAGCCCGATACCCGCCCATCGTGCGTGCTCCAGGAAAGGCAGCATAAAGGTTGCGCCCAGCATCGGCACAATCAGCGCGATCACGAAGCCCAGCCCTTTTTTCAGACCAGGCGCCGGCACCGGCAACCCAAGCAGGAGAAACGTCAGTACCGGGGCGACAAACGGCAATGAAATTCCCATGACCTGGCTGACCACGAGTGACAGGGCGGAGCCCGCCGCGAGGCGGTAAATGCGTCGGACCGCGACCGGATGCATGGCACCGGCCGTGGCAGCAACCTGGGCTGTTTCAATAGGCATAAGTCAGCCAGGACACCATTCGAATCACGAACGCGCCTAGCCCATTGGTGATCGGGTGCTGGTCCGTGTAAACCACCAGGGAAGCCTGGGAGCCGACCTTGAGCGGTGTCGGATTCAGGTCGGCGGGGCGCTCAAAATCGACCAGAACCGGGTATCGCTGCGCCTGGCGCAGCCAGTTGGGGTCATTGCGAATGGTCGGTAGTTGGCCGAGCGGTGCCTTGTTGACTGCCACACCGTAACCCACTTCGCGCACCTTACCGCTGATCACGCGCCCGGGAATCGCATCAAAAACGATGGCCACCGGGTCGCCGGGGTCCAGATGCCCCAGGTTGTTCTCAGTGAACTCGGCTTCCAGCCAGACGTTCTCCGTGGACACGAAGGTCATCTGGGGTGCACCAGCTCCGGCGAAATTACCGACATCAAGGCGCACATCGGTGACCACGCCGTCCGATGGTGCCTTCGTGGTGGCGCGTGACAGGTTTAGCTGTGCCTGGTCCAGCGCTGCCTTGGCCTGAAGGATCCGAACATTGCGTTCGCCGTCATCACCCAGGTTCTGGATGGCCTGTTCACGCTGCGCCTTGGCGGCATCCAGCTGGCTGCGGGCGATGGCCAGGGAGGCCTCTTCCAGTTCCACGCGGCGCATGGAAATCGCCCCTGAGTCCTGGTCATGGATCGCCTTGGTCCGGTCGTAGTCCTTCTGCGCCTTGTCCAGGTTGGCCACCGCGGCGGCGACACCGGCATTGGCCGCCTCGACGGCGGCTTCAGCAGCGCCAACGGCTTGCCTGGCGGCCTGGTAATTCGCTTCCGCGGTCTCCACGGCCAGGCGATAATTCTCAACATCGACCTCGAACAGCGGGTCGCCCGCATTGACCCACTGGTTGTTGCCCACGAAGACCCGGGTCACGCGCCCGGCAACGTCAGAAGCGACTGGCACAACCAGGGCATTAACGCGTGCCTGGGAAGTGTAGGGGGTGACCCGGTCGGCGCGCAGGTACCAGGCCAGCAGCAGGGCGATCACGACCAGCACGACCAGCGTCGCCCGCCTGACCGGGTCACGGGCCTTCTTCGGTTTCGCCGCTGCGGCTTGTGGCTGTTCGGCGGGCTCTTTCACTTCATCGTTCATCGGTTCATTCCTGCGTTGCCGCGTCGTCGGGGGCTTCAACCAGGTCCCCCCAGTTCGTGCGCTCAGTCATCTGGCGGCGCGTGTCTTCATCGAGTTCCGGGTCACCCGGCAGCGCTTCCCAGCCGCCACCAAGTGCCTTGTAGAGTGCGATCAGTGAGCCGACGCTGGCGCCCTGGGCCGCGACCAGGCGTTGCTGCTGCGAAAAAAGCGCCTGCTGGGCGTCGAGCACGCGCTGGTAGTCCGAATAGCCCTCGGCATAGCGCAGCGTAGCCAATTCATTGGACCGGCGAGCCGATGCCACTGACTGGACCAGGATCGCGGCCTGCTCGAGATTGCCATCCCAGTCGGCCAGTGCGTCCTCGGTTTCGCGCGCTGCCGACAAAGCGGTCTCGGCATAGTTAACCAGCGCTTGCTGCAACCTCGCGTCCTGGACACGGATGTTGTTGCGGATGCGCCCATAATTCAGGAAGGGCCAGACGAAGGACGGTCCGATCGACCAGCTGAAGGCATCGCCATCGAACAGGTCGCCGAAGGAGTCATTGCCCGGCGCGCCCGATGCCAGGCCGATGGAGCCGGCCAGGCTGAAGCTGGGGTACAGGTCAGCTTCGGCCAGCCCGACCTGCGCATTCAGCGCCATCGCCGTCAGTTCCGCCTGGCGCATATCCGGGCGCCGCCGCAGCATGTCGGCCGGAAAACCCACGGAAACCGACTGGGGGAGCACGGGAATACCCTTGCCGGCGGCCAGCCGCTCGGTGACGGAGCCCGGCAGTTCACCAAGCAGCAAAGACAACGCGTTGCGCGCCTTGCGCAGGTCGGCGTCGATGGCCGGAATGGCGGACTGGGTGGCGAGCAGCAGGGTTTGCGCCTGTTGCATATCCAGCTCGGAATCCTGACCCTGATCGTAGAGCACCTTGGCGATATCGTAGCTGCGTTGCTGCAGCGCCAGGTTTTCCTGCGCGATATTGCGCTGCTCTTCGATCGTGCGCACGGCGGCGTAAGCGCCAACCACGGCCGCCGTCAGCAGCACCCGGGCCTGCTGGTAGCTGGCGATCGAACCCAGGTAGGCCGCATTCGCGGTCTCGATTGCGCGCTGGTAACGGCCCCAGAAATCAATCTCCCAGTTGACCGTCGCGCCCAGCGTGTGTTGCCAGTAAGCCGAGGTCACACCGGTATTCTCCGGCGGCGAGAGCAGGGTGCTCTGGCCGGCGGCGACCTGCGTCTGCGGCCACTGGGAGCCCGTGGCAATACCCAGCTGGGCCCGGGCTTCAAGGACAGAGAGGGCCGCAATCTCAAGGGTATTGTTGGCCGCCAGTGCGTCGTCGACCAGTTCGTTCAACAATGGGTCTTCAAAGACCTCCCACCAGCGCGCCAGGTCGGCGTCGCCACTGTCCAGCCCGTTATCGAGGTCAACCGACCAGTCGGGCAGGGTGGGCGCCTGCGGTGTCTCGAAATTCGGCCCGACCAGGGTACAGGCGCTCAGCATCAGGGCGGAAATTGTGGCCCCGATCCGCGCCAGCGACTGACGGATGGTCATTCGTGATCCTTGTTAAGGATGTCGGCGAGATTGGTCCGCTGGACAAAAAGATGGTTCATCACCGACAGCACCGCACCGGCCGAAAGGCCAAACATCAGCACCCCGTTGGCCGCCTCGAGCCCACCCAGCAGGCGCCAGCGTTCACTCATGACGATGTCGCCGTAGCCCAGCGAAGTGAAGTTCACCGAAGAATGGTAGAACGCCGTCTCGAAATCCTGGAACTCACCGATAAAGACGAACAGCAGGGCCCAGGCCGCGAATTGCAGCAGGTGGCCCAGGAACAGGACGCCGAAAATGACGCTGACGACCCGGAAGTTGGTGCCGATGCCCGGCCTGATGCCGCCATCCCCGATACGGCGGATGTACATGCCGATCACGGTGACCACGGCATAGACCTGCACGACCATGTTGATGACCAGGATCAGGCTGCCCAGTAGTAAAGGCGCTAACATGGCCTTATTCCCGGTCTGCGGTTTCCGGCGGAATCCGGCCGGCATCGAACCATGCCACCACCAGCTTGTAGCCGATCGCCAGCACCACGGCGCCGATGAACAGCCCGACGATTCCGGAATGGATCAGGCCGCCGATGGCGCCCAGCAGGATCACGGGCATGGGGGCTTCGACGCCGCGACCAAGGAGCATCGGCTTGAGCGCCATGTCGGCAAACGAGACGATAATGCTCCAGACAGCGAAAATAATGGTGGCGACCGAACTCCCCTGCGTGGAGAACACGTAGAAAATGACCGGCAACAGCACCAGCCAGGGCGGCAGCTGGGCCACGGCGACGACCAGGATCAGCAACGCCAGGAAGCCGGCGGCCGGAACATCCATCAGAACCATGCCCAACCCGCCCAGGAACGCCTGGATGGCGGCAATGCCCAGCACACCCACTGTCACTGAACGAATGGTGGAAACCGCCAGGGTTTGCATCTCATCGCCCATTGGGCCGGCAAGCCGGTGGAAAAACTTGTTCACCACGCCCTCGGACGACCTGGCGTTGGCCAGGAACAGTGCGGCGATCAGGGTCGCGGCAATAAACTGCAATACCGTCATCCCCAGGCCGGTCACCTTGTGAATGGCAGCATCGGCGACCTTTCGCGCCTGTTCACCATGCTCGTTCAGCCAGCCGGAAAAGTTGCTCGCCGCGTCGGTCCAGTTGGTGTAAATCTTGTCGCCGATCACTGGAACGTTCTTGACCCGCTCATTGGCCGCGGGAATGGCCACCTGACCGCTCTGCAACTGCTCGCGCATATCCTGCGCGCTGCTGAGCAGTGATTCACCAAACAGCCAGACCGGGGCAATGATGATGCCCAGGCCGATGACGATAAACAGGGTTATGGCCAGCTTGCCGCGGTTGCCCAGCGCAGCACGCATCTTCAGGTAAGGGGTATGCACGGATACCGCGATGATCACGCCCCAGATGAGGAAACTGATGAACGGTGAAAGGATCTGCAGGCACCAGCCGATGATGCCGAATATCAGGAGCAGGTAGACCGCAATCTCGATACCGTATCGAACGGGCCTGGACAGGATGGGTTCGCTCATTTTTATTCCCCCTCAGTTGGTCCCTGAATTCTCAACGCCCGACGGGGACGGGTCAAGGAACGCTTGCTTCTTACGTGAAGGCTTTTTTGGATGGTACACATTGGGGCTGACATGCCCGGCGCACGATAGTAGAATACCGCGCTCCCGGCTTCCCGGCCGGGTGACTCTTCCCTGATGGCCAGGTGGCAGAGTGGTTATGCAGCGGCCTGCAAAGCCGTGTACGCCGGTTCGATTCCGACCCTGGCCTCCAATTTTCCCGCTTGACCGGGCAGTGCCCGTCAATGCCCTGTCTGAATTCGACAAGCCGTGATTTCACGGCCGGTTCAGCATGTGCGGTATGCGTTCAACGACACGGGGGCTAACAGAACAAAACGATGGATAAGCGTAACGACAACCTGTTTCATTTCCTGGTCAGGTACTCGCCCTATGGGATGGTGCCTTTGGCGTGGTTTGCCTATATCGCTGGCAGTTCACCGTGGCTGGGCGCCGCCGCTGGGCTGGTACTGACGTTGCTGGTCGGTGTACCGCAACGCCTGGAGCGATTGGCGAGCACACGACCGCGTGTGTCGCGGCGACCCTGAAAGAAAACGGGCGCAAGGGTGCGACCCTTACGCCCGTTTTGCCACGTCTGCGTCGACCCCCACAGCGTCGCGGCTGGAATTTTGACGCATTGATAGGCGATGTCAAGTTCCGGTATTCGGAATATCGATGAGATGATTTCCAAATGGTTTCCGTTGGTATATTTAGTCGACTTACACATGCAAGGAAGCAGAAAAGAGTGAGCTTGGTACCGATCAAAAAGCCCACCCCATGGATCATGCTCGCGCTGCTGCCGCTGCTTGGCGCCTGCACGCCACAGACTCAGCTGACCATTCGTTCGGAACCTTCCGGTGCGACGGTCTATGAAGGCGAGGAGGCGTGGGGCGTAACTCCGGTCACGCTTGATTACACCACGGCAGCCAAGGAAGCCGGGAATGGCTGCGTGGCGACTCGCCCCATCAGTGTGCGTTGGGAAAGCGGTGCCAAGGCACGTGTCAGCACCATCAACGTCTGTACCGGCGCCGGGGGCGCAACGTCCTACACCTTTGTGTACCCGGAAGGGTTCCCGGGTGGGAGTGGCGGCCTGGAGCACGAAGTCGCCAGCCGGTCCACAGGCAACGTAACCGCCGACGGCCAGCTCTACTATGACGTCGCCCAACCGGACAGCACCAATGTACTGAAATGCTTCTCCGATCTGCGTGGCGACCAGGTGATTACACACTGCGGCGGATGAAACGCCTGATTAGGTAGGCTTGGCGGCATCTTCAAGGATGTTTCGCCAGTGACTGCGACGAGTACGAAAGCAAACGGTTCCAGCCCCTTTGCGCGGTCAGCCAATTCCGGCCCTGGTTTTCCCGGGGTCATACCTCCTGTTACTGGTGCTGAATACCAGTCCTCTGGACATGCCTCCCGTCTGGGATGCCGCGGCCGGGTTGTTCGCCCCAGCCATATACCTGTATCTCACGGGTGCCGTGAACCAATTGACTGGTGCCCGGGGCCGGGCTCGAACCGGCACGGTGTTGCCACCGAGGGATTTTAAGTCCCTTGCGTCTACCAATTTCGCCACCCGGGCGCCGCGGGCATTCTACCGTGTCAAGGCGGGGCAGGGTGGCTGTTCCGCAATAAAATGCGCTCCATTGCGTCAATTTCCTCGTCCTTGAACATGGCCACGGCCGGCCGGGCACGGTCTGGGTTCACCATGTCCATAATGTTTCGTCCCACGGGTGGCCGGCCCAGCCATTCTGCCATTTGGCACAGGACGGTCTCGGGCTGCGTAACGACCTCTTCAAAAGACAGCTGTAGAAAACGGGATGACGGCAAAGTGGCCGCGAACCGGTGAACCAGGTCTCTCTGGTGGAGCGTGGTGTAGGCCATCCTTTCCGGATCCGAATCCGTCAGTATGTGAGCACGCGACCGCCCGGCTGCATCGTAGGCCAGTTTCAGCGCCAGCCGGCCGACGTGGTTGTCCACCCTCGCCGTCATGTGCGTCCGCCTGGCGCAGGTTGACCATGAGCTCCTGGACAGGAAAACGTATCGCGCTGAAGGAAAGGCGGCATCAATTTCCAGCAGCAGGAACAGGCTCTCCGGCAACTTGAATCCCCAGTCCGCGCCCGGCGCGGCCGCCGCCTGAACCGCCAGCGCGCCGTGCTTGACCCGCTCGAATCGCTGCGCTGCCTGCCAATCAGCTGAGCAAGTATGCTTTTCCATCAGTGCCCTATAGAACGGCATGATGACTTCCCGCGTATCCAGGCTGGGCGAAAGGTCTTCCCCCAGGAACACGCCACAGTCGAGGGCCAATTGGCTGAGCAACCGTGAACCCGATCCCCCCCTGGCCAGCAGGACCAGGGGAGGGCGCATCTCCGGCTCCGCCATCGTACTGGCCGAAGGTGGCGCACCGTGCGCGAGGCGCGCCCAGCGTGGCCACTTCTTGGCAATGTAGTCATCAGAGCATGCCAGGTCGGCCTGGTAAGTTAGGGAGCCCCTGTCCACGATCTTGCTGGAATCACCCGCGGATAGGATTGGGGTCCCGTTCCCATCCAGCATCTTGTGGGTGGTTGGCGCATTGATTGCGTAGGTCTTTCGTCCCCGCGACCGCAATTGTTCCGAAAGATCGCGACCAATGTTGTGAATGCTTGGCAGGTCCGGGTCGAAGACCACTCCCGAGTTACGCCGGAATATCAGGATTTGCTCGTCGAGTCGGACAACTTCCGCGAAAGGGGAGGCGTTTTCGGCAAACGTGTTCCCGTACTGATGCGGGTCGCTCCAGTGACCCTTGACCTGCTTCTGATTGTCCCAACCAACAGCACCCACAAGCCCCCAGTCCGGGTCGGACTCTTCGAGTTGCATGAGAGACTGCTCCAGGCATTGCTGCCAACCATCGACCAGGTGAACATCTTCGTGGACCACGGCAACCAGGTCGTGTCGGGCCTTGTCTACGCCGTGGATAATCGCTTGCGTAAGGTGGTCAAAATGGACGTTTGCGCTGTTGTCCACAATGATGAGTTCATTGCATTCATCATGCACACAGCTGGACCGCAGAAGGTTGTGCTCCAGTTCGGAGCTGAACCTGATCGTAACGAATGAAATGTTTCTGCTGGGTTTGAACTGTGGTGTGGGCAGTACGGGAAACTGTCGATCAGGCTTCATTCACTCTCTAATTATTGCGGTCGCGATACCGTATTGTAACGTCCCGAAAAAAACGTTGCCCTGAGATTTTTTACCTCTGTACCATTCAATGGCTGTAGCGCCACTCAAGGTATACACGCCGCCCGGCTCCCGGAAAATATCGGTAGTTACCGAATGCGTAGTCCGCGCGCTCCGCATAATACGTATCGAACAGGTTGGTGACACGCACCGAGAGCCGGTGGCGGTCTCCGCGCAGATCGTGGAAGGCCCGGAGGGCAAACAGGTCGTGGCCCTCGTACTGGTGTTCATTGGCTGGATCCAGTTCGTATGCACCCACATGCGTCCATTCCAGTTCCAGGCGTAACCGTTGCAATGGGCGGTAATCCAGTCTTGCGCCAGCCAGCCATTCCGGTGCGGTATCGACCCGGTTGCCGTCAACAATTCCGGACGCAGGGCGGTCAAACGCGTATTCGTGGATGGCCCAGCCGGCATTGGCGGACAGGCGCCACTGGTCGTTCATACGCCAGTCGACGGCACCTTCGATTCCGTAGTGTCGTGTCTTGCCGTCACTCACATTGTTGCCGTCTGCGTCACGAAAAATGAAGTGACGTTTCTTCATGGCAAACGCGATCGCGTTCCAGTGGATGTCGTCGCTACTAAACTCGAAGCCCAGTTCTGCTGTGTCCAGCGTTTCGGTTTGCAGATCGGCCACCTGCTGGCCGCTCTGCAGGCGGTAGAGCTCCGTGGCCTGCGGCGCCCGGAAACCGCGCGCGATTCGTGAGACCAGTCGCGTCCGCTCACTCAGTTGCCACTGCAGGCCGAGTTCCGGCGCCAGGTTGCTGAACTGGTCCCCCTGACTTTCCGGACGCGTGTAGAGGCAACCGCCGTAACCGCAGGTTGTGCCGTCATCCCGCGTGTTGCCGGAAATCATTCGGTTGCGATAACCGTAATCGAGGAATTCACCTCTTAAACCTGCCGTAACTATATGTATATCCATTATTTTATGTTCATACTGCGCCCATGCGGCGGCCATCAGGGAACGCACTTCATAGTCGTAGTGAAAACCCTGCGGCCGGGTCTCTACAAGAAAGTCCGAGCCTTCGGTCGGGTGCGCCTGGAACTCAACCAGTTCACCATCGGCCCACTCAAAGTCGATCCCCGCAGACCACCCGGTATCGTTGCGCCAACTGAACAGCATGCCCGCGCTGGTCTGGCCATTGCTTTCCGTCGGTTGCCCGGGCAGGAAGTGCTGGAGGAACTCCATGTCGCTGTAACGGGCGTAGGGTATCCATTCAAACTCGGAGCCGGGGGAGGGCAGCCAGCGCCATTGGCTGGTCAGCCGCCAGGCCTCGGCTTTGCGGTAGGCCTCCGGGTTCTGGTTGCTGGTGCGCAATTCCGGATCCCGCCAGGCATCCTTGCCTTGTACGAAACCCGCGGTCTCCTGGTCAATGCCGGCGTAGGCCAGTCGGGTCACGATGTCCGCGCCGCCGGCCTGGCTGGCCATTGACGTGTTAAGGAAGCCCTGCGTGAAGGACTCGTCGTCCCTGAAACTGCCGCTATCGGTGTAGTTGGCGGCCAGCGCGAAGCGCGCGCCGGCATATTCGACACGACCGCGGTAGTAGTCGTCCGTACCAACCTCCAGGCCAGCGCCCAGGGTCGTGGATCCACTGCCTGGCGCCAGTGAACGGGCATCCAGGACACCGTGGAGCGCGTTCGAACCGTAAAGGACGCTACCGGGGCCGCGCACAACATCAACCGCCTGTGCCTGCAACAGGTTCACCTCGAACAATTCGTTGACGTTGCAGAAGCCCGTAGGCCGTATCGATACATGGTCCTCCATGACCATGAATGCGCCGCAAGCGCCGGGGCCGGTCAGCACGGGCGAACGGATGGCCATTAACTGTTCCTGGCCGGAGCCGCGACTGATCCAGGTGGCGGGCACACGATCCAGCAACTCATTCGCGTGGGTTACGGATTCGTCGTCGATGTCGTCCAGGCCCAGCGTCGATATACCGGGAATCGATCCCGCAACAGACTGGGCCGGCGCTGAGCGCACCTCGACGATTTCCATGGCCTGGGGGGCGGCAGTCGTCGTCGCTTGCAGTAACAGGTAAGGGATCAGGGAACTGAGCATCCGCACAACGTACGGATTCGCCGCAGGATTACAAGTTCCGCAAGGGCGCGGTCATAAAACATGATGACAGCGACACGGCGACAGACCTAAATCACATTATAAGATCTGCCATGTAACACCATGTATATGCGCGGTATATTCGCGTGAAACATGGCTGTTTCCTAACGGTTGCGTCGATACACCTCTGTAGTGCTATTGCCAGGCGGCAGGGTGACTGCGCAGCGTATACAGGCACGCTGAGCTCCATTTCCCATGCCTATATTTAACATAATATACATTATGCGCAGTTGTGTTGATGTGGTTTATGTGGCGTTTGCGTTCTAAGTTATTGTTATCACTCGGCCGGTGCTTTGCCCATGTCTACATCGTTACAAAAAGAAATCGACAAAACAGTTTCTGCCATAGTGGCCGCAATTATCGCGGGTATTGTCGCGGTCGCCCTTATGATCGGATACGCTGCGTTATTCCTTCCCGAGCCTTCATCTGACATCGAAAGCGCGTTTGCCCCTCTTCAATATCTTGGCTCCCTGATTCGGCACCAACCGCTAATTATCATTGCGGCTCTCGTTTTCGCATTTGCGCTTGAGGTTGTTATCTACAGAGTCTTTTTTGCACGGAAGCATAAGAATGAACATCGAACCAACGGGTAAATGGGATGGATGGTCGTTTGAGGATGGCCGTCTAATATCACCAGCTGGCGATGCCTTCACGCCGAGCTGCATCATGGCATGTTTTTTCGTGCGGCAGATGAAACGCTTTGGCTTGGCCCGCACTTGCGCCAGCACCCTTCCGGCGAATTCGTCGCGCTATTCGCCAAATAATGATGTTGATTGTTCTCCGCCGTCGCCGCCGCGCGCGGGCGTAGCCCGCTCGCGCTGGCGGCGATCTGACTTGGTGTAATCAAACCAACCATTTATTGCGATGTCAGCGCAGACGTCTAGCGCGACATTTTGCAGTTTCGTGGCTTGCTGCGAGTAGCAATGGCAGTTTGTCAGGCTGACCCCTTCCCTAACTTCTTCCTCGACCAAGATGCAATGCGGCTTGGGAAACGTTCTGACCTGGGCGACGGCTTGGTAAGCCGGAGCCGTCCACGGAAGCCCCTCGATTTCCGGTATGAATTGCTGTGCGTAAGCTAGCCTTGTGACCTGTATGTCAGCCACACGCGACACGTTTTGAGCCTGTTCAGGCTCATCGCCACCGTACTTGTCGCCGAAATATAGAAACGTTCTGACCAGCCACACTCCTGAAGCCACAATGAGTATCGCCAAGACCGGCAACCATAGAAAGCGACGGGGCAGTTTCCGCTTAACCGTGTGAATGTCGGCGCTTTTATAGTGGTCGAAAATAGCCGGGTTGTACTTGTACGAATAGAGGTTGATTTTTCCCCGCTGGGTGTTCCTGTCTGTTGGCTTCGGCTCGTAATTTCCATACTCGTAAACGTTGGCGCGATGTCCACCAAATAAGCGATGCACATGAAGATGGCGACCAGCCAGCTTGCGGATATGAACGTCAAGCGTCGTCGCATCCTGTGTGAGCAGTAGGATGTCGAACCCACGATGCCGGTGGGTTTCAAACTCGGAGCATTTCTTGGGGACTTCACTCCCGGCCTTTCTTAGCGGAAATACCTTCTGCGCTTCGTCGATAACGATGACGGAGCCTTCCGGCATCTCGTACCATTTTTCCGGGTCTTCAAGTTCTTGGGATTTGAAGTGATCGTGATCGAGGCCGGGTATGCCGTACACGAAAATTTTCCGGCCCCGATACTTGGGCAATTCCTTGTCGAGCGTGTAGAGGGTTTTCCCGGCGCCGGGAAGCCCTGTAATGATGTTAAGCATTGTTGACCCCTCACAGCAGTGGGTTGAGCTGCATTGCGTATTTGACGCCGTTTCGCATGCCTTTAAGCGTCAGGTATCCGGCGAATGATGACAGCGTGATCGTGACGTATTCACCGAAACCGCAAAGCATCGCCATGTTGAAAACGTCTGCCGGCAGTCCGGCCAGATTCGCGTATATGACCTGCTCTGTTCTGTCGATCATGTCACCCAGCCCGGTAAACGCCACGTAGGCGATTCCCAAGAAGATGAGCGATTTCGTGATGATGTACTTGAGTAGCCAGCGTGCGGCTATCGCTAGGACTGTGACCAACGGCATTAGAAGGCCCTCGTCAGTAGATACGCGGCTTGAATCCAAGCGGCAATGATGACGAACACTTTAAGAATAGCGGCGAGGTCACACATGCCTTCCATGTTGAGTTCAAAGCTGATGTTCATCACGGCAACGGTTCGGTTTGCCGGGCAGCTCCCGCCGCCCATGCCGGAATCGTCAATCATTTCGTACGTGGTTAGCTCGGTTGCTTCGGACTTGAGGTCTCGGCCCCAATCGGGGTCATCTTCCCACGGTGGGCTATTGTCGCCGGTGTCCAGAGCACCGCAGCTTGTTTTCCAATTCTGAATCAGGATGGCGCAGTTGATTGGGTCGCCTGAACAGGTTGGCGGGCCGTCATCGCAACCGCCCTTTGTTTCCGCTGTGCGTTCTGCGGGACAGTCCACGCCGGGCGTACATGATTCCTCCGGCCCATCTTCTCCGGGTGTGCCAGGGCCATCGCTACTGTCACCCGGCCCGTCTGAACTACCGGGGTCGCCGGTGTCGATCGGGTTCTGCGGGTCGGGCGTCGGGTTATTGGGGTCCTGCCCCGGCGGGCAGTACATCACTCCGCCTGTTGTTACGTAACACCCCGGCGGCGGATCTTCCTCCGGTGGGGGCGCTGGGTGCTGCGGCCAATCCTCACATACCCTTGTGTCACCAACCTCGATGCAATTTGGCGGCAGCGGCGGTTCTTCGGGGTCTGGGCCTTCGTCCTGATAGCAAGCCGGACTGCCTTCGTTGCCTTCTGAACAGTCACAACTAATCGCGCCTGATTCGGTGTTGTATGCACAGTTTTCCGGCAAGTCTTCTTTGTCGCTGTCCCCGGTGCATTCGCCCCCCGGATTGTCCATCGTGTAAACGCACCAATACCCGCCGCTTCCATTGTCGCTGCAATTGCCCGTTGTCGGCTCGTAGATGCACCCGTCCGGGCCGCATTGGGCCGGTGGCTCAAGTTGGTTATAAAACCATGCCTCTCCTGTGTGCGCGCCCTCCCCTGCGTCACAGGTAAATTCTTCGGCATACCAGAAAATACGATTTCTCGGAGGGCTATTTACCCAACTTGACGGGCACGCTCCTTCGGGTGGCCCTACTGTCGTCTCGTATATTCTTGATTGGTAGCCCCCGGCGTATGTTGGGTGGGTCAGCGGTGCACATTCCGCGTTGCATACCGTCCATGCTGAATTACTACCGTAGCTGTGGGACGCCAAATGAGCCTCACACGCGGCCAACGCTTCCGCTTGTGTCTGGTATTCCTGCGCGTGCGCTTCAATCCCGAAGATACACGCAAGAAAAAATGCCGCCTTAATCGTCAGAGAACGCATAGTTAAGCAGCAGCATGAGAAATATGATGATGATGAGTCCCATAGAGTCAGGGGAGGCCCGGAGGCCCCCCCTACCCCGTTAGCCCTTCTTCACCGCAGCCTTGACCATGCGGTAGCCGAGAAACGCGCCGTACGCAACGATCAGGGCGGTCATGACGGTAATCACACCCGTCTGACCATCGGTGATAGCGCCGGTGGCTCCGGTCACGTCGATCTGTGCGAAAGACGTTACGGGGGCAACCATCGCCGTCAGGACGAGAGCCGCAGAGCGACCCTTCTTAAAGTTACGAATCTGCATAACCTTATCTCCCTGTTGCTGTAATCCACGGCGCTTACAGCTTGCGCCTGACCCCCGTACTAACCTTGTTCGTTTACCTCGGTACGAAGCGCCCTGACTACCAGCTTGATTCCGGCCACGGTTCCATAAGCGGTAATCATTGCCAGCACCAGCAGGTTGAAGGGTTCACTTCCGGGTTCAAGTTCGATTGCGAGTTGTGCCCAATACGTCATCGTGTCGTATTCAGATGGCGCGATGAGCATGAATTCAGAGCAGTCCGGTGCTGTGCTTAACGTGTCCTGGACCACTTGGCCGGACGCGTTGATTTCGACACACAGCACCGGAAACCGCCTTTAGCCCGTTTTCCGCTGTTCAGCGTTGGCCGCAATGGGCAGCAGCTTGATGCCGTACGGGTCGATCTCCAGATCGCCGTAGCGGCCCTGCCGGAAAGTACTACCGGCCAGCCGGTATTCGCCCGGCTTGTATGCTGATCGCACCGTCAGGTAGAAGGGCAACGGGAACGAGCCGTCACCGGGGTCCACCGCAGCCTGTTGCTTGGTGATGATGTTGCCCTTCGAGGTTGTTTCCTCACGCAGGTCCATTGATTTAATAATTACCTTGGTCATGCCTACTCCTTCGGCTTACGCCGTTTTCATCAACTCGCCCCACGACTTAACGGGGGCGTTCAAAATGACGCGACGTCGCCGTATCGGTACGACATTCCGCGCCGCAAAATCGGCGTAGCTAAGTCCGGCTTCACGAAGAATCTTTTTGTGTTTGAACATCGTTGAGCGGGGCGTTTTGTCCTGCCAAAACTGGAAGCCCTCGCTGCGAATTACGCACCACGCCATCGCGGCCGCTTTTCCGTATCCCTCGGTCATGCCAAGGCGAATCGCCGCCGCTATGCATGCCTTCTCCATGTCGGTTTTCTCGTCGATAACCACATCGCCAACCAGCCTTCCGAAATAGTCAGAGTGGTATCGGTCCAGTTCGGATTCTGTGACCGTCCACCAATCGCGTTCGAGGCGGTCCCAAAAATGCCGCCGCAGTTGAAGTTCGAGTCTGAGTAGCCGGTCGCATGCTTCAATTTCCTGATCGGACACACCGGCAGTGCCCTTCTTTTTCAGGTGCCGCAGGTGCGGCCCTTTCGCGTAGGCTTTTCCGCTACGCACGGTTGAATTCTTGGACCAGTACACCGACTCGGCACTGGTGTTTACTTGGTATCGGTCACCCTGAACGTGACGGAGCATTTCCAGCGCCGTTTTAACGTTCGTGAGGTTGCCAAGGTCGTAGTTATGCGTGATGTCGAGTTTCTTAAGCTTCCAGCGCTTGTAGTGCGGAAGCTCAACCCGTTCGACGTTGCGGACAAAGTTAATCATCCGTCGGGCGCACTCCTCGATGTCTCCTGAGCCAAAGACGTTATCCGTGCGAATAAGGCCGACTCTCGCTGGTGAGCCGTACACCCGAAGATCAGCGCCCATTTCGACGGTAAGCTGGTGAGAGTCGGACCGGACGGACTTACGTTCCGGCTTCATCCAAGAGATTTCGCCTGTGGCGTCTACCTTCATGACCATTCCGACTTCGCGGGTTAGCTGGTCGCGGACTTCTGGCGATACGATTTCGCCTGGGCAGACCAATGTGAGCCAGTCAATCACTTTGACTTATCCCGGAGCAGACGATTCACCATCCGTAAACCGATGGCCGCCGCTGTGTGCGCTAGAATGAATTCTTGAGGATTCCGGTTGTACCAATCGGCCAAGTTCTCGGATTCGGTTGATTCCACCCACCCGCCGTGGCCGTCCGGCTTGACCGCTTCGACTTCCCCGGAATTGATAGCGTCGATGCCTTCGTCGAGGTCAGAGAACCGTTTTTTACTGTAATTACTCACAGCTGATTACCCTGAAAAGTCTCGCCCACGAGACTAAATCCCGGTGTTACTAGAACCGGGATTTGACCTTCCCGGAGAACGAACGGAATTTCACCCGGCTGTCCGGCGACCAGAACGCCAAGTTTCGGGAACACGATCATGCGGAAGTTTGGCGTCAAAAAAGAAACCCGCCCCCTTTCAGGGGCGGGCTGGGGTCGGCAGAAGGGGGTCAACCTTTTCTGCACGGCCGCGCTCTGACTGACAGGGGCGTTCACTTCGGGCGGCGTGATCGGGTCAAGCTTCATTGCTTCCGATAACCTGCCCATTCTGCTGGTGATCACTTCGGCCCCTCTATCCATTGGGGACGCGCCTCCGGCGCTCGGCTTGCGCCTTCCCATCCCCGGTATGCGATCAGCGCTATAACGCTCATGACTACGGCTGCCGTTGCCCATGGCAGCCAGAAGGAAACGAATAACAGAATGTGTGGCATTTGCGCGGCCTCCCAATCCAACTTGGAATAGAACCTAATCCAAGTTGCACTAGGAGTCAATAGCGGCGCAAAATTCGCCCTGGGGAATGGAGGAAGCCATGAACATCAAAGAATTGATCGACGTTGCGAAAAAACGCCAGAACATACCGTCTGACTTGCAGCTCTCAAAAGCGCTAGGTGTTTCTTCCCAAACGGTTTACAACTGGCGGGACGGGGTTTCTTTCCCTACCCCATCGCATGCGTACAAGCTCGCTGAAATGGCTGGTGTTGACCCTGCCGGGGTAATCACCGACGTTTTAGCCAAAGCCGAGAAGAACCCCGACGTTAAGAAGGTTTTCGAAGCGATTCAGAAGTGCGTCACTGCGGCGGCCGCCGCCATCGTTTTGACAGCCTTACCAGTGTCAGAGTCAACAGCTTCTTCTAAGTCGATGATTTACCAAGAATATACATTATGCGCAGTTGATGTCAGGAGATTTTCCACCGCCATTGGCACCACCAGACCTTCAGGCGCCGCCACTCCTCGTCGTCCTGCAACGCACCGATAACCAGAAAGTGACATCGGCGACCCGATTCCATGCGCACGGTCATCGTGCATACCGGCCCGGCCAACCAGCCACGACACACCTGGAACCCGTCAACGGTCGTTCCGTCCAGTGTCCGGTAACGCACACGCCCATCACCGTACAGGCGCAGGTTTCCTTTCCCGTGTGCCGTATGATCTGTCGGAAACGAAATGCGTGAAAAAATGGCGAGGAATATAGAGCCGGTGAACAACACGGGCCATGAGGTACCTGATGCCAGCAGCGCGATGAATGAAAGCGATACCAGGAACGCCCACCACCCAATCCGGATACGCCGGCCAACGCCGGTCAACACCTTCAGGCAGGCATCATGTTCACTGTGAAAGCGCGCTGAGAATGTCCCTGAATGCCTGTTCGTCCGGTGTGTCACGCCCCTGCAACCAGTCCCAGAGTTGATCGTCTTCAGACTGCAAGAATCGCTCGAATTGGGGCCAGGCGCCATCGGACAAAGCCGTGGATTCGCGTAGGACAAACGCTTCCAGGATGACGTCCAGCTCTTTCATGCCGCGGCGGGTGAGCCACCGCAGGCGGGACAGGCGGCGAGGGCCGTCGACAGACATGCCCTGCCCGGTTCAGCGGCCCTTGCGGGCCAGCATCATCTTCTTGGTTTCCGCGATGGCCTTGGCCGGGTTCAGGCCCTTGGGGCACGTGGCGGTGCAGTTGAGGATGGTATGGCAGCGATAAAGGCTGTAGGCGTCCTCGAACTGCGACAGGCGGTCCTCGGCGTCGGCGTCACGGCTGTCGGCCAGCCAGCGGTACGACTGCAGCAGGATGGCCGGCCCCAGGTACTTGTCACCATTCCACCAGTAACTCGGGCAGGCCGTTGAGCAGCAGGCGCAGAGAATGCATTCGTACAGGCCGTCGAGCTGCTCACGCTCAGCCGGCGACTGGCGTCGTTCGCGCCCATCCGACGGCTCGTCGTCGTTGCGCAGCCACGGCTTGATGCTGGCGTACTGGCGGTAGAACTGGTTCAGGTCCGGCACCAGGTCTTTCACCACTGGCATATGCGGCAGCGGGTTGATGACCACGTCGCCAGAAATATCTTCAATCGGCTTGGTACAGGCCAGCGTATTGGTGCCGTCGATGTTCATGGCGCAGGAGCCGCAGATGCCCTCGCGGCAGGAACGACGGAACGTCAGCGTGGCGTCGACTTCGTTCTTGATCTTGATGATCGCGTCCAGCACCATCGGCCCGCAATCGTCCAGATCGAGCTCGTAGGTGTCGATGCGCGGGTTACTGCCACCGTCCGGATCCCAGCGGTAGACGTTGAACTTGCGCACCCGCGTGGCGCCCTCGGGCGCGGGAAAGTGTTCCCCCTTCAGCGGGCGGGCTTCCTTGGACAGTCTGAGTTGCAACATGGTCAGTTCCGTGCGAATTCGTCAGTACGCGAATCAGTAGACGCGGGCCTTGGGCGGCACCACTTCAACGTCATCGGTCAGCGTGTACATGTGGACCGGGCGGTAGTCGATTCGGACACGACCGCCCTCTTCCAGGTATTCCAGCGAATGCTTCATCCAGCCTTCGTCGTCGCGCTCGGTAAAGTCCTCGCGCGCGTGCGCGCCACGGCTTTCCTTGCGGTTCTCGGCGCCGTACATGGTGGTCACCGCGCAGGCCAGCAGGTTGCGCAGTTCCAGGGTCTCGGCCAGGTCGGAGTTCCACACCAGTGAGCGGTCGCTGACCTTGATATCGCCGAACGCATCGTAGGTTGCGGAGATCAGCTCGCAGCCTTCCTTCAGCGTTTCACCGGTACGGAACACGGCGGCGTGATTCTGCATCACGTCCTGCATTTCCTCGCGGATGCTGGCGGTCGAGCGCGTGCCATCGGCATTGCGCAGTGCGTCAAACTCGGCCAGCGCCTTGTCCAGTGACGCCTTCGGCGTTTCCGGGTGCGGCGTGCCCGGCTTGATGACTTCTTCGCAACGGTGCGCCACGGCGCGGCCGAAGACGATCAGGTCGAGCAGCGAGTTCGAGCCCAGGCGGTTGGCGCCGTGAACGGATACACAGGCGGCCTCACCGATGGCGAACAGGCCAGGGACCACCGCGTCCGGGTCGCCGTCTTTCAACGTGACCACTTCGCCGTGATAGTTGGTCGGGATGCCGCCCATGTTGTAGTGCACCGTCGGCAGCACCGGGATCGGGTCCTTGGTGACGTCGACATTGGCAAAGATCTTGGCCGTCTCGGCAATACCGGGCAGGCGCTTGTGGATCACGTCCGGGCCCAGGTGCTGCAGGTTCAGGTGGATGTGGTCCTTCTTCGGCCCGACTCCCCTGCCCTCGCGGATTTCCATGGTCATGGAACGGCTGACCACGTCACGGCTGGCCAGGTCCTTGGCATTGGGCGCGTAGCGCTCCATGAAGCGTTCGCCGTCTGAATTGGTGAGGAAGCCGCCTTCGCCGCGCACACCCTCGGTAATCAGCACGCCGGCGCCATAAACGCCTGTGGGGTGAAACTGCACGAACTCCATGTCCTGGAGCGGCAGCCCGGCACGAACGACCATGCCATTGCCGTCGCCGGTGCAGGTGTGTGCCGACGTGGCCGAGAAGTACGCGCGGCCGTAGCCGCCCGTCGCCAGGATCACGGCGTGTGACTTGAAAAGGTGCAGCTGGCCCTCGGCCAGGTCCCAGGCGAGAACGCCGCGACAGGCGCCGTCCTCGTCCATGATCAGGTCGACGGCGAAGTACTCGATAAAGAACTTGGCGTCGTGCTTCAGTGACTGCTGGTACAGCGTGTGCAGGATGGCGTGGCCGGTACGGTCCGCCGCGGCGCATGTGCGCTGCGCGGTGCCTTCGCCGAAATGCGTGGTCATGCCGCCGAACGGGCGCTGGTAGATCTTGCCGTCTTCCGTGCGTGAGAACGGCACACCGTAGTGTTCCAGTTCAATCACCGACGGCACGGCCTCGCGGCACATGTATTCGATCGCGTCCTGGTCGCCGAGCCAGTCGGAGCCCTTAACGGTGTCGTACATATGCCAGCGCCAGTCGTCCTCGCCCATGTTGCCCAGCGCGGCGGACATGCCGCCCTGCGCGGCCACGGTGTGGCTGCGGGTCGGGAACAGCTTGGTGACGCAGGCGGTGGACAGGCCCGTGGCGGCCATGCCGAACGTGGCGCGCAGGCCAGCGCCGCCGGCGCCGACGACGACCACGTCGTATTCGTGTTCAATCAGTTTATAGGCGTCGCTCATCAGGCGGCTCCCGTCGAAATTGTGTAGACAGACCAGGCCACCACGACAACGCCAGCCAGGCAGGCGCCGCGGGTCATGCCCACCAGGAAGCGGGACAGGCCCGGGGCGGGCACGTAGTCTTCGATGACTTCGCCGATGCCGGACTGGATGTGCCAGGCCGTGGCGATGGCGAACAGCACGGCCAGCATGGCGTTATACCAGGCGCCCATGAACGCCGTGGCGCCAGCGTAATCCTGGCCGGCCACGGTCACCCCGGCCCATAGCAGCCACAGGCAGAGCGGCACCAGCACGATCGAACTGATGCGCATACGGAACCAGTGTGTCGTCGCGCCGCTCATGATGCACACCACCAGACCAGCGCGGTCAGGACGAAGGTGCCGATAATCACCGCCCAGCCGCTGGCACGAACCGAGGCCATCTCAAAACCCTTGCCCGCGTCCCACGCCAGGTGGCGCAGGCCATTGAGCAGGTGAAAGCTCAGGCACAGCAGGCTCACCGCCAGGACCAGTTTGCCGCAGATGCCGGAGAACCAGGCCTGGGTCGCCGCGAAACTGTCGGGGCCGGCCGCCAGGGCCAGCAACCAGGCCAGCAGGGCCGGCAGCGTCACCGCCGCCAGCAACATCCCGGTGATACGACCGGAAATGGAAAGCAGCGATGTGATCTGGAATCGGTAGTACGGCCCCAGCATGTACGGCGACAGGGGGCGCTGTCTGGATGGGTCATTCATTGGATTTGTCGATTGATCGGTGTCGGGGGTTTCATTCCGGGTCGAATTCTACCGCATTTTAACGGCCCGGGGCCGGGGCTTCGCGATACAATAGGCCGGTGATGACTCCCCTTCCCTACCTGGCCGCCATCCGCGTTGACGGTCGCGACGGCCGCGACTTCCTGCATCGCCAACTGAGTGCCGATATCAACGGCCTGGCCAGTGGCGAAGCGACTTTCGCCTGCCTGTGCCAGCCCAAGGGCCGGGTGATCGCGGTGGTGGCCGTGATCGCCGGCGAGGACCGGCAGTGGCTGCTTTGCGCCCACACCCTGGCCGAAAAGGTCAGCGGCTGGCTAAGCCGGTTCGTGTTCCGCGATGACGTACGTTTCAGCGCCGACGACGGTGACACAGTCATTGGCGACACCGCGCCGTTCAGCGGCGCGAGTACGCCACTGGACGGACTGCAGTACGCCGTCTCGACAGATACCCGGAAAGAGGTTGAAAGCGACAGCACCGATGCCATGGCGTTTCGCGCCCACGAACTGGCATCAGGGCTCAGCTGGCTGGATCAGACCAGCAGCGAAGCCTTCCTGCCGCAGATGATTGGCGCCGACGCCATCGGTGCGCTCAACTATCGCAAGGGTTGCTACCCGGGCCAGGAAATCGTTGCCCGCACGCACTACCTGGGCAAGCTGAAACAGCGCCCGGCCCTGGCCTGGATCAAGGCCGCGCCATCCTTCACGGTCATGGACAAGATCATGCTGCGCGGACCCGGTGGCGATATCGACGCCCAGGTTGTCGATGGCGTCACCGCCGATGATGAGACCCGGCTGCTGCTCGCCGCCCGTTCACCCGCCGCGGTCGAGGTGGACCAGGTCGTGATCGGTGAATCGTCTTTACCGGTGACGGTCAGTTGGCCGGATGTTCCGTCCCGCCAGGGTCCGGGCGAAAACCGTCAGGCTTCGGCCACCACGTAGCAGACCCAGCCCGGGTCGGCATCCCCCGTGGTGGCCGGCCGATAGATGCCATCACCCTCGCCGGTGTCCGGGTCGGTCCCTTCCCAGTACACCGTCACTTTCGAGAACCCCGCCTCTTCCAGCAGTTCGCGGATCTCCGGCAACGTCCATAGCCGCCAGTGATAATCGAACGCCCCCTCGATGCGGCTGCCATCGTCGAATTCGAAATGAATCCGGCAATGCATGCGCGAGTCGATCGGGTTGAAGGCAGCCTGCTCCCAGACGTAGGTAAAGCCGTCGCACTCGCGCTTCTCCTCCAGCACCATGGGCGCCTCGTAGCCCCCATAGGCGTCGAGGAAAAATACGCCATCGGCGGCGATGGATGCGTGCACAGAGCGGAAGTAACGCAGCAGGTCGGCGCGATCCATCAGCAGGTAGTAGCTGAAGTTCATGGCCAGGACGATGTCCGGCGTAACCGGGGGTGGTGCCGCAACATCCGCCGTGACGAGTTCCACGCGACCGCGGGCCTCGGCCGGCAGGCGCGCGATGTTGTGTATCCGCCCCCAGTCCTGCACCGAGGCATCGAAATCCACGGCGACGCCGCGGTTGTCGCGGTGCCGGCGCACCCACTCACAGGTGGTGTTGGCGGTACCGCCGAAATCCTCACGCAACAATCGAGCCGGGCGATTGCGCAGCGCGGCCCAGGTCTCACAGACGAAATCGATTTCCGCCACCACGTCCTGCACCGCGCGCTGGTACAGGTCGTGCAGGTCGGCGCGGTCAGCCTGTGGGCGCGTAGCGACGTCGGACATAATCGTCAATCAGCTGCAGGAACTCGGCCGTCAGATCCTCGCCACGCAGCGTGGCGGCCTTCTCGCCGTCGATAAACACCGGCGCCACCGGGGCCTCGCCGGTGCCCGGCAGGGAAATGCCGATATCGGCATGGCGACTCTCGCCCGGGCCGTTCACCACGCAGCCCATGACGGCCAGAGAGAGGTTTTCCACGCCCGGGTATTTCAGCTTCCAGGTGGGCATGTTCTCACGCACGTGGGCCGTGGTTTCACTGGCCAGTTGCTGGAAAAACGTGCTGGTGGTGCGGCCACAACCGGGGCAGGCAGTCACCAGCGGCGTGAAGGCCCGCAGGCCCATGGTCTGGAGCAATTCCTGCGCGACGATCACTTCATCGGTGCGCGGCTGGCCGGGTGCAGGGGTCAGGGAAATACGGATGGTGTCGCCGATGCCTTCCTGCAGCAGCACCGACAGCGCCGCCGTTGAAGCGACGATGCCCTTGCTGCCCATGCCGGCCTCGGTCAGGCCCAGGTGCAACGGGTTATTGCAGCGCGACGACAGCTCGCGGTACACCGCGATCAGGTCCTGCACCGCGCTGACCTTAGCCGACAGGATGATGGCGTCCGCGGGCATCCCCAGCGCCTCGGCCTGCTCCGCGCCCTGTAGTGCCGAAACAACCAGCGCCTCGCGCATGACTACCTCGGCATCGGCCGGCCTGGCCTGCGCCGCGTTCTCGTCCATCATGCGGGCCAGCAGCTTCTGGTCCAGGCTGCCCCAGTTCACGCCGATGCGCACGGGCTTGCCGTATTCGATTGCCTTCTCGATGATGGTCGCGAACTGGTCATCGCGCTTGCGGCCGAAACCGACATTGCCGGGGTTGATGCGGTACTTGGCCAGGATCTGCGCGCAATCCGGGTACTTGGTCAACAACGTGTGGCCGTTGTAGTGGAAATCACCCACCAGCGGTACGTCGCAGCCCATCATGTCCAGGCGCTCACGAATGGCCGGCACGGCGGCCGCAGCGGCCTCGGTATTGACGGTAATGCGGACCAGTTCGGAACCCGCCCGCGCCAGCTCAGCGACCTGTTTCGCCGTCGACTTGATGTCTTCGGTGTCCGTGTTGGTCATCGATTGAACAACGACGGGATTGCCCCCGCCCACGCGCACGCCGCCGACGTTGACTTCGCGGGTGCTCCGGCGCTCGATGGTCATGACTCGGGTCTGCCCTCTTCCTTGTCCGCTTCCACGGGCCCGCTACCGGTGGCGGCCGCCATTACCGGCCAGGCCGAATGCAGGTAAACCCACATCGACCACAGCGTCAGCGCGGCCGCCAGGTACAGCAGGATCTCACCGATGAACGGCACGGGGATGCGCCAGATGTCTTCGCCATAGAGCAGGAAGCTGATGGCGACCATCTGGAAAATGGTCTTCAGCTTGCCAACATTGGAGACCTTGACGCGGCCGCGCTCGCCCATCTCCGCCATCCATTCGCGCAATGCGGAAATAACGATCTCGCGGCCGATAATCGTCGCCGCGGCCAGCGCGAACAGCACCGTCGGCTGGCTCTGCACCAGCAGCACCAGCGCCGTAGCCACCATCAATTTGTCCGCCACCGGGTCCAGGAAGGCGCCAAAATGGGTATACAGGTCGAACCGGCGGGCGATATAGCCGTCGGCCCAGTCAGTCACCGCGGCCAGCACGAACACGGTCACCGCCGCGAAGTTCGACCAGCCGTAAGGCAGGTAGAAAAACAGCACCAGTACCGGGATCAAGGCGATCCGGAGCAGTGTCAGGATGGTGGGCGCGTTCAGGGTCATTCCGCTGGTTCCAACTCGGGGGTGCGTATTATCACAGATTCAGTGCAGGGCGTCGTAAATCCGCCGCGCGAGTTCGGTACTGATTCCCGGAACGCTGGCGAGTTCCTCGACCCCGGCCTTGCGCACTCCACGAATGCCGCCAAAGTGGCTGAGCAGTGCGCGCCGCCGTCCTGCCCCCACGCCGGCGATGCCCTCCAGCGGCGAGGCCACGGCCGCCTTCTGGCGCCGCCCACGGTGACCGCTGATCGCAAACCGGTGGGCCTCATCGCGAATCGCCTGCACCAGGTGGGATGCGGGCGATTCGGGGCCGGGCTCCAGCGGGCGCGCTCGCCCCGGCAGGACCCAGTCCTCGTAACCTGCACGCCGGTCCGGGCCCTTGGCCACTCCCATCAACGGGATGCCGTCCAGCCCCAGCTCGGCGAAGACCTCCAGCGCCTGCTTCAACTGCCCCTTGCCGCCATCGACGATCACCAGGCCGGGTGCTTCGCCCTCGCCTTCAGCCAGCTTGCGGTACCGCCGCTCCAGCACCTGGCGCATGGCGGCATAGTCATCGCCCGGCGTGATGCCTTTTATATTGAAGCGGCGATACAACGACTTCACCGGACCCTGCCGGCCGAACACCACGCAGGACGCCACGGCCTGGTTGCCGGCCGTGTGGGATATGTCGAAACACTCCATGGTTTCCGGCGGCTCGCTCATGCCCAGCAGGTCCGCCAGCACTTCGAACTGCTGCTCGATCCGCGCATCCGAGGCCTGGTGAATCGACAGCGCGTTCTCGGCGTTGCGCTTCGCACCCTCGAGCCACTGCCTGCGGTCACCACGGGGGTTGGGCTGTAACGTCACCCGCTTGCCGGCCCGCTCGCTGAACACTTCCGCGAACACCACGATACTGTCGACGCTGTCGGAAAGAATGATGTCCGACGGCGGAATGCGCTCCCGGTAGTACTGCCCCAGGAAGGCTTCAAGAATTTCGCTGGCCGTGGCCTCGCCCACCTGCGTCGGGAAATGACTGCGCTGGCCCAGGTTTCGGCCACCCCGGAATGACACCACCTGGACGCAGGCCCCGCCGCCGCCGATCGCCACCGCGATGATGTCCGCATCGCCATTGCCGGCCGACACGAACTGTTGTGACTGCATCTGCTTAAGGCTCTCGATCTGGTCGCGAAAAATCGCCGCCTGCTCGAACTTCTGCTCCGCGGCCGCGGCCTCCATGCGGCCGATCAGCCGCGTGATCACCTTCTGGCTCTGGCCCTTCAGGAACAGCAGGGCATCATCCACCTGGGCCGCGTAATCGTTCGCGCTCACTTCGTCCACGCACGGCGCGGTACAGCGCCTGATCTGGTACTGCAGGCAGGGCCGGGACCGGTTGGCGAAGTAGCTGTCCTCGCAGTTGCGCACGCGGAAAATCTTTTGGATCAGGTTAATGCTTTCGCGCACAGAGCCAGCCGAAGGATACGGCCCCAGGTAGGTCCTTTTCGGGTCACGGCGGCCGCGATGGAAAGCCACGCGGGGGAAATCGTGGTCGGTCGTCAGCACGATCCACGGGTAGCTCTTGTCATCGCGTAGCAGGACGTTGTAGCGCGGCCGGTGGGCCTTGATCCACTCGTTCTCGAGCAGCAGCGCCTCGCCCTCGGTGCGGGTCAGTGACACCTCGATATCGGTGATGCGCGCAATCATGCGCATGATCCTCGAGCCCTTGGGCCGGGCATCGAAATAACTGGCAACCCGTTTGCGCAGGTTGGCGGCCTTGCCCACGTAGAGCACGCTGCCCTCGGCATCCTTCATCAGGTAAACCCCGGGCCCCGTCGAGAGCCTGCGCGTAAAGGCCTTGCCGTCGAACGCCCGCGCCTCCGCGCCGATCTTGTCCGTGCTGGCGCGCTTTTCAGCCATCGCCCTCCGCCCGCAATGCCGCCAGCAGACCGCGCGTGGCCGAGTCCAGCAAGCCGCACATGAGTTCGAAGCCCTCGTCGCCGCCATAGTACGGGTCCGGCACTTCACGCCGGTCCTGGCCGGGGGCGTAGTCCAGCATCAGCCGCACCCGCCCCGCATGCTCGCCGGCGAGTTGCCGCAGCGCCGCCAGGTTCTGCGTATCCATGGCCAGCACATGGTCATACTGCTGCAGGTCCGCCGCGCTCACCTGGCGGGCAGACAGGCTGGAAATATCGATCCCGTGGCGTGCGCAGGCCGTAATGGCCCGCGAGTCCGGCGGCCGGCCGACGTGGTAGCCGTGAGTGCCGGCCGAGTCGATGTCGAATTCGTCCTCCAGCCCGGCCGCTTCAACGTGGTGGCGGAAATAGCCTTCCGCGGATGGGGAGCGGCAGACATTGCCCATGCAGACGAACAGGACCGAGGTCATCCCCCTGCCCCGCCGTGATCATCGCGGATGGCGCGGAAACTGCTGGCGATGTCTTCCGCGATGAGCGGGGTCGTGAATATTGCGTGGACCTGGCCTTCCGGGTTCAGCAATGTCAGTGTCGAAGAGTGGCCGACCAGGTAATCATCGCTGACCGGCGCTTCCGGCACCTGGTACACCACGCCGGCGGCGCGGGTGATGACGTCCAGCGCCGGCGTGTCGCCGGTCAGGCCGCGGAACTCGGGGCCGAAATAAGTGACGTACTCCTCCAGCCGTTCTGGGGTGTCGCGCCTGGGGTCAACAGAGACCAGGTAGAACGTCACGCCGGGCGACTCACCACCTTCCCTCAGCATGCCATCGACCTGCGCCATCACGGCCATGGCCGCTGGGCAAATGTCGGGGCAGTACGTGTAGCCGAAATAGATCAGCGACCAGTCGCCCCTGAAGCCCGCGCGGCTGAAGGTTTGCCCATGCTGGTCAACGAGGCTGAACTCCGGCAGCGCCCTCGGCTGGTCCAGGACGTAGCCGTTCATGTCCACCGGCGACGAGCTGCCCGGCGCGGCGGTGCGAAAGCCGGTACTCCACCAGCCGCCAAACGCGAAAGCGACCAGGGCAACCGCCACCAGCGCGATGCCACGACCCAGTCGACTCATTGTCGCGCGTCCCGGATTTCGACCGTGATGGTCCTGTCTCCCGCCTGGGCGAAATGCAGCACGAGCTGGAACGATTCACCGGCTACCAGCGGCGCATCCAGCCCCAGCAGCATCAGGTGCAGGCCACCGGGCTCGAATGTCGTCGTGCCGTTGGCAACGTCAACGCCGTCCTGGCGTTCCATCTTCATCATGCCGTCGGCGTGGATATGGGCGTGAATCTCGATCCGCTCCGACACCTTGCCGGAGACGGACTCCAGGCGGTCGGACTCGCCGCTGTTGTTGATGTACAGGTAGGCGGCGCCGTTACGGGCGCCGGGTGGCGTCGCGCGCGCCCAGGCCTCGGTGGCTGTGATCTCGGCCTGCGCGGTGCCGGCCAGTCCGGCGAGCAGGCACGCCAGCAATCTCAAACGTGTCATCAGGTGTTTCCGTTGGGGTTTGGGGTGCTATTGGCCCCTGGTTCAAACAGTGCCCGGACTTCCGCCAGGTCTTCGGGCGTGTCCACGCCGGGCGGAATGGCCTCGTCGGCCACGGCAATACGGATGCCATGGCCGTTCTCCAGAAACCGCAACTGTTCCAGCCGCTCCAGTTGTTCCTGCGGGCTGGGCTCGAGTTGGGCAAAGGCTTCGAGGTGGCCATACCGGTACGCGTACAGCCCCAGGTGGCGATACCAGCGCACACCGGCGGCCATGGCCGCTTCCGTTCCGGGCCAGTCGCGGGCATGGGGAATGGCTGAGCGACTGAACCAGAGCGCGTTGCCATGGGGGTCAAAGACCACCTTGACGACATTCGGGTTACCCACCTGCGCGGCGGACTCGATGGGCCAGCACAGGGTGGCGGCAGCGGCATCCGGTGCGTCGGCCAGCAGGCGCGCGACCTGGTCCAGGCAAGGGGCCGGCATCAGTGGTTCGTCACCCTGCAGGTTGACGATCAGGCGGTCGGCGCCCCAGCCACGCTTGCGCGCGCACTCGGCGATACGGTCACTGCCGCTGGTGTGGTCCTTTGATGTCAACACCGCCTCGCCGCCTTCGCGCTCGACCGCGGTGACGATGCGCTCATCGTCCGTGGCGACGACAATCTCGGTCGCCGACGACTGCCGGGCCCGCTCCAGCACACGGCAGACCATTGGTTTGCCGCCCAGGTCGAGCAAGGCCTTGCCGGGCAGTCGCTCGGATGCGTAGCGGGCCGGAATGACGATGGCGTAATCAGGCATTGCCCTGGCGCTCCGATGGGTGGTCCAGGTGCCCCAGGATCGTCGTCAACAGTTGCGCTTCCCACTGTTCCGGCAAGCGGGCGCCAACCTTCAGGTACCAGGCGTTGTCCAGGCCCAGGCCCGCGCATTTCACCGCGTCCTTTTCCGTCATCAGTATTGCGCCCTCGAGCCCTTCGAAATCTGAGCGAGTGAAGGCGTGGTGGTCATTGAAGCGCCGCTTCACATCGGTCTCGATACCCAGCGAAGCCAGCGTGTCAAAGAAACGCCCCGGGTTGCCGATCGCCGTGACCGCGCTTGCCGCACGTTCCTGCAGTCGGTCGGCCGCTTCGCAAACGGCCAGCTGTTGATCACTGTCGAGTGCGAAAAAGCCCTGCGGTTCAAGACTCATGTCGACGCGTTTTTGTCGAATATTTCCGCCGAACTCGCCCCGTCCGTTAACGACCACCCAGTCGACCGTATCCAGCCGCTCGACCGGTTCGCGCAGCGGCCCCGCCGGCAACAGCCGGCCGTTACCGAAGCCACGGTCGCCATCGACAACGCACAATTCCATGATCCGTGGCAGGCGCAGGCGCTGCAGACCATCGTCGGCGATGACCACGTCGGCGCCTTCTCCAAAGGCCTGTCGCGCCGCGGCTTCCCGGTCGCGGTCGACGTAGACGGTCACGCCGGCCCGCCGGGCAATCATCGCCGGTTCGTCGCCGCCTTCGCGCGGTGACGTTGCGGCGTCGACACGGACCGGCGCCCTGCCCTCGCGTCCATAACCACGGCTGACAACCGCGACGGCCAGCCCGGCACCCCGGAGCAGTTCGCACAGCCGGACCACCAGCGGGCTCTTGCCGGTTCCCCCCGCCGTAATATTGCCGACCACGATGATGGGCTTGCCGACCAGGTCTTCGGCCTGCTGCTGACGTTCTTTCGCGCGCCGCCGGGCCGATACGCCACGGTAAACCCGCTCCAGCGCGCCCAGCAGCGGACCGGGTGCGCGGTCGCCGTACCAGACCCGGTCCAGCGCGGCCTGGTTCACGCCTGCAGTTCCCCGAACTGGGTGCGGTACAGTTGCGCGTAGGCCCCGCCATCGGCGAGCAGCGTGTCGTGATCGCCTCGCTCGACCACCCGGCCGCCATCGAGCACGACCACCTGGTCGGCATTTTCAATGGTCGACAGACGATGGGCGATGACGATCACCGTGCGGTCCTTCATGACTTCTTCCAGCGCCTGCTGGAACGCCCGCTCGGATTCAGAATCCAGCGCCGACGTCGCCTCGTCCAGGATCAACACCGGGGCGTCCTTCAGCAGTGCGCGCGCAATGGCAATCCGTTGCCGCTGTCCGCCGGACAGCCGTGCGCCGTTCTCACCCACCGGGGTGTCGAGCCCCTCCGGGAGTTGTTCGATGAATTCCATCGCGTGCGCATCGCGGGCGGCTTTTTCGATGTCCTCGCGGGCGGCACCGGCCAGCGCGCCATAGGCAATGTTGCCCGCCACCGTGTCGTTGAACAGCACGACGTCCTGGCTCACCAGCGCGATCTGCCGGCGCAGGTCATCCAGGCGATAATCCTGCAACGGCTGGCCGTCCAGCAGGATCTGGCCCTCGAATCCGGTGTAAAAACGCGGCAGCAGGCTGGCCAGCGTGGTCTTGCCACTGCCCGAGCGGCCGACCAGTGCGGTCACACTGCCGGCGGGAACCTCAAAACTGATGCCTTCCAGGGCCGGCCGTTCGTCATGGCCGTCCGGGTAGCGAAAGCCGACATCGCGGAAAACAAGTTCCCCACCCACCCGATCGACTCCGACACCTTCATCGGCACTTTCACGTTCGTCATCAACCACGCGGAAAATGCTCTCCGCGGCGGCGATGCCCTTCTGCACCTTGCTCTGCACGCTGGTCAGCCGCTTCAGTGGCGGAATGGTGGCCACCATGGCGAAAAACATCGCCGTGAACGTGCCGGCAGAAATTTCCTCGAGCATGGCCGGGCGGCTCGACACCACCATCAGCACGACCATCGCCAGGCCTGCCGAAATCTGCACCATCGACGACGACGCCATGTGCGTGGCTACCATGCGCATATGCAGGCGGCGGTTGCGCTCGTTCGCGGCCTTGAACCGCGCACGCTCCTCGTCCTGGCCCTGGAACACCTTGACCACGCGCTGCCCGACCACGGCCTCCTCGGTGATATGCGCGACATCGCCCATGGAATCCTGGATGCGGCCACTGATCTTGCGGAAGCGTCGGCTGATCACGGTCACGACGATCGCCACCGCTGGTGCCAGCAACAGCATGACGCCGGTCAGCTTCACGTTCAGCGTCAGCATCAGGATCAACAGGTACAGCAGCAACATCACGTCACGGATGACCGCGATGATGGCGTCGGTCGCGGCATTGGCGACCTGCTCGCTGTTGTAGGTCAGCTTGGAAATCAGCTGGCCAGCAGTGAAACAGTCGAAAAACCGTGCCGGTAACTCGAGGTAGCTGTCGAATAGTTCACGGCGCAGGTCGGCCACCACCCGGCGACCCGTCCATTCCATTCCGTAGGCGCCGGCAAAGTGGCCCACCACGCGCAAGGCGACCACCACCATGATGGCCCCGGCCAGCCACAGGCCGAACTCGGAATCCTTGTCGACGAAGACGCGGTCGATCAGTGGCTCGATGAACTTGATGAACAGCGCCTGCATGGCGGCGTCCAGGCTGACACCCAGCACGCCGACCAGCAGCATCGGCCAATAGGCGCGCGAGTAGCGCCACAGGCGGCGATACACCTGCCCGGGTGCGTATTCCCGAGTGGAATCGTTCACGCCCTGCTCACGGCTGGGCGTCGTCGACGCGTTCGGTGGCGATGGACAGGCGGGTGAAACCCAGCTGGCCGGTCACATCCATGGCCGTGACGACAAAGTGGTGCGGCGTCTGCGCATCGGCACGAATGATGATCGGCAATTCACGACCCTCACCGGCCAGCTCCGCCAGCGCCGAACGGATGGTCGCCGGCCGGTTGTCCACGAGTTGGGCATCGTTCAGGAACATCCGCCCCTCGGCATCAATCGCCAGCTCCAGCTGCCGCGGCTGCTCAGTGGGCTCTTCCTGCGCCGATGCCTCGGGCAGGTCGATCTTCAATGCCGCCTGGCGCTCAAACGTCGTGCTGACCATGAAGAAGATCAGCAGCAGGAACACCACGTCGATCAACGACGTCATGTTGATTTCCGGCTCTTCCTCCTTGCGCGGGTTCAGTTGCATGATTCAGCTGCCACGCGCCTTGATCTTGGCGACGTTGCCTCGCTCAATGGCGCCAATCAGCGAAATGGCCTGCTCTTCCATCGACACCACGTACTCCTCGACCACACCACGGAAATAGCGGTAGAAGAAATAGCTGGGAATGGCCACGGTCAGGCCGGCCGCCGTGGTGATCAGCGCCTCGGAGATACCGCCGGCGAGTTCGTTGGCGTTGCCAACACCATGAATCATGATGGCCGAGAACACGCGGATCATGCCGACCACGGTACCGAGCAACCCCAGCAACGGGGTGATGCCGGCAATCGTGCCCAGCGTATTGAGGAACCGGCTGAGTTCATGCACCACGTGCCGGCCTGTGTCCTCCACCGCTTCCTTGATGACATCACGGGAGCGATGCCGGTTGGCCAGCGCCACGGCCAGAACCTGGCCCAGCGCGGAGCCCTTGCGCAGGCGATTGAGGTGTTCCAGGTCCAGCTCGTCGTGAGCAGCCCATTCTTCCACCTGTTCGCCGACACCGTCCGGCACAACGCGAGAGCGTCGCAGGGACCAGAAGCGTTCGATGATGATGGCCACCGCCAGTGTCGAGCACAGGAGGATGGGCACCATCAGCCAACCGCCCGCGATGATGATTTCCAGCATGCGTGTCTCACTCCTTCGAGCACATGAATCAGCGCATGATAACCCACTCCCAAGCCAAGGTCAGGGACACGGTTCACCGTTGCGCCAGCGCCAGGCGGCCGGCCGTTTTACCCGTGCCGATTCGAGCTCCAGGCGCCCGCTGTCGTCCAGCCGGGCACGCAAGGCACCGCAGTCACTGGTTGAGTACACAACGGCGCCGGCCTGCTCGGCACGGCGAATGAACTCCGGGTGCGGAAAGCCGAAGCGGTTGCCCTGCCCTGCGGCAACCAACAGCACTTCGGGCCGGGCCCAGTCGATAAAAGTGGTGCTGGATGAATGCCGGCTGCCATGATGCGGTGCAACGGCCAGCCGGTAGCCGCCGCCGGTGCGGTTCGACAACCTTCGCTCGACGTAATGGCTGATATCACCAGGCAACAGCATCCGCCCGCCGGCACCGGAGATCGACAGGACACAGGAACTGTCATTGCCCAGGTAGGGCAGCCAGCGCCCGGGATGCAGCACGTCAAAATGCACGCCGTCCCAGTCCCAGTAGCGTTCATCATGGCAGGTGGACACCTGGGTGCGTGACCCCGTTTCGAAGTTGCCGATGACGTGGGTGCCGCCGTGATGATGTCGGAAGGTGTCCAATGCACCGGCATGATCCAGGTCGCCATGGCTGACCAGCAGCACCTCCGGCTCGCCCGCCCTGGCCCGTAGCGTCGGCGCCAGCACCTGCCGGTACCGATCCCATTGGTCCGGCACGCCAGGCCCGGTGTCGTAAACGAGCAAGTGATCGCGCGTGCGCACCAACGCCGACAGCCCCTGGCCGACGTCCAGCAGCTCAATCGACTGCTCGCCCGTACTGAGCCCCCGCCCTGCAGGCAGGAACAAAGGTGCCACCAGCATGACCCCAGCCCAACGGTCCGGCACACCGCGGGCACAAAGTAGCAGTGACCCGCCCGCCAATGCCAGCAGTAGAGAAAGCCACGCAGGGCGCCGCCATTCCCCACCCACCTGTTCGGCGAATGACGCCAGGCCATCGAGGCCTTGCGCAAGAAGGGATGCGGCATCGGCCGCCATGTACAGCAGGATCTCCGCGCCAGGGGCATAGACCAGCCAGGCCCCGACACCGGCCAGCACCAGCGGCAGGTTCACCAGCGAGACCCAGGGGATCGCCAGCAGGTTGGCGACCCAGCCACCGGCGCCCGCGAAACCGAACAATGCCAGGCCCAGCGGCAGCATGACCACGCCAATGGCCGTTTGCGCCAGTACCAGCGCCGGAAACCCGCGAATGCGCGGCTGGCGCGTCGAGAACACCATCAACAGCACGGCCACGGCGCCAAACGACATCCAGAACCCGGCATCGGCGGGGGAACGTGGATCCATCGCCAGCACCACGGCCAGTGCCAGCCACCAGGGAAACCAGGGTGACGGCCGGCGCCTGGCAAGCGCGAATAGCGCCCAGGCCACCAGCATCACCAGCGCCCGTCGAGTCGACGTACCCCAGCCGGCCAGCATGGCGTAACCGGCCGCTGCGGCCAGGCCCATGAGCAACGCCGCCATGACAACAGGAAAGCGTACCCACCGCGCCGGCCAGAGCCCGGCCAGCAGGCGAAACAGAAGCCAGCCAAACCCCGCGACCAGGCCCACGTGGAGACCCGATATCGCCAGGAGATGGCCGGTGCCGGTGACGGTTAAAGCCCGTCGCAATCCGGGCTCAATCGCATCGCGGTCAGCCACGGCCAACGCCAGCACCAGGCCCACACCGTCATGACCCGAAAGGACATGGTGGATTTCACGCCGAATGCGATCGCGTAGCCGATCGACCCTCGCAGTGACATCATCGTGCCACCCCAGGCGTTGTCCACTCCGCACGGTCGCGAGCGCAGCAATGCCACCGCGGAAATACCATCGCTCGCTATCGGACCCTGCGAAGTTGACCAGCCCGACAGGTGACTTCAGTTGCAGCTCGAGTTGCCAGGCTTCCCCGGCCAAGACGTCCGGTGGGTCGCGGTACCAACGAACACGCACCTGGCTGTCCTGCAGATCCGTCTTCTGCCAGGCCAGTGGCTCGAAAAGGAACTCGATGCTGTCCTCATACCGCGTCGGCAGGCCCCTGATGACACCCACAAGACCTGCGCTATCAACCGTCGTACTGAACCGGTTCTGCCGATAGTCTTCGATCGCCAGCCATGACCAGGCGGCGCCCACCATGCTGATGAGAAGTGCGAGGGCAAGACCAGAAAGTGGTCTGGCTGTCTGCAGCATTCCGGCTCGGAGCCGGGCTGCGAAACCAACAATGAATGCAATGAGCAACAGGCACGACCACCCAAGCGGCCATGCATAAGGCACAAGAGCACCCAGTGACCAGTTGACCAGCGCGCCCATGCGCCCGGCCCGGCTCAGCTGCTGTCGATGAGGGTGCCTTGGCGTAGTTCGAACTGGCGATCCATGTCGGCCGCAAGGCGGCGGTCATGGGTGACCAGCACCAGGCCGGTCTCCAGTTCACGATTGAGTTCCAGCACCATCCCAAAAACCTGGGCCGCGGTGGTTTCGTCCAGGTTCCCGGTCGGCTCATCGCCCAACAGGCAGGCAGGCCCACCCACCAGTGCGCGGGCCACCGCGGCGCGTTGCCGCTCACCACCGGAGAGCTCGCCTGGCTTGTGGTCGAGCCGCTGCTCCAACCCCACCCGCACAAGGATCTCGCTGGCCGCCGCACTGGCTTTGGCCACCGGCTCACCGCGAATCAACAGCGGCATGGCCACGTTTTCCAGCGCGGTGAACTCGGGTAACAGATGGTGGAACTGGTAAACAAACCCCAGGGTGGAGTTTCGCAGCGCGGCGCGGGCATTCTCGCCCAGCGACCAGATGGACTGGCCGCCCACGCGGACCTCGCCGCCATCGGGCTGGTCCAGGCCACCCAGAATGTGAAGTAGCGTGCTCTTGCCCGCACCTGACGCGCCCAGGATGGCCACCGAATCACCCGGCATCACTTCCAGGTCGACACCCTTCAGGACGTCGATCTGCTTGGGCCCCTGGCGGAAGGCCTTGCGAACCCCCGTCGCCTCCAGCACGGGCGCCCTACCCTGGCTCACTGGCTTATTCATAGCGCAATGCCTCTGCGGGATGCGTGCGCGAGGCCCGCCAGGCCGGATACAACGTCGACAGCAGGCCCATGGCCAGTGACATGCCGGCAAACTTGATCACGTCGGCCGAGCGCAGGTCCGACGGCAACTCGGTAATGTAATAGATGTCACCTGGAAACAGGCTGAAGCCAAAAATCCGCTCCAGGAACGGCACCACGCTGCCGATGTTACTTGCCAGCGCGATTCCACCGACAACCCCCAGCACCGTGCCGATCACGCCGATCAGGCTGCCCTGAACGATAAACACGCGCATCACCGTCCCGGCCTTCGCTCCCATGGTTTTCAGGATCGCGATATCGCTTTGCTTGTCCGTCACCACCATCACCAGCATGGAAATGATGTTGAAAGCCGCTACAGCGATGATCAACGAAAGTATGACCCACATGACCGTTTTCTCGGTGCGCACGGCCTGGAACAGGTTGCCGCGCTCCTGGGTCCAGTCGCGGACCCGGTAGGCGCCGGACAGCTCATCGGAAACATCCCGCGCGGTCAGCCAGGCCCGGTCCATGTCCACCAGCTTGAGGCGGATTCCGCCTACACTGCCAGGCGACATCCGCAGCAGCGTCGCTGCGTCCTCAAAATGCATCAGCGCCAGCGACGTGTCGTTCTCGAACTCGCCGAACTCGAAGGCGCCGACAACCGTAAACCGCTTCATCTGCGGATTGGCGCCAAACGGGCTGGCCTTGAGCTTCGGTGCGATCACGGTGACCTTGTCACCCAGCCCCACACGCAAGCGGGTCGCCAGGCCGGCGCCCAGGATAATGCCGTACTCACCAGGCACCAGGTCCTCCAGTTCACCGGCCAGCATGTGCTCGGCCACTTCGGACACGCCCTTCTCGTATGCCGGGTCAACACCGCGAATATAGGCGCCGGTTGAGCCGCGCGCATGAAGCCACACACCCTGCTCGGTATACGGCGCCGCGGCCACGACATCGTCGCGTTGCTCTACCCGGTCGACCAGCGGGGCCCATTCAGTCATCGGCTCGCCCAGCGACTGGATGGTGGCGTGCGAGATCGCGCCCAGGATGCGCGCGCGCAGTTCCTTTTCGAAGCCGTTCATCACCGAGATGACGGTGATCAGCGTGGTCACACCCAGCGCGATCCCCAGCATGGAGATCAGCGAGATGAAGGAAATGAAATGGTTGCTTCGCTTGGCCCGCAGGTAGCGCAGGCCAACGAATACCGACAGCGGTTTATACATGCGCGCATTACATCACAGGGGCGACGTCCTCACCACCGCGAAAACACCCGTCTCGTTGTCGGCAATTCACCCGCGACCCAGTTGCTCGGTGACCGCACGCAAATCGTCCGGCAACGGTGACGAATACATCCGCGGCGAGTCGTCGATCCAGTTGAATGCCAGCGCGTGCGCATGCAGGAACAGGCGCTCCAGGCCCTGTTCTTTCCATGAAGGCTGCCGTTCCCGGTCGCCATAGCGGCTATCACCCGCGCAGGCGCAACCCAGCCAGGCCGCATGCACGCGAATCTGGTGAGTACGGCCGGTCAGCGGCCTCGCCTCCACCAGCGTGGCGTCGCGCCATCGTTCCAGTACGGTGAACTCGGTCTGCGCCGGCTTGCCTTCCTCGTCGACGACCACCAGGCGTTCGCCGGATACTTCGCGGCGCGCGAGCGGCTCGTCGACGAGCGTGCGGTCATCGTTGACACGTCCTTCCAGCAGCGCGAAATAGCGCTTCTCGGCTTCGCGCCCGGCAAACTGCTCCTGCAGGTGCCGCAGTGTTTCGACATCCTTGGCCAGCACCATCACACCGCTGGTCTCGCGGTCCAGGCGGTGTACCAGGTCCAGGGGCTTGCCCGGCCGCGACTGGCGGTAAGCGTCGATGACACCCCAGGCCACGCCACTGCCGCCATGTGCGGCGATGCCCGAGGGCTTGTCGCAGACCAGCAAGCGGTCGTCCTCGAAAATCACGCTGTTCTCGAGCAGTTGCACCACCCGGTCAGGGACCCGCGCGGAACCCTTCGGATCCACGTGAGCCGGCGGCACACGCACCTGGTCCCCGGCGGACAGTTTCTGGAACGGCTTGGCGCGTCCTCCATTCACGCGCACCTGGCCGGTGCGGATGAGCTTGTACACCGCGCTCCGGGGTACGCCCGGCAGCCGCGCCATCAGGAAATTGTCCAGGCGCTGGCCATCGCGGTCACGGCCCACTTCAACGGTTTTGGCCCGGGCCCGAATTTGAGGTTCGTTCATGTCTCCAACTCATTGATTGACGGGAACTTGACTGCTATTATCCGATGCCGCACGGAACACGCCGTGGCCGCGAAGGTCTGACCGACGCGAAAACCGCGCGACACCTCCACCGCACCAGGCCGCCGATAGTATCCGAACCGACACCTGGATGCCCGCTTCACCAAGCTGGAACGTGTGATTGATCTGTGCGCAGCAGTTTCTAAAGAACTGCTTGTAATGAATTGTTTTGATGGCAGTTATTATAGATTACTGCCATCCGGAGCACGGACCCGCTTCGTAAGCGGAATGCTCAAGCGACAATACCAATAACCGGCCACCGAGGTGGCCCATTACGGCCCTGACCCGGGATCGAGTCAGCTGGCCGACAACAGAACATGGCAAGACCGGTGCGTGCCAGTCACCCGCCGGATACGCGAAGCGCAGGCACTAACGGGCATGAAGCCCGTTAATGGCTGCGTGGCTCGCGCGTACGGGTTTTGCCCGAGGAATAGACAATGAAAAGAATGCTGATCAACGCAACTCAGCCGGAAGAGTTGCGGGTCGCGATCGCAGACGGGCAGCAACTGCTTGATCTCGATATCGAAGTTCCGTCACAGGAACAGAAAAAGTCCAATATTTACAAGGGTCGTATCACCCGCGTGGAGCCCTCGCTCGAAGCCTGCTTCGTCGAGTTTGGCTCTACCCGCCACGGCTTCCTCCCGCTGAAGGAAATCTCCCGCGAATACTACAACGCCAACGTCCGCAACAAGGACGGCAAGGTATCCATCAAGGAAGCGGTGAAGGAAGGCCAGGAAATCATCATCCAGGTCGAGAAGGAAGAGCGCGGCAACAAGGGCGCGGCACTGACCACGCACATTTCGCTGGCTGGCCGCTACCTGGTACTGATGCCGAATAACCCGTCCGGTGGTGGCGTGTCCCGCCGCATCACCGGTGACGATCGCCAGAATCTGCGCGAGCAGCTGGCCCAGGTCACCACGCCGGATAACGTCGGCATCATCGTCCGAACCGCGGCGGTTGGCCGAGACGCGGAAGAGCTGCAGTGGGACGTCGATTACCTGCTGAATCTGTGGAGCTCGATCGAAAAGGCCGCTGAAGAACGCAAGGCGCCGTTCCTGATCTACCAGGAAAGCAACCTGTTTATCCGCGCGCTGCGCGACCACCTGCGCAACGACATCGGCGAGATCCTGGTCGACTCCGAGAGCGTTTGCAACGACGCCCGCGAGTTCATGGAATCAGTCATGCCGCACAACCTGCGCAAGCTCAAGCTGTACCAGGACCAGGTGCCGCTGTTTAGCCGCTACCAGATCGAGAGCCAGATCGAGTCGGCCTTTGCCCGCACGGTACACCTGCCCAGCGGTGGTTCCGTGGTGTTCGACCCCACCGAGGCCATGCTGTCCATCGACATCAACTCGGCGCGCGCCACCAAGGGTTCCGATATCGAGGAGACCGCGCACAACACGAACCTGGAAGCGGCCGATGAAATCGCTCGCCAGTTGCGCCTGCGCGACCTGGGCGGCCTGATCGTCATCGATTTCATCGACATGATGAACCGCAAAAACCAGCGCTCCGTGGAAGAGCGCCTGCGCCGCGCCCTGCAGATGGACAAGGCCCGCGTACAGACCGGCAAGATCAGCCGCTTCGGCCTGCTGGAGATGTCCCGCCAGCGCCTGCGCCCGTCGATCGCCGAATCCAGCCAGGTGCTCTGCCCTCGCTGCGAAGGCCAGGGTTATATCCGCAGCGTTGAATCGCTGGCGCTGTCGGTGCTGCGCCTGGCCGAAGAAGAAGCCATGAAGGAATTCACCGGCCAGGTCATCGTTCAGGTGCCCACGAAGGCCGCCAACTTCCTGCTGAACGAAAAGCGCAAGGCGCTGGCCGATATCGAGCGACGTCACCACGTGCCCGTGGTCCTGGTGGCCAACGAGCACATGGTGACCCCTGCCTTCGAAATCCTGCGCGTACGCAAGAGCGACGTGACCAACGATGTCAGCTACGACCGCGTGGAAGCCCCCGCGGCCGAACTGGTTGCCAATGAACAGACCATGGCTGCCGCGCCTGCCGCCCCGGCGGTCAAGGCCCAGCACGCCCGCCCTGCCCCCAAGCGTGCAAGCGCAGAACAGGCGCAGGGTGACGACGCGGCCCCGGCCAGTGAAGAGTCGCCCGGTTTCTTCACCCGCCTGGGACGCATGCTGTTCGCTGGTGATGCCAAGACGGACACGGCTGCCAACAGCGCCCAGGCCACCGCGTCAAAGACTTCTGCTAAGAAGGACAACGCGGACAAGCCCGCCAGCCGCAAATCCGACGCCCAGGACCAGGCCCGGGGTAAGTCATCGCAGGGTGGCAAGAGCAACAGCCGTGGTGGTCGCGGTCGCGGCCGTGGCAAAGCCAACGCTCAGGGCGATAACGCCAGGAACGAGAAATCGTCGGGCGGTCGCAAGAAGGCATCACCGAAAAAGCAGTCCGAGGGCCAGAAGACCGAGGCTGCCGGCGGCGAGCAGCCCAAGGATGCACAGGCCAACGGCGAACAGCCCAAGGGTGAAGGTCGCAAGCGCCGTCGCCGGCGTGGTGGCCGGGGCCGCAAACGCTCCGGACAGTCTGCGCAGAATAACCAGACCAACAGCCCGTCCGACAACCAGGGCAACAAGGCCACGGGTAACGGGGCCGAGCCGAAGGGTGACAAGGTCAAGGCCGACAAGCCGCAACAGGACAAAAAGCCTGAAGAACAGGCTGCGTCAACCGATGACAACAAGCACGGCAATGATTCACAGCCGCGTCGACGTCGTTCACGTTACGGCACCAGCAGCACCAAGTCCGATACGCGCCCGGAAAACGCGGGCAATGCGGATGGCAATGACAAGGTGAGCCAGGCGACCAAGCCGACTGAGTCGACCTCAGATAAAGCAGAGAAACCGGCCAAGAGCGCCGAAGGACCCAAGGCCGACGCAAAGCCGAAGGCCAAGGCCAAGCCCAAGCCGAAGAAGAAGGCCGAGGCCAAGTCGGACGCTGCGGCGGCGCCCGCTACCAAGGCCGAAAGCCGCGCGGAGGCCAAATCCGAGCCTGCGGCAAAGCCCGAGGCAAAAGCCGAGCCAGCCCCTAAGCCCGAGGCCAAGACCGAGGCCAAAGCGAAGCCTGAACCGAAGCCCGAGCCGAAACCCGAGCAAAAAGCGGCTTCAAAGCCAGACTCCAAGCCGGAGCCGAAGCCCGAACCTAAACCGGAGCCGAAGCCTGAGCCGAAGGCCGAGTCAAAGCCAAAGGCCGTGGCCACGCCGGACTCAGCCGCCAAGGGTGTCTACACCCTGAAGAGCGATTCGGGTTCATCCGCCTCGGCGGACTGATCCACCTCAGGCAGGCCGCCCCGGAACCCGGGGCGGCCATGCCGGTTCAGCTGGCTTCCAGCAAGCCGTACCGCATCGCCATGCGCAGCAGGTCAACCTCGCTGCGTGTTCCCAGCTTGTCGTAGATGCGGTACTTATAGGTCGCGATCGTCTTCGGGCTGAGACACAGCTTGGACGCGATGTCCGGCACACGGTCACCCTCCGTCAGCTTCAGCATGACCTCCATTTCCCGCGTGGACAGGCCGTCAAACGGCGACTCCGCGGTGCCCGGAAGGATGGATAGCGCCAATTGCTTGGCAGCCTCTGCCCCAATGTAGGTGGTGTTGGCACAGACCGAGTGAATCGCTTCCATTAACTCGGCGGCGTCACAGTCCTTGGTCAGGTAGCCGCGCGCGCCTTCGTCCAGCATGCGCGTGGGATACGGTGACTTGGCATGAGTGGCCAGGATGATGACCCGAACCGATCTTCGGGCATGAACCAGCCGACGAGTCGCCTCGAAGGCTGACATTCCTGGCAGGCCCAGGTCGAGCAGGATGACATCAGGACGATGCTCCCGGTTGAAGTCGATGGCGTCTTCTCCGCTCGCCACCTCGTAGATATCGCCGATCTCCGGGCTCTCTTCCAGGATACGGCGCAGTCCGGCACGGACCAGTTCGTGGTCGTCCACGATAAGGACTCGGATCATGGTTATTCTCCCCTTGTAATGATCCCGATGGATGCAGTCCATTTTTCAAGGCCTGGCACAAACCCCTTTATGCTGGCCTTCCCTTTTCTAACTCCTTTACTTTGACCCTGAAACAACTATAGGAAAGAACCACTTCCCCGTCGACCCGGCAACGCGATCGACGGGGAAATGACACGTTTTGGAGGGAATTTCCCGCGCGCGGCGCGGGTGATTTCCTACAACTCAGCCCTCGTCATCGCCGACGAGGAACTTCTCGAAGAATACGACCGTCGCCTGCTGGTAGATGTCGCTGTTCTCCTTCTTGCCATAGCCATGGCCCTCGTTGAGCGCGTTCATGTACCAGACCGGCGAGCCATGCGCGCGCATGGCCGCGACGATCTGCTCGGCCTCGGTGACCGGCACGCGCGGGTCGTTCTGGCCCTGGACGACGAACAGCGGCACCGTGATCTTGTCGACATGGCGGTTGGGGCTGATGGCCTCCAGGTGGGCCCGCATGTCGGGGTCACGCTCGTCGCCATATTCGGCACGGCGCAGGTCACGACGGTAGTCCTGGGTGTTTTCCAGGAAGGTCACGAAATTGCTGATGCCGACCACGTCCACCGCGGCTTTCAGCCGGTCGCTGTAGTGCACCGCGCTGGCCAGCACCATGTAACCCCCATAGCTGCCACCGAAGACCGCCACGCGGTCCTGGTCCAGGTCCGGCTGGGTCGCGATCCAGTCCAGCAAGGCGCCAATGTCCTTGACCGAGTCTTCGCGCTTGAAGCCGTTGTCCAGGCCCATGTAGTGCTTGCCGTAGCCATTCGAGCCGCGGACATTGGGCCGGATCACGGCCGCGCCCAGCTTGTTGACCCACATCTGGTAGGTGCTGGAGAACGTGGGCCGCGACTGGCTTTCCGGGCCGCCGTGGATGGCGATGATGACCGGGAACGGCCCCTCGCCCTCGGGCCTGAATACCCAGGCGGGAATGTTTTCCGGACCGCCATCGCTGCTGTCGAAAGTCGGGTAGCGCACCAGGTCGGGCACTGCGAACGAGTCGGTATCCAACCCGCCAACTTCGCTGAATGTCCAGCGCGTCAGCCCGGCGTACGACATCGGATCTTCACCCAGCGCCAGCACGAAGGTATCGCTAGGTGTCTGCGGCGTGTTCAGCGTCATCGCCAGCGAACGACCATCCGGGCTGAACGCCAGGTTGCCGATCACGCCCGTGGGAATGGCGTCCACCGCGCGGAACTCGCGGCTGTCACCATCCATCAGGTACAGCCGGGAAAAGCCATCTTCGTTCACCGTGAACGCGATCTTGCGACGATCATCGCTGATGGCGCCACCCTCGACATGCCAGTTGATATCACCGGTCACAACCTCAGGGTCAGCACCCGGCGCTAGCGACTGCCAGGCCAGCTGGCGGAAGTCACCGCCCTGATCGGTAATGAAATAGAAGCCCTCCCCTTCGCGGTCAAAACCGAACGGGAAGTTGGAACTGGGGTTGTCAGGATCGCCCGCCAGGCGCGACAGCTGCCGCGTCTCCAGGTCCAGCAGGTGGACGCGTGAGTCGGCGTTGCCCACGTAGTTCAGGATCAGCAGCTTCTGGTCATCGGCATAGAAATCGGACGGGCCCCACATGGTGCCATCGGGTGATTCCAGCACCATCTCGGCGGTTTCCGGGTTGTCGACCTGCATCATCCAGACATCGTTCGACGAACCGTTACGACGGGTCGAAAGGTAGGCCACGGACTCCCCGGCGCGATCCCACACCACCATGCCGTTACGTGAACTGCCGTCGGTGAGCATGACGGCATCATCCGAGCTCTGCGGGTCGAGCAGGAAAATCTGCGCGAACTCGCTGCCGCCGGCGTCCATGGTGAACACCATCCGGTCACCGTTGGGCTGGCGCGACACGCCACCGGTGGGCTCGCTGAAGAAGGTCAGCTGGGTCCGCGCGCCACCGGGCTGGGCGACGCGGTGAATTTGCGGCACATCACCGAACCGGGTGCGGACATACAGCGCGCTGCCGTCGGCGTCCCATGCCTGGAAACTGGCCGAACGGACATTCTGGTACCGGTTCAGGTCGGAGACGATCGAGGCCGGGATTTCCGGCACGTCCTCCATCACCAGGTTGCCGTTATTGGCGGTGCGCCGCAGCACCTCTTCATCGGCCAGGGCGGGCGCGGCAGGCGCCATCAATGAAACCGCCAGCAGTGCGGCCAGGGATCTGCGTTCAAACATCCGGAAACTCCTGCGTGAATATGCGGGCAAGCCTACCCGATGCCAGCGTGGGCTGTCAGGGTGTAAAGTCACCCCATGAAAAAGAACCCGGTCGTCAAGTTCCTGCTCACCACGTTGATTGGTGGTGCCGTTTTCCTGGTTCCGGTGGGCGTCATCACCTGGGTGGGCTACCAGGCCGTGCTGGTCATGATGATGGTGGCCAAACCGCTGGCTGCGTGGTTGCCAGTCGACACGGTGGGCGGTATCGCGTTAGCCAACCTGATCGCACTCGTCGTGGTGATCCTGCTCTGCTTCGTGGCCGGCCTGGTCGCGCGCCACACCATCGCCGGCCGCCTGATGAAAAAACTCGACGGCCTGCTGATCAATGTTCCCGGCTACAGCATCATCCGGGGCATCAAAAGCGGCTTTGATGAGACCGAGGCCAACTCGGTCCAGCCGGTACTGGTCCGGTTCGACGACTCCGAGCGCGTCGGGCTGGAAATGCAGCGCCTGGAAGATGGCCGAGTCATTACCTATATCCCGTCCTGCCCGAGCGCCTGGTCAGGTGTCACCCACCTGGTCGAACCCAGTCGGGTGACGGCGCTGGATATCAGCGTCCGTCAGGTCATGGAACTGGTGGAACAGTACGGTTTTGGTGCCAACACCGCGCTCGCCGATCACGCTCAAAGAAACGCAAGAATTTCACCCTGAACCGTGGCCCACGCGGCCATTTTCCGGTATCCTTGCGCGTCCTGACCGACACACCCGGTTACACGGAGGGGTGGCAGAGCGGTTGAATGCACTGGTCTTGAAAACCAGCAAGGGTGAGAGCCCTTCGTGGGTTCGAATCCCACCCCCTCCGCCACTTCCTTTCCCGCCCATGACCACCGACCGGTGAAACCCGCGGCGGAATGCTATAACCTACTGCGCAGAAGCGAATCCGGCGCGCGCGCCAGGCGGGAACTTCGCCTTAAAAAACGTGCCTAAAGCCTTGATCGTTAACGTTTGGGAGCCATTTCCTGACATGAACCAGATTCACTATTCTCCGTCTGTCCAGCGCGTCGACGCGCTGACCATGAACCGTGTGCTGCGCAACACGTATATGTTGCTGGGCATGACGCTGCTGTTCTCGGCCGCCATGGCCGGCGTGTCCATGGCCTTGAACTGGCCGCACCCGGGCATGCTCATTACCCTGGTCGGCTATTTCGGCCTGCTGTTCGCCACCACCAAGTTGCGCAACAGCGGCTGGGGCCTGGTCAGCGTGTTCGCACTGACCGGCTTCATGGGCGCCACGCTGGGGCCCATCATCAACATGTACACCACGGCGTTTTCCAACGGCACCGAACTGGTCATGATGGCCATGGGCGGCACCGCGGTCATTTTCCTGGCCATGTCCGGCCTGGCGCTGACCTCGAAGCGGGACTTTTCCTTCCTGGGCAAGTTCCTGTTCGTCGGTATCCTGGTGGCCTTCCTGGCCGGCCTGGGCGCCGTGTTCTTCCAGTTCCAGCCGCTGATGCTGGCCGTGTCGGCCATGTTCGTCATGCTGATGGCCGGATTGATCCTGTTCGAGACGCAGCAGATCGTGCGCGGTGGTGAGACCAACTACATCATGGCCACGGTGACGCTGTTCGTGTCCATCTTCAACCTGTTCACCAGCCTGCTCCATCTGCTGGGCTTCGCGCTGGGTGAAGACTGAGCCGGCATCGCCCATTACGGCCTTGTCCGACTACACGCACCTTGAGAAGGCCCGCCCCGCGCGGGCCTTTTCTTGGGGCAGACTTGCCGCCCCTGCACTGCTGACGCTGCTGCTGGGCCTGGCAATGGCGCAGGGCCTGTCCGCCGACACCCTGCGCATCGCGGTCGCCAGCAATTTCAGCCCGACGCTGGACCAGCTGGTCGAGGCCTACCCGGGCCGATCAATGCACCGCGTGACCCTCTCCGCGGCGTCAACCGGAAAACATTACGCACAGATCATCAACGGCGCGCCCTATGACCTGTTCCTGGCCGCCGACCGGGCGCGCCCCGAGACACTTGAACGCGACGGCCAGGCCGTAGCCGGTACCCGCCGCACCTATGCCATCGGCCGCCTGGTGCTCTGGGCACCGAGCCTGCCCCAGAACGAAGTCGGTCCTGAATTGCTGGATCCGGGGTATCCAGGCCGCCTGGCGATCGCCAACCCGAAACTCGCGCCTTATGGCCTGGCCGCCCGCCAGGTACTGGAGCACCGCGATGCCTGGGCAGCTTTTGAACCACACCTGGTGATGGGTGAGAACATTGGCCAGGCCTGGCTGTTTGTCGCCAGCGGCAATGCGGACATGGGGCTGGTGGCGGCCTCGCAATGGCAACTGGCGAAACGTCGCTCAATGGCAGGGGGGCCGGGCAGCGCATGGTCGGTGCCTGCCGAATGGCACGAACCCATCGTGCAACAGATGGTCCTGCTCAGGGATACGCCCGCGGCGCGTGACTTTTATGCGTTCCTGGCGTCAGAGGATGCCCGGCGCATCATCACAGATGCGGGCTACGACACAGTGGCCGGGCATGATTGAGACCGGCGCCCTGCTGTTGAGCCTGAAACTCGCCGCGGTCAGCACAGCTGTGTTGCTGTTGCTGGGCATCCCGCTGGCCTGGGGACTGTCGTGCTGGCGCTGGCGCGGCCGGTTCCTGGTGGATGCCATCATTGCCCTGCCCCTGGTGCTGCCCCCCACTGTGCTGGGCTTCTACCTGTTGCTGGCCATGGGGCCGGAGGGCTTCGCCGGCCGCATCACCCAGGCGCTGGGCGGCAGCACGCTGGCATTCAGCTTTACCGGCCTGGTGATCGGCTCGGTGATTTACTCGCTGCCGTTTGTCGTCCAGCCGGTTCAGAACGCCTTCATGGCCATCGGCCGGTCACCGATGGAGGCGGCCGCGACCCTTGGCGCCTCGCCGCTGGACCGCTTCTTCACCGTTGCGCTACCGCTGGCCCGCCCCGGCATCCTGACTGCCGCCGCACTGGGGTTCGCCCATACGCTGGGCGAGTTCGGCGTGGTACTGATGATCGGCGGCAATATCCCGGGCGAGACCCGGGTCGCCTCCATAGCGGTCTATGACCACGTCGAAACCATGCAATGGGGCGAAGCCCACGCGCTCTCACTGGTGTTGCTGCTGATGTCCTTCATCCTGCTCGCCGCCATCTTCGCCTTTAACCGGCGCGCGCGGTGGCTGGGGTCATGAGCATTCGCGGCCACATGGTCCTGGCGCGGGAATCATTCTCGATGGATGCCATGTTCGACTTCCCCGGCCGCGGTGTCACCGGTATCCAGGGCCCCTCCGGCGCGGGCAAGACCACGCTGTTGCGGGCCATTGCCGGCCTGGAAAAGGTGCAGCGTGGACAACTGGTGGTGAACGCGGCGACCTGGCAGGACAACAACACCTGCGTGCCGGTTCACCGCCGGCGCGTGGGTTTCGTCTTCCAGGACGCACGCCTTTTTGACCACCTGGATGTCCAGGGCAACCTCGACTATGCCGGCCGACGCGGCGACGGTGTCGACACACAGCAGCTGTCCCAGGCGATCGACCTGCTGGGTATCGGCCCTCTCCTGAAGCGTCGCACACAGGGCCTGTCCGGCGGAGAGCAGAAGCGTGTCGCCATCGCCCGCGCGCTGGCGCGTGGGCCAGCCCTGCTGCTACTGGATGAACCTATGGCCGGCCTTGACCGCGACCGCCGCGACACGCTGCTGCCATGGCTGGAACGCCTGCAGCGGGAACTCGAGATTCCGGTGCTGATGGTCAGCCACGACACCACCGAGATCGACCGCCTGTGCGACCATCTCGCGCTGATGGACGCGGGAAGGATGACCGCCAGCGGGCCCATCCAGGCGGTACTGACGGACACCGGCCTGGCCACCACGCGCTCACCGGGTGCAGGCTCCATCCTGGCCGCTCGTGTCAGCGGCTACGATGCGCGCTGGAAACTGAACATGCTGGACATCGCCGGCGGGCGACTGGTTTTGCCGGGGCCGGCACTGCAAACGCAGTCAAAAGTACGGATCAGAATCGCGGCCCGCGATGTCAGCATCACCCTGCAACCGCCCGCTGACAGCAGTATTCTCAACTGCCTGCGCGCCACCGTCGAATCGCTGGTCGACGTTGGCCCGGGCCAGGTCATCGCCCGGCTGGCCTGTGGCGCCGACCAGGTGCTGGCACGGGTCACCACACGCTCCGTGGACGCGCTCGGGCTTGAACCCGGCGCCGCCGTCTACATCCAGGTCAAGAGCCTTGCCTTGCTGAACTGAACAACAGGAATTGCAATGAACCCGACACCGTTAGGCCCGAACGGCCCGCATTTTTCACCACTGATCCAGGGCTACTGGCGCCTGGACGAATGGGGATACTCTGCGGCCGAACTGCTCGACTTCATCAAGGGGCATGTCGACCTGGGCATCACCACCGTCGATCATGCTGCGGTCTACGGCGGCTTTACCTGCGAGGAGCAGTTCGGTGATGCCCTGGCGCTGGACCCAGCGCTGCGCGAGCGTCTGCAGGTCGTCACCAAGTTCGGCATCCACATTCCGTCCGCGCGTTTTCCGGATTGCCAGCTGGGGCATTACGATACCGACGCGGAGACGATCATCCATTCCGTGGAGGCGTCGCTTAGCAACCTGCGCACGGACCGAATTGACCTGCTGCTGCTGCACCGCCCCGACCCGCTGTTGAACGCCAGCGACGTCGCAAACGCGTTCGAACAGTTGCACGCGTCCGGCAAGGTCCTGCACTTCGGTGTCTCGAACTTCACGCCACGGCAGTTCGAATTGCTGCAGTCGGCCCTTTCGGTGCCGCTGGTGACCAACCAGGTCGAGATCAACCCGCTCAACGACGCCGTACTATGGGACGGCACGCTGGACCAGGCGCAGCAGCAAGGCGTACGGCCCATGGCGTGGTCCTGCCTGGCCGGCGGACGGATTTTTGATGCCAATGATGAGGACGGTGCCCGCCTGTGGGCGGAACTGAAAACGGTGGGCGAGGAACTGGGCGGCGCCAGCCCCGACCAGGTGGCCTATGCCTGGGCGCTGCGCCTGCCGTCACGTCCCCTGCCGATTATCGGTTCCGGCAACCTGGGCCGCGTGCGCGCCACGGTCGGCGCGCTGTCACTGCAACTCAATCGCGAGCAATGGTTCCGCATCCTGGCCGCCGGCCAGGGCGCGGGTGTGCCCTGAGGCGGTATCAGGGTGCCGGAATGACGTCCATGCCGCCCATGTACGGGCGCAGGACTTCCGGAATCACCACCGAGCCATCGCGCTGCTGGTAGTTCTCCAGCACGGCAATCAGGGTGCGGCCAACGGCCAGGCCAGAGCCGTTCAGCGTATGGGCGAGTTCAGGCTTGCCCGTCTCCGGGTTACGCCAGCGCGCCTGCATGCGGCGCGCCTGGAAGTCACCACAGTCGCTGCAGGACGAAATCTCGCGGTACGCGTCCTGGCCGGGCAGCCAGACCTCGATGTCATGGGTCTTGCGCGCGGCGAAACCCATATCGCCGGTGCACAGCACCACCACGCGGTAGGCCAGGCCCAACTTCTGCAGGATGGTCTCGGCGTGTCCCGTGAGCTGATCCAGCGCGTCGAGTGAGTCTTCGGGCCGGGTCACCTGCACAAGCTCGACCTTTTCGAATTGGTGCTGGCGGATCATGCCGCGGGTATCGCGGCCGTGCGAGCCCGCTTCGCGCCGAAAGCACGGTGTCTGTGACGTCAGCTTCAGCGGCAGGTCATCGGCCTCGATGATCTCGCCGGCCGCCAGGTTGGTCATCGGCACCTCGGCCGTGGGCACCAGGTAGCGCGGCGGCTCATCCGTGGTGGCGAAGGCATCATCTGCGAACTTCGGCAGCTGGCCGGTGCCTTGCATCGCATCACCATTCACCAGGTAAGGCAGGTAGACCTCGGTGTAGCCGTGGTCGCCAGTGTGCGTGTCGAGCATGAACTGCGCCAGCGCACGGTGCAGGCGGGCCATCGGCCCCCGCAGCACGGTAAAGCGGGCGCCGGAGAGCTTGGCGGCCGCTTCGGAATCCAAAAGACCGGTGCCCTGCCCCAGTTCGACGTGGTCACGGGGCTGGAAATCAAACGCCGGCGGTTCACCCCAGCGGCGGACTTCCAGGTTGTCGTTATCGTCGTTGCCCGCGGGCACGCCGTCGGCGGCCATGTTGGGCATCTCCAGTAGCCACGCGGTCTGTTCCTCGCGAACGGCGCGAAACTCGCCCTCGAGCTGCTCCAGTTCCTGTCCCAGGCGAGCGACGGCGTCCAGCAGCGGCTGGATGTCCTCGCCACGGGCCTTGGCCTGGCCAATCGACTTGGCGCTCTGGTTGCGCTCGGCTTTAAGCGACTCCAGCCGCTCCTGGGTCGCCTTGCGGCGCTCTTCCAGGGCCTGGTAACGATCCACGTCCAGCGTGTATCCACGGGCCTGCAGGCGGGCCGCAACGGCCGCCGGGTCTTTTCTCAGCAATACGGGGTCAAGCATGATCTGGGTTCAGGGTGTCGGCAAAGGCGGCATTGTACCGTCAGGCCGCCCCGTGCAACCACCGCGCCAGTGCGTGACCGACCCAGACGGCGGCCAGGCAACAGGCCACGGTCACCAGTACGTTCAGCATCGCACGCTGTAACTGCCCGGCATGAAACAGTTGCAGGGTCTCGACGGAGAACGCGCTGTAGGTCGTGAAGCCGCCCAGCACACCGGTAATCAGAAGCAAACGGGGCAGCGGTGATGCGCCCTGCTGCTCGGGAAGGATGACCAGGCAGTAACCGATCAGGGCGGAGCCGATGATGTTCACGGCCAGTGTTCCCCACGGAAACCCTTTGCCCATCCAGTGGTGGACGCCCATGCCCACCAGGAACCGCAGCCCGGCACCGACGGCACCTCCGAAAGCCACCGCCAGCAACTGGACCCCCAGCGCGTTCATTGCGAGGCGTCGTCGAGCCCGAACGCTTCGGCGTCGTCTGCCAATTCGCCGACGACGTCGACGCCGTCAGGCGGCGTGAAGGCAAACTGGCCCGGCTCCAGCTCCGGGTTGCGCTGCACCTCGCCGAAGCGAATCTCCGTGCGCATGCCGAAAGCATCTTCCATCACCATCGACACGGGCCGGTTTTCAGCGAACCCGATCAGGACGCGGTCGAACTCCGCATCGCCGCCGCGCGTCGAGAGCTCCAGCAACATGGCACCGTCGATGGTGCCGAGCTCCGTGACCGTGAACTGCGCGTCGATATCATCGGGGTTGGTCAGCAACATCAGCGGCGAATCAGCCGCCAGCGCCGACTGCGGCCGCACCGTGACCTGCTCCAGCGCTTCGTCATAAAGCCAGACGTTTTCGCCATCGGCGATGATCAGCTCGGGAAATTCGCCTTCGTAAGACCATCGAAACAGGTCAGGTCGGCGCACGGATACCGTGCCTGAACCGTGGTCCACCAGCTCGCCGTCCGGGCCGGTCACGGCCTGCTCAAAGCGGGCCGTCAGGGCGTCCAGGCCGTCGCCAAACACACGCAACTGGTCGCGCGCGCCTTGGGGGGCATCCTGCGCCGGGGCCAGCACCGGAAGGCCGAGCATCAGGCCAATCAGGAGCATTCGCTTCATCGGGTGACCTCTCAGGGTTTGGGGGGTGGCGGCGCGAGCACTTCGCGCTGGCCGTTGTGTTCCGGCGGGCTGACGATACCCGCGGCTTCCATGTCTTCAATCAGGCGCGCGGCGCGGTTGTAGCCGATGCGCAACTGGCGCTGAACGCTGGAAATCGACGCCCGGCGCGATTCCGTCACCCAGGCCACGGCCTGGTCGTACAACGCGTCCTGCTCGCCACCGGCCGCGGTATTGTCTTCCGGCAGGCCAGCCGCATTGATGGTCATGCCGTCCGCCGTCATCTGCGTGTCGCTGAGGATCTCCTCAACGTAATCCGGTTCGCCGAATTTCTGCAGGTACTCGACAATGGCGTGCACCTCGTGGTCGTCGACGAACGCGCCGTGAACACGGTCGGGTATCGCGGTGCCCGGCGGCAGGTACAGCATGTCACCATGGCCCAGCAGCTGCTCCGCGCCCATCTGGTCGAGGATGGTCCGCGAATCGACGCGCGACGACACCTGGAACGCGATTCGGCTGGGCACGTTGGCCTTGATCAGGCCGGTAATCACGTCCACCGACGGCCGCTGCGTCGCCAGGATCAGGTGAATGCCCGACGCCCTGGCCTTCTGCGCCAGGCGCGCGATCAGCTCGTCGACCTTCTTGCCGACAATCATCATCATGTCGGCCAGCTCATCAATAATGACAACGATATACGGCAGGGGTTTCAGGTCCGGCGCTTCCTCGCCTTCCTCGCCGTTGAACAGCGGGTCCGGAATCGGCTCGCCGGCGCTTTCCGCTTCCTTGACCTTCTTGTTGAAACCGGCCAGGTTGCGCACGCCCATGGCCGCCATCAGGCGGTAGCGGCGCTCCATCTCGGCCACACACCAGCGCAGCGCGTTGGCGGCCTCTTTCATATCGGTCACGACCGGCGCCAGCAGATGCGGAATGCCTTCGTAAATCGACAGCTCCAGCATCTTCGGGTCGACCATGACCAGCCTGACCTCGTCCGGCGTGGCCTTGTAGACCAGGCTCAGGATCATGGCGTTCAGGGCCACGGACTTGCCGGAGCCGGTGGTGCCGGCAACCAGCAGGTGAGGCATCTTGGCCAGGTCGGCCACCTGCGGGCGGCCGGCAATGGACTTGCCCAGCGCCATGGTCAACGGCGAACGGGACTTCTCGTAAACCTCGGAGCGGAGAATCTCCGACAAGTAGACGATCTGCTTGTTGGTGTTGGGAATTTCCAGGCCGATGGTCGGCTTGCCGGGAATGACCTCCACCACGCGCACCGAGATCACGCTCAGGCCACGGGCCAGGTCCTTGGCCAGGTTGGAAATCTGTGCCGATTTCACCCCGGCGGCCGGTTGCAGTTCGAAGCGGGTAATGACGGGGCCCGGGTGGACCTCGACCACGTCAACCTGCACGCCGAAATCGGCCAGCTTGATCTCGACCTGGCGTGACAGGGCCTCCAGGGCCTCCTTGCTGTAGCCCGCCACCTGTTCCGGTGGATCGTCCAGCAGGTCCAGCGGCGGCAGTGAGCCGTCCGGCAGGTTTTCGAACAGCACGCGTTGCTGCTCACGCGCGACCCGCTTGCTCTTCTTCGGCTCAACCGGTGCGCTGGGCGGTTCGATCCTGGGCGCGACCTTGGTCGCGCGCCGCACGGTATCGGCCTTGCGCACCTCTTCGCGCCGGGCACGGGCCCTTCGCCCCGCGAACCAGTCGCGCAGGCCCACCACGAAGGCGACCAGCCAACTGGCAGCGGCCAGGGTGTACTTGCCAATGCCATCCATGACCCGGAACCACGAGATACCGGTAAACAGTGTCACGCCCAGCAACATCATCGACAGCAGGAACAGTGTCGCACCCAGCATGCCGGCCATGTCCAGCATCGGTGCCGCCACCTGTTGCCCGAACACGCCGCCCCCACCGGCGGGCATTCGACCCACGGGCGGTTGCGCATGCAGGTAAGCCAGCCCGGTCGAGGCCAGCAGGAACAGGACGAACCCGGCGATGCGGATGACCCACTCCATCAGCAGGTTCTCGGCCACGTCATCATTGTCGGCATAGATGCGCCAGCCGGCATAGACCACGGCCACCGGCAGCAGGTAGCCGATATAGCCGGTCAGGAACAGGAAGAAATTGGCCAGCCAGGCGCCCAGGACACGGCCGATATTGCTGACCTGGTCGGATGCCGTGGTCGCGAACGGGCCCGGGTCCATCGGGTCATAGCTGACCAGGCAGGCGAACAGGTAGAACGCGAGCAGCACCGACAGCAGGAAAGCCGTTTCTCGGAGGCGGCGGGTAATCTGGCCCGGGAGGGCTGTTTGCTTCGACTTGGGCAATTGCTGAATCTTGTTAGATTAGTTTTCTATATATTTGTATTAGCTGGATTTTAAACCAAGCGGCATTTGTGAACAACGCGCACCTTGCATGCCCCGGAATTGACCGCACATAAAGGTTAGAATCACGACTTACGAACCGGAGCGATTATACACATGAGCGAAACCCGACACCGCCGCCTGCTGATCCTTGGATCGGGCCCTGCCGGCTATACCGCGGCCATCTACGCGGCACGCGCGAACCTGGACCCGGCCATCGTTACGGGCATCCAACCCGGCGGCCAGCTGACTATCACCACCGATGTCGACAACTGGCCCGGTGATGTCGAGGGATTGCAGGGTCCTGACCTGATGGACCGCATGCTGCGGCATGCCGAGCGCTTCGATACCGAGATGATCTACGACCACATTCACACGGCCGACCTGGGGCAGCGCCCGTTCCGGTTGGAAGGTGATTCGGGCGTCTACACCTGTGACGCGCTGATCATCGCCACCGGCGCCAGCGCCCGGTACCTTGGTCTGCCGTCCGAAGAGGCCTTCATGGGCAAGGGCGTGTCGGCCTGCGCGACCTGTGACGGGTTCTTCTATCGCGGCAAGAAAGTGGCCGTGGTGGGCGGTGGCAATACCGCCGTGGAAGAAGCGCTGTACCTGTCCAACCTGGCCGAGGAGGTCACGGTGGTGCATCGCCGCGACAGCCTGCGCGCCGAGAAGATCCTGCAGGACAAGCTTTTCGACCGTGAAAAGAACGGCAACGTCAATATCGTCTGGGACCACGTTGTCGACGAAGTCCTGGGTGACGACGGTGGCGTGACCGGCCTTCGTATCAAGCACGCCAGCACCGGCGAGCCGCAGGACCTGGACGTCGCCGGCGTGTTCATCGCCATCGGCCACACGCCCAATACCGGCATCTTCGATGACCAGCTGGACATGCGCGACGGCTACATCCAGATTCGCAGCGGCCTGGAAGGCCTGGCCACCATGACCAGCATCGACGGCGTGTTCGCGGCCGGCGACGTGGCCGACCACGTCTACCGCCAGGCCGTGACTTCGGCCGGTTTCGGCTGCATGGCCGCGCTCGACGCGGAAAAGTGGCTGGACGAGTAAACAGCCCAAGGCGGTACAGGCGATGATCCCCAGGCTGGGATCTCGCCCCGACGCCCCCTTCCCTCCCGTCGACCGCGCGCTGTCCGAACCGGACGGCCTGCTCGCCTGGGGTGGCGACCTGTCACCCCGGCGCCTGGAAACGGCCTATCGCTCGGGCATTTTTCCCTGGTACTCCGATGACCAGCCCATTCTCTGGTGGAGTCCTGGCACCCGTTGCGTGTTTGACACCGCCCGCCCTTACGTTTCGAGCCGGCTGGCGAGAACCCTGCGCTCAGGCCGCTTTCGCGTCACCGCGGACACGGCCTTCGACGCCGTTGTCGAAGCCTGTGCCCATTCGCGCGGAGAAACCTGGATCACCACCGAGATGCGCGCCGCCTATGGCCGCATGCATGAACTTGGCCATGCCCATAGCCTGGAGGCGTGGGTGAATGATGAGCTGGTCGGCGGGATTTACGGCCTGTCCTTCGGCCGGCTGTTCTTTGGTGAGTCCATGTTCAGCGCGGTCAGCGACGCCAGCAAGGTCGCGCTGGTTTCGTTATGCCGTGTGCTGCATGACTGGGATTTTCCGTGGCTCGATGCCCAGGTGCCCAGCGGGCACCTGCTGCGCATGGGTGCGGTGAACATGCCTCGCGCCGAGTTCCTGGAGCGCCAGGCCAGCCTGCTGGAAGCGACAAGCCGGACCGGCCGATGGACCGCCGACGTGGCGGACACACTGGCGCGACAGGCCAGGCTAGCCGGGAATCAGTCCGTCGCCGGCGCCAACTGCACGTAAAGGTGGGTGACGAGTTCACTCTCCGGGGTCATGCCGGGGTCTGAAACGTACTGCTCCCAACTCAGGCCACCCTGCTCCAGCCCGTGGATCATCATCCACGCGGCCAGGCGTTCGTAGCTCTCCGCCAGGGTATCGTACGGCCCGACATGAACCATGCGCACCGATGGTCCCGACGGCGACCACTTGGCCACGATCGGCGCGGCGTCTTCCAGCACTTGCGGGTCAAGCAGGTCGAGTTCGGCGGGGTCCACCGGGATCGCCGCCTCGAAACGATACCGGTCTTCAGGGCCGGCCAGGGTCACGGCCAGCGGCTGCCCACCCAGCGGAATACCCTGGTTGGCCATCCAGGCGGTAAGGCTGCCGTAAGCCTGTCCCAGCGCCGCGGAAATGGCGTCGGCATCCAGGCTGCTTTCGCCGTTCACAGCGAGCACCCGGAACGGCTCGACGTCCACGCGTTCGATGCTGGCATCGACGGCATCAATACGCGGTAGCGATTCGGCGAAAGCCTGGAAGGCCGCCAGGCCCTTGTCGAAGTCGGAACCAATCCAGTCATCCAGGAAAAGTCCGAAGTAGCGGCCAAGCAGGCCTCCGACCATGCCCTGCCCTTCGGTCACGTCGGTGTCGAACGTCCAGGTCACGCGACTGCCGATGCGGTCACCATGAATGATGAAGGCGCTGTCGGCCACGCCCTGGGTACCGAAATCAAGCCGCATGTCGATGCGCTCATACGGTTGGCTGGCGACAATCTCCTGCCAGCCTTCGCCAACCAGCGCCGGGTCGCCGCTCCAGTCCAGCCGCGCCCCGACTCCGGTCGCGGGGCCACTGAAACGATAGACCGCGTCAGGATCCGCTTCCGCCCACGGCGACCAGCGATTGAAGTGACGGTAACCGTTGAGCAGCGCAAATACCGTTTCCGGGGGGCGCTCAATCGCGATGCTGCGCTCAACATGAACACGGGTCGGTAAAAGGAATGCGCCGCCAATAAAGGCGGCCAGCAGGAGCAGCAGAATGAACAGCAGTTTCTTCATGGGCGACATCCTAGGCCAGCGCCGCTCAGGCGTTCAAGGGCGCGGATCATTGTCGCCGGAATCGTGCTCGTCGGGAAACCAGTCCGGCACGCTGTCATCGTCTTCCCACTCGTAGCGCTTGATCGGCACGCGGTCCCGGTCGGTGTACAGGAACGCCATGATGACGCCCAGCAAGGCGCCGGAGAAATGCATCTCCCAGGACATGTCCGGTCGAATGGGCAGCAGGCCCCAGACCATCGAGCCGTACAGGAACCAGACCGCCAGCGACACGCCCACCGAGCGCATGTCGCGCCGGAACAGTCCGCTGAGGAACACGAAAGCCAGCAGGCCGTAAACGAAGCCGCTGGCGCCAATATGCAGTGACGGGCGGCCAATGGCCCAGGCGAGTATTCCGGTGCCGATCCAGGTCATCGGGATCACGCGCATCGCCGCGTTCGGATACAGGTACAGCACCGCCGTCAGGCTGACCAACAGGGGCAGCGTATTCGCGAACAGGTGCTCGAAATTGGCGTGGAGTAACGGCGCTGTAAAGAGGCCCAACAAACCCTCAAGGTCGCGTGGCCGCAGGCCGAAACGCCCCAGGTCCAGCCCCAGGTAGGCATCGGCAATCCACACGAACCAGATGACCGCGGTGGTGATCACCGCGATGCGGGCCGCGAGCAGGAAATTGTGCCTGGCTTTCGCCGAGGTGACGAACTCCGGATCCGGCGTATCGAGTTGCATTAGCCCTGCCGGGGAAGCGCTTCGAGACCCGAGGCGACGGCGTCGCGACTGAGCGATTTCAGCTCGGTCGCAGACCGATCGCCAGGCGCAATCGGCGGGTGGACGACCAGCCGGACCTTGCCGGGCAACAGCTTGAACGTCTTGGCCGGCAGTACTTCACGGGTGCCGACGATGCTGACCGGAAGGATGGGCAGGCCCTGCTCCTCCGCCAGGCGGAACGCACCGGACTTGAACGGCCGCAGGCGGCCATCCAGGCTGCGCGTACCCTCGGGGAAAAACAGGATGCCAACGCCGTCGCCGATACGCTCCAGCGCGTCGGTGATGCTGCGCTTGGCAGCCTCGGGATTGCTACGGTCGACAATGATATGGCCGACTTTCTCACAGGCAATGCCGATACCGGGCAGTTTGCGCAGTTCCTGTTTCATCACCCAGCGCAGGTCCAGCGGCAACCAGCCATAGACGGAAATGATGTCGTACTGGCTGACATGGTTGCAGACCACGACGTAGGTCTGGTCCGGGTCGATATGTTCACGCCCTTCAACGCGGACACGTATGGGCGTCAGCCAGCCAATCACGCGCGCCCAGGTGCCGCCGACGACGCGGCTGCCAAACGAGGGGCTGATGACCACCGCGGCGAGCACCGCCATCCAGCCGCACAGGAATGACCAGATGGCAACGACGGGGAAAAAGATCAGCCAGGCGTAGACCCGGTAAATGAAGACCAGCAAAAAAGGGGCGCCACCGGGCGCCCCTTTCGCGGCCGTATCCTGGCCGTGGGTCAAGGTCAGGCCGCCTTCTCTTCCTGCTGCTTGACGTCAAGCAGCCGGCGGGCAGAACTGATCTCGATCTTGCGTGGCTTCATGGCCTCGGGAATTTCCCGTTCCAGGTAGATGTGCAACAGGCCATTCTCCATGTCGGCGCCGGTCACGCGAACATGGTCAGCCAGGTTGAAGCGACGCTCGAACGAACGCGTGGCAATGCCGCGGTGCAGGTACTTGGCTTCATCCGCGCCTTCTTCATTGCGCTGACCAGCCACGCGGAGCACGTTCTGTTCGGTGGTGATTTCGATGTCATCGTCGGAAAACCCGGCCACGGCCATGGTGACCTGGTACTGGTTTTCATCGACGGCGACGATGTTGTACGGCGGATAGCCGTTACCCTGCTCCGGGCGCGACGCCGTTGCCAGCATGGATGCCAGGCGATCGAAACCAACGGACGTGCGGAACAGCGGTGAGAGATCAAACGTAGTCATAACCATATCCTCCAATAGAAGCAATATCGTGTTGTGCCCGCCGGACATCGGCCGGGCGTTGAATGTGGCCCCTTACGGCGACCACGTACACTAGGTGGGTTCGTCAGTTCCGGGTTTCAAGTAGTCGATCGCGGCAATTTCGATCTCCACCGAGCCATCGGGGCGCTCGATCATCACCGTGTCGCCCACGCCACGGCCCAGCAGCCCGCGCGCCATGGGTGAATCAATTGATATCCAACCGTCGTCCGCGCGCGTCTCGTCCGCGCCGACGATCCGGTAGACCGACTCGGTGCCCGTTTCATCGGCGACGGTGACCCAGGCCCCAAAACGGACACTGTCACGGTTGTCCGGCAGCCGGTCGACCACCTTGATGACATCCAGCCGCCGGGTCAGGTAGCGAATCCTGCGGTCGATGCCGCCCAGCTGCTTCTTGCGATAGATGTATTCCGCGTTCTCTGAGCGGTCGCCCTCGGCGGCCGCGGCCGACAGCGCGCGCACCACCTCCGGCCGCTCGACCCGCCAGAGCTGCTTCAATTCCTGCTCCAGTGCCTGGGCACCCTCGGCGGTGATGTAGGGACTGGAAGGTTTTGCGGGGGGACGCCAACGACCCATGGACGGTTCTGCCTGCTGGATTTGGGGCGATTCTACATTCATTGCGACCCTTTTCGGTGTGCTTGCGTCATAGTAAGCAGATGACAGGGCCCGGCTTTGACATGGATATCGATGAGATCACGCTGGCGGCGGCGCGGCAGGGCGACCTTGGTGCCTGCGAGCGCATTTACCGCCAGTTCCACGCACCGGCGTTCAACGTCGCCGCGCGCGTACTGAACTGCCGGGAACTGGCACGCGATGTCGTGCAGGAGGCCTTCATCACGGCGTTCCGGCGCATTGGCCAGTTCCGGGGCGATGCCCCGTTCTGGGGTTGGCTGAAGCGGGTGGTCGTCAACCATGCGATCAGCGCCCTGCGACGCCAGCCCAGTGCGGAAGTCGTGACCTTTGAGGACTACCGCGCGTCTGATGAGGGCGACCAGGAACGAATGGGCCAGGCCATGGACCTGGAACAGGCACTGGCGAAACTGGGCCCTGAAGACCGCACCATCGTCTGGCTATACGACGTCGAAGGTTTCAGGCACGAGGAAATCGCCGAGCAATTTGGAATGACAGTGAGTTTTTCGAAAACCCGGTTGGCCCGCGCACGCAAGACCTTGCGGCAGTTGATCGGAAAACAGGACACCGGCGCGAGCGCCGGACTCACCCAGGCAAGCACGGGAATCAGTCAATGAACAACCATGAACAGGACCACGGAACGGATATACCGCGTGACCCGTTAGGGCTGTCCGGGCTGCCAATGCTGCAACCCGGGCACGATGACTGGGCGCAGATCCGGGCAGCACTGGCCGATGACACGCCCGCCACGGTGGGCCAACGTCGACGCCCCGCAATGGTATGGGCGATCGCGGCGTCGGTGGTGGTCGCCGTCGGCCTGCTGGTGACCCGGATGCCGAATGCGCCGACACCGGTTGTCGACGAAGCGGCGATCGCAGCATCCCCGGACGCCCCCCAAACCCAGGACCTGGTGGCAATGTCGCAATTGCTGGAACTGCGGTTGCGTCAGCTGCGGGCCAACAGCGGCGCCCTGCCCGCGCAGTCGGTCCTGTGGGTAACCGAGTTGGAAGACATGATCGCGCGGGTCGATGGCGAATTGACCATGGCGCCGGAGTCGGTGGAACTCTGGGGCCAGCGCGTCAACCTGCTGCTGGACCTGGAGTCCATTTACGTCCACCAGTTTGAACGCGAATACGGACGCATGGCGTCCCTTTAGACCTTCGAGGTGAAGAGCATGAGACACCCTGAACAACACACCGCGCTGAAGGCCGTCACGGCCACCGCCTGCCTGGCACTGGGCACCCTGGCGCCGGCCTTCGCCGACACGCCGCCGGCAGCGCCCGTGGCGCCTGAACCGCCCGTTGCCCCTGTCGAGCCGGTCGCGCCGGCCCCGGAGGTCCTGCACCGCTACGAGGCCGCACTGGAAGCGGCCGAGGCCGAGCAGCGCGCCGCGCTCGAGGCCATGGAGGCTGCGCGGGCCGAACTGGTTGTCAGGGCTCGCGAGCGGGAACGAATGGCGGAAAAGGCCCGCGAGCACCGCCTCAGCGAGGCCGAAGTGCACCGCGCCGCTGCCGAAGCCCGGGCCGTTGAACGCAGGGAACTGTCCCAGGTGCAACGTGAACTCGAGCGCGCGCACGAGAACCTCCGGCGCGCCTCGCGGGAGGTGTCCCGGGTTCACCGCGAGATCAATCGCCCGACCAACCGCGTCGTCGAGTACCGCTTCAGCAGTGACGACGACACCGACCGCGCCGTGATCGGCGTCATCCTGGGTGGAAATACGACCGACGGCGTCAAGATATTGGGCGTTTCACCCGACGGCCCGGCCGAGCGGGCCGGCATTCAGCCCGGCGATGTCATCACCGCGGTTATGGGCCAGCGCCTGGCGGGCGGTTCCGAGCCGCCCCAGGCCGTGCTTTCCGACGCGGTCAAGGACATCGAGGTGGGTGACAGCATTGATGTGACCGTCCTCAGGGATGGCAACCCCGAGTCGCTGACCGTGGTGGCCTCCAAGCGGGAACCGTTCACCTGGCACAGCTGGTCTTCCCTGGCGGCGGCCCCGGTCGACGGTGAGCGCCAGCAGATCCTGGTCGAGCGCATCAACATGCCGGAGATCGACCAGCAGGCCCTGGAAGCCCAGGTCGACGCCCTGCGGGAGCGCATGGAACAGGGTGAACTCACCTATGCCGGACCCAACGCCTGGGCGTTCAGTGAATCCGGTGGTGACTGGGAATTCGAGTTCCAGGAATTTTCCGACTTCGGCGATGCCGTCATCGCGGGCACCAACATCTGGTTCGGCATGCCCCTGACCCGGGGTCTGAAAATGGCGGAGCTGGACCCCGGCCTTGGGCGCTACTTCGACGCCGACAAGGGTGTGCTGGTGCTGGAAGCTTCTCCGGACAACGGCCTGCAGTTGCAGCCCGGCGATGTCATCCTGAAGGTCGCGGACCAGGCCGTGTCGACACCGGCCGACGTGATGCGCGCGCTGCGGGACGTCGAGTCCGGTTCCGTACTCAACATCGAAATCAAGCGCGACCAGGCGAACCACATCCTGGAAGTCCCCTTGCCCGAAGAACGACTCGGTCTCCTCTGGCACGACTGAACACCGTGCCGGCACCGGCCGGCCGCGCTTGAGGCGCGGCCGGCCACACCGGATAATGGCGCTCCCGCGATGTTTCGGCTGGAGACCGGCAACCGGATGGACAACACTCAACGCAAGGTCGGTTTCGTCAGCCTCGGTTGCCCGAAGGCCCTGGTCGACTCCGAACGCATCATTACCCAGCTCAAAATGGACGGCTACGGCATTTCCCCCAGCTACGAGGATGCCGATATCGTCGTGGTCAACACCTGTGGGTTCATTGACGCCGCCCGCGCGGAATCGCTCGAGGCGATCGGCGAGGCGCTGGACGCTAATGGCCGGGTGCTTGTCACCGGTTGCCTGGGCGCCGAGGCCGGCACCATCCGCGACATTCACCCCAAGGTGCTGGATGTCAGCGGACCGCAGCAGTATGAACAGGTGGTCGACGCCGTACACCGCCACGTACCCATCCCCAGACACCACGACCCGTTCCAGGACCTGGTGCCGCCACAGGGCATTCGCCTGACGCCACGGCACTATGCATATCTAAAGATATCAGAAGGATGCAACCACCATTGCACCTTTTGCATTATCCCGTCAATGCGCGGGCGCCTGGCCAGCCGGCCGGCCGGTGACGTCATGGGAGAAGCCGAGCGGCTGGTCGAGTCGGGCGTACGCGAGCTCCTGGTCATCTCCCAGGACACCTCGGCCTATGGCTCGGACCTGAAGTACCGCACCGACTTCTGGAACGGTCGCCCGGTCCGGTCGCGGCTGACCGAGCTGTGCACGGCCCTGGGGTCGCTGGGTGCCTGGGTCAGGCTGCATTATGTCTACCCCTACCCGCACGTTGATGAACTGATTCCATTGATGGCTGACGGCGTGATCCTGCCGTACCTGGACATTCCCTTGCAGCATGGCAGTCCGTCCGTGCTCAAGGCCATGCGACGCCCAGCCGCCGCCGACCGCACGCTCGATCGTATCCACCGCTGGCGCCAGGCCTGCCCCGACATCGCGCTGCGCAGCACGTTTATCGTCGGCTTCCCCGGTGAAACGGACGAGGATTTTGAACTGCTGCTGGATTTCATCGACGAGGCCCAGCTCGACCGTGTCGGCTGCTTCCGCTATTCCCCGGTCGAAGGCGCCACCGCTAACGGCCTGGCCGACCCGGTTCCGGATGCGGTCATGCATGAGCGCGAGGCCGTCTTCATGGCCCGCCAGGCCGAGATCAGTGCACAACGCCTGAAGGCCCGCGTGGGCAAGACCCTGCAGGTGCTGGTTGACGAGGCCGACGGCGCTACCGCCATCGCCCGCAGCCACGCCGATGCGCCGGAGATCGACGGGCTGGTTCACATCAACGGCGCGAGCGGCATCAGCGCCGGCGACATGCTGGACGTGCACGTGACCGACGCCGACCAGCACGACCTGTTCGCGGTGCCCACCGGCGGCTGAGCGGGTGAGCCCGGTCGCCCAGTTGCTGGCACGCCAGCAGGCGCGGTTCAGCGAACTGGCGCCGATGTGGATCAATCCACCGGGCGACCTTTTCGATGCGCTGCCCGGCTGCGTCGGGCACCCGGTGTTCAGCCAGGACCGCGTCAACCATGACCGCCTGGCCCGGCAAACATCCTCCGCCACTTTCGGTGATTTCCCAACACGGCCACCGGCCCCACCTCGGGACATCGTCCTTACACTGCCACGCGGCAAGGCCTGCCTGGAGATGATGATTGCCTGCTGCGCCAACATGCTCGCACCCTCTGGGCGGCTATGGCTGGCGGGCGAAAACCGTGATGGCATCAAGTCGGCCGGCAAATCGCTTCAGACCGCGTTCAGAACCGTCAACAAGGTCGACAGCGCACGCCATTGCGCCCTGTTCTGCGCCACGGACGCGGCGCTCACGGGTGCATTCGATCCGGCGCAATGGCGAGACAGCTGGGTACTGGAACGGCAGGGGGCTACCCTGGAGATTCACAGCTGGCCCGGCGTGTTCAACCACGGCGCGCTGGATGATGGCACCGCTTTGCTCCTGGATGTCCTGGAAGCGCTTGATCCTGGCCCGGCCATGCGCGTCCTTGACCTGGGTTGTGGCGCGGGCGTACTGGGCGCAAGCCTGCTGGCCAGGCAGCCCGGGCTCAAGGTCGTGCTCTCGGATACCAGCGCGCTGGCCTGTCATGCCGCACGCAGTACGTTGGTGGCCAATGGCCTGAACGCGGAGGTGGTCCCGTCGGACGGGTTTGCTGAACTTGCGGGAACATTCGACCTAGTCGTCACCAACCCGCCTTTCCACCGGGGGCACAAGGGCGACCCGGAGATGACACCGCGCCTGCTGGCGCCCATTCGGAACTTTTTGACAGCCCGTGGTCAGTTAATCATGGTGGCCAATCGCCACCTGCCTTACACACAGCAACTCAGGCCATGGTTCGCCACCGTCAACACGCTGGCCGCCAATCGCCGCTTCCAGGTACTGCACTGCCTGGCCCCCAATCGCATGGAGACTTCGCCTTGACCACATTTTCCGCAACCAGACCGTACGCCGCTTTCCTGGCCACCCTGATCGCCGTTGTCGCGCTGGCCGCCTGCGGTAAGACCACGGACCCTGACCCCACGGCATCAGAAACCACGGCAAGCTCGGCCGCGGACGCGCCACCGCCCAACCCCGCCATCATGGACGAGCCGATGGACGGTAGCAGCGTGGAGGCCTTCGAAGAAAACCTGCAGGCGGTCCGGGAGCAAGCCGGACAGGCCGCCTACGACCAGTTAAAGCGGGTCATCCAGTACTCGATGACCTATGACCTCAGTATCAGGGGCAACAAGGCCAAGCTCTACAAGCGCTACGACGGCAAGACGCCGAACGAGATCCTGCAGATGCCGATGCGCTGATGTGCGGCAAGGCATCCGTCTCTGCGCTGTCATGGAAGGACATTTACGCCTGGGCCAACCTGTTGTCGCCGTCCGGCGGGCTGCCGGCGGACCCTGAATCCCGTATCAATGTGTCGCCTTCACGGCAACGCAGAGTGGCCGACCCCGGCACCACGGTCTGGGAATCCCTGCCCGCAACGCTGTCACCCACGATCACAGGCGAGTACAGCGCGGTAGAGGCCACCTGGCCGTTCATGCCGCCCTGGTCCCGCGGACGCCTGCCGCGACTAAAGAGCGGTCAATGGCTTTCGACAGCCAATGCCCGGTTGCGACGAGAAGGTGACCCCTTTGCGCGGACGTTCATGACGCCATGGCGGGGCGGTTTTCGAGCGGTTGCTTGGGTGTCGTGGTTTTATGAATTTGACAGCCGGGTCAAACCCCAGGTGCCGTACGCGGTGTTTAACCTGGAGCAGCCGTTCTGGCCCATGGCCGCACTCGTCGGGCGCACAGAGACCACAACCGGCGAGTCTGCATGGTCAATCTCGATCATCACCGTCGAACCCAACGCAGTTCTACGGTCTGTCGGACATCACCGAAGCCCCGCATTGCTTCGCAACGGTGACGAGGTCAGACAATGGCTGGAGGCACCTGGGGACCAGGCACTTGGGCTACTGAGGCCCTACCCCGAAGAGCAGATGGGCGTTGAAGCCGTGCCCATGGACATCAAGATTCCTGGCAACCAGGACGTTGTGCTACCCGAAGCCCTGCTGAGACACGCGGACTAAGACGACTTACCAGCCCCAGGGCTTTTTGCCATCTGAACCCGGACGCTCATCCAGGTCACGGTCACGCCGGTCGAGCCCGCTCCGCGTCAGGTCCTGCGCGCGCTTGTAGCCGGATGCACTGGAACTGTAGAACGAGTCATCGCGGTAGGGCCAACTGGTGGTATCGGTTTCCGTGGTCTTCGGCCTCGCCCGGGTCAGGTCATAGCCCGTCAGGACATTGCGCTCGAGTCGCTTTTCGGCCGCATCACCGCTCGTACCCGGAACAACACCGCCCTTGCGAACGGTCGTCAGCGTAGCGTGATGGGCGCCCTTGCCGGCCGCATAGGCCTGCGAAACCGCCCGGTTTGAACGCTTTGGAGACCAGCCCCACGGGCTGGGCGCATCGGAAATGGAAGCGTTGATGTGCGCCATACGGGCACGGGACGCATGACGGGCACTGGAGAAACTACCGACGCCTTCAGGATGCCCGCTGAGCCCGCGAAGCGCCCAAATGATCAGCACTGCGACGGACAGGCATATCAACGCAAGAAAAACGTAAATCAACATGACACGAGCCCCCCTGGCCCGTTCCATATCCCTTGGAACCCAATAAGTTGACGCCGCTCCACTGGCTCTGTAAATCGTAGCATAGAAACTTCGCTCCCAAATGCCGGCGACCACCCGCCTGTCATATAAAACCTACCGCTGACGGCGTAAAAAGTTGGCCAGCATGGCGTGACCTGGCTAGCGCACCGCGCTGGCAGCCAGTTGCAACATCGCCTGAAGCACCTCGCCATCGACACCACGGGACGTATTCGCCGACCAGGCAGGATCCCAGTTTGCCTGGCTGTTGGCTGCAGCGCCGGGTTCCCCAAGGCGCCAGTGTGCGCCGGTACGAATGGCCAGCAATGAAAGGTACTCGCCGTCCTTCCACAGCAACCCGCCACCCGATGAACCCGGCCGGCCGTCACCGCAATTGTCCAGCCACTGCCCCGGCCACAACCCGCCACCGATATCGGCCGGCGTTGATGGCAAGCCTTCGCACGGACCGCTTGTGACCACACGTTGGCTATCCGGATCCCAGGCCAGCAGGTAAAACTCCTGTGAGCGTGAAACGGGCCATTCATCCGGACCAGCCAGCTGAATGGGCTGATGGCGCTTTGCGGCCCTGGGCGGCTCAGGAAGATATGCGACCGCCCAGTCGCCATGACCGTTTCGGGCCTGGGATGGATCCTCGCGCGGGTCAAAGTCGCCCAGCTGCAGCCATTGGGTCGAGAGCGTCGCACGGTACCCAGGCAAATGCTCGAGACCACGGTAATCGAAATAGCAATCCTGGTAGCGCTGCCCGGAATGCAGGTCATAGAACACATGCGCCGCGCTGACGATGAATACGCCTGCAAGCTGACTCGAGCCCTCGGGGCCATCAACCATGACCGCAGAGCCGCGCCGGGCACCGTCACAGTAAATCGTCCCCCCGGCCAGCGGTGCGTCGAAAAGGGATACTTCCGAGCCCTGTGAGGCGGGCAAGTCAGCCAGGGAGAGAACAATAACGAGCAGGGCCAGGCGCGTTTTCATCGCGGCAGACTAGGTGCGGATCTGCTGGCGGTCAAGGCTTCCCGGTCTTGGCCCAGCCGCCGGGCTCAACGATAATGCGTCCATGACGAGCGAGCGCCAGGCCAGCACCCCTCTACGAATCGACGCCCGTGACCTGCTGTGCCCCGAACCGGTGCGCCAGGCGGAACTGGCCGCGCGCCAGGTCGGGCCCGGCACCCTGTTGCTCATCGAGGTCACCGACCCGGCCGCGCCACTGGATCTCGAGGCCTGGTGCCTGCGCCGCGGGCATACCTGGGTCGAGGCCCGCGGCCAGGCCAACGGCAGCACGACCCTATCCATACGAACCGGAAGCAAGGACAGCACGCCATGAAGCAGCCCCATTCAGCGCACAAAACCGCCATGGCCGATGTCCATGAGAAAGCCGTGACCCGCCGGCGCGCGCTGGCGTACGGGCGCATCATCGTGGGGGAGGCCGCCTTCGCCGCGGTTCGCGATGGCAAGCTGCCCAAGGGGGATGCACTGCCCATGGCCGAGCTCGCGGGCATCCTGGGGGCCAAGGCGACGCCGACCCTGATTCCATTGTGTCACCCGATTTCTCTCAGCCGCGCCTCCGTCCACACCCGCCTGGATGAGTGCGCTCACGCGATCGACGTCTATGCCCTTGCGGAGATATCCGAGCGCACCGGCGTGGAAATGGAGGCCCTCACGGGCGCGACAGTGGCCCTGCTGACCCTGTGGGACCTGGTCAAACCGGTGAACCCGGCATTGCTTATTGATGCTGTCCGGCTGTTGTATAAATCAGGCGGCAAGCACGGCGAGTGGCGTCACCCTGACGGTGTCGGCGCTGTCGCCGAGGAGATACTCGGCTTCAACCCCTGACCGGTTTCTGGCAATTGACCCATTCTGTCTCGCCGCTGGCGTAGCGCTCCCGCTTCCAGATGGGCAGCCGTGCCTTGATTTCGTCGATCACGTATCGGCAGGCGGCAAAGCCCGCATCGCGATGGGCGCTGGCAACGGCCACGACGACCGCGATATCGCCGATGTCCAGCTTGCCACTGGCATGAACGCAGGCGATTCCACCCACCGGCCAGCGTTGCCGGGCTTCGTCGATGATGACCTGCCCTTCCTTCACCGCCAGTGGCACGTAGACCTCGTATTCCAGGCCCAACACGTCACGCCCTTCATTGTGATTGCGTACCCTGCCCTCGAAGACCAGCAAGGCGCCACAACGATCATTGTCCAGCGGCGCGATGATATCGGCCGTCACCAGCGGCCCCTGGTCCACCCGCATGCTCATCCGCCGGCCACCGGAGGGAAAAACAGCACCGTGTCACCGTCGCTGACCGCGGTCGACCAACTGGCCATGGCGTCGTTGACCGCCACCAGCGTGGCCTCCGGCCGGAACAGGCCGGGGAACCGTGACAGGCAACCCTGAAAAATGTCTTCGACCGTTTCCGCGGCGGTTTCAAGACTGACCGATTCCGTCCCGGTCATTTCCCTGAACGCGGCGAAAAAACGCACATCAACGGTCTTCATTACCCCCCCATCCGGTACATTTCAACGCGCGGGTCCACCGTGGCCTGGGTGCCACGAATCTCACTGTAGCGGTCTTCGCGCCCGGACCACAGGCCCGACAGGTAGTCGACCAGGCGTTGAGTGTCGGTTTCACCACGAACGATGGGACGCAGCAATGTGCCATGAGACGCGAAGAGACAACTGTAGAACGTACCATCGGCGGCGAGGCGAGCCCGGGTACAGGTGCCACAGAACGGTTCGGACACGGACGAGATAAAGCCGACCTCACCCTGCCCGTCCAGAAAGCGCCAGCGCCTTGCCGGTGCACTGGCCGATTGGCGCTGTACCGGCTCAAGCGGCCAGCGCTGATGGATGCGTGCACGCAACTCGTCGCTCGGGACGACCTGTGACGCGGCCCAGTTGTTACTGTGGCCGACATCCATGAACTCGATCATTCGCACCACGTGGCCGCTGCCACGGAAATGCCCAACCAGGTCGAGCACCTGGTCTTCGTTTACCCCGCGCTGCACGACCGTGTTGATCTTCAGTGATCCAAACCCGGCCTGCCTGGCGGCCTCGATGCCGGCCATCACCTCTGCTGCACTGCCTCGCCCGCCGGACATCTGCGCGAAAACCGCCTCGTCGAGGCTGTCCAGGCTGACCGTTAACCGGTGCAGACCCGCTTCCTTCAGCGCCGCGGCATGGCGGGGAAGCAGGATACCGTTGGTGGTCAATGCCAGGTCATCGATGCCGTCAATGCACGCGAGTCGCTTTACCAGGCTGACCAACCCGGGGCGCAACAACGGTTCGCCACCGGTCAGGCGCAGCTTGTGAACTCCGAGTCGCGTAAAAGCCCGGACCAGGTGAACGATCTCAGCATCCGTCAAGAGCGACTCTTTCGGCAAGAAAATACCCTGACCCTGCAGCGAGTCGGCCGGCATGCAATAGCCGCAGCGCAGATTGCAGCGGTCCAGCACGGAGATACGCAGGTCGTGCAGCGGCCGTCCAAGGCGATCACGTACGGCATCGGTGGGGGTCGTGGGCGTTGGCTGCCGGGGGACCAGGGGCTGGGGTTGTGTCGATTTCATCATCACTGCCCGATTCTAGCGCTTTCCAGGGCTAGAATTCCTGCCGAAGCATCCTGCGGTCCAGGTGGCGCCACATGTACTCATGAAACTCGCGCTCCTTGCCCCTCAGCGCCAGTTCGAACGTCCGGGCCAGCAGTCGGGCCTCTCGGCGCCGCTGCCAGCCAACGAGCAACCACGATGCAGTCACAAGGGTCACGGCGACCACGAAGTGCAACCAACCGGCAAGCCAACTGGTGGCACAGGCCATGACGACGACCCAGAACAGGGTAACGCCGACTCGATGCTTGTGCATGGCCTCGAACTGGGCCTCGCGAAACGCGCTGACATAGGCGTGCGGCGTGTCTTCACACGTCACAAAGTATTTCTCGTAATACGGTGTGCTCCTGCGAGCATCAATGGGGTACTTCATTCCTTGCGCACCTGCCAAGCCGCGGTAACGTGCCCCCTTCCCTGTTTTCACCCTATTCTAGACAAGAAAAAACCCGCCGGGGGCGGGTTCATTCAAATTTGGCGGAGAGGGAGGGATTCGAACCCTCGATACGGCTATAAACCGTATACTCCCTTAGCAGGGGAGCGCCTTCAGCCACTCGGCCACCTCTCCTGGATTGGACGCACCGACCCGCCGGGCCGAGCGAGGCGCAAGGATACCGTCAGATGGGTTGTGCGTAAAGCGCGAAAGTGTAATCAGCCGGTTGCTGATTCGTCTCCACTGTCGCGTTCGGCCAGAATGCGTTTGAAAATCTCTTCCCGGTGCACCTGAACATCAGGTGGTGCATCGATGCCGATTCGAATCTGGTTACCTTTAACACCCAGAACAGTAACCGTTACGTTTTCACCGATCACGAGTTTTTCACCGACACGTCTTGTAAGTATGAGCATGAGTACCTTCCTTTGGCCTCAGGCCGTTTGGTCCTTTATGCAAAGTCGAAACGACTCAATTGTCCTTTGCGCCAACCAAAGGGTCCGCTCTACCTTTGTTTGCGACACGTTTACATGCAACAGCCTGTTATTGTTTTTCTGCCACCCAGTGACTGACAGAAGCCAACGCGGATTCAAGTGCTTCCGGTTGATTTCCGCCCGCCTGGGCGAAATCGGGGCGGCCACCGCCTTTGCCTCCGACCTGTTGCGCCACAAAGTTTACCAGATCACCGGCTTTTATCCGAGTCGTCAAATCCTTGGAGATTCCTGCGGCCAGGCGCACCTTGTCATCGTCGACCGCACCCAGCACGACGACCGCACTTCCCAGGCTATCCTTCAGATGATCAACGGCGTCCCGGAGGTTGCGCGAGTCGGCGCCGTCAAGCCGCGTCGAAAGCACCTTGATGCCACCGATTTCGACCGCCTGCGCCAGCAATGCATCGCTGCCTGAAGTCACCATTGAAGCTTTCAACGCTTCGAGTTCCTTTTCCAGTTCACGGTTGCGATCCAGCAACTGGCCCAGCCGCTGCTCGACGCCATCGGTGCCCACCTTGAGCACCCCGGCTACGTCCTGCAGCGTGGATTCCTGGGACTGGATCGCCTTGACCGCCTGTTCACCGGCAACCGCGATGATGCGGCGGATGCCTGCACCGACGGCCCCTTCGGACACAATCTTGAACTGGCCGATATCGCCGACGCGGGAAACGTGTGTGCCGCCACACAGCTCCGTGGACAGTTCGCCGAACTTCAGCACCCTGACCCGGTCACCGTATTTCTCCCCGAACAGCGCCATTGCGCCGGTTTTCAGCGCGTCGTCAAAGTCCATGACTTCTGCCGTCGCGGCCGGGTTGGCGCGAATGTCCGCGTTGACACGCGCCTCGATCCTGCGCAGCTCTTCGGGCGTGACCTGGCGCGGATGGGAAAAGTCGAAACGCAGGTGATCCGGCGCCACCAACGAGCCGCGTTGCTCAACATGGTCACCCAGCAGGTCCTGCAGCGCCTTGTGCATCAGGTGCGTGGCTGAATGATGCAGGACGATATTCTGTCGGCGATCCATGTCGATGGCCGCCGTGACCGTATCACCCACGCGCAGCTCACCCTGCTCCAGCGTACCGACATGGCCGTGGAAGACGCCGCCCAGCTTCTGCGTGTCATCAACGCGGAAACGACCATCGCCGGATTCCAGCGTGCCGGTATCACCCACCTGGCCGCCCGATTCCGCGTAGAACGGCGTCCGGTCCAGCACCACCACGGCATCGTCGCCGCCATCGATGGCTTCAACGGCCTTGCCGTCCACCAGGATACCCGTCACGCGCGCATCCGACGTGCCCGTGTCGTAGCCCACGAACTCACCCGGCTGTAGCCGGCTCAGCGCATCGGCACTGATGGTCGCGGCCTTGAACTGGCGCGCATCACGGCCGCGCTTGCGCTGCTCGGCCATCGCCTGGTCGAAGCCTTCGGTATCAACGGACAGGCCTTCCTCGCGGGCGATGTCCTGGGTCAGGTCCAGGGGAAAACCGTAGGTGTCGTAGAGCAGGAACGCGGTATCCCCGTCGATGGCCTTGCCGGCCGCCGTCTCGTCCATGACCTTCCTGAGGATGCCAAGGCCCGTGTCCAGCGTGCGCGCAAAGCGCTTTTCTTCTTCGGCGAGCACGGTCGCGATGCGTTCGCCGTCACTCAGCAGCACCGGGTAGGCCTCGCCCATGACGGCGGCCAGCGGTGCGACCATCTCCGAGAAGAACGGTGTCTTGCGCCCCAACATGAAACCGTGACGTACGGCGCGGCGGATGATGCGGCGCAGCACATAACCACGGCCATCATTCGACGGCAACACGCCATCGGCTACCAGGAACGCGCAGGCGCGGATATGGTCGGCGATGACGCGCAGCGACTTGTTGTCACGGTCCGCGCAGCCCACCAGTTCGGCCGCGGCGGAAACCAGTGCCTGGAACTGGTCAGTCAGGTAGTTGTCATGCGTCCCCTGCAGCACGGCCGCGACACGCTCCAGCCCCATGCCGGTATCGACACAGGGCGCCGGCAACGGTGTCAGTTCACCGTCCGCGCCGCGGTCAAATTGCATGAAGACCAGGTTCCAGATCTCGACATAGCGATCGCCGTCTTCGTTCTCGGTGCCCGGCAACCCGCCTTCGATGTGGTCGCCGTGGTCAAAGAAGATCTCGCTGCAGGGGCCGCAGGGGCCGGTATCGCCCATGGCCCAGAAATTGTCACTCTCATACTCGGCGCCACCCGGCTTGTCGCCGATTCGAAGCACCCGGTCTTCCGCCAGGCCGATATCATTGCGCCAAATGTCATGGGCCTCGTTATCGGTGTGATAGACGGTCACGTACAGGCGGTCCGCCGGAATTCCCCACGTCTCGGTCAGAAGAGACCAGGCGAAACGGATGGCATCGTGCTTGAAGTAGTCGCCGAAACTGAAGTTGCCCAGCATCTCGAAGAACGTGTGGTGGCGGGCGGTATAGCCGACCTGGTCAAGGTCGTTGTGCTTGCCGCCGGCGCGGACGCACTTCTGCGATGTGACCGCCCGCGTGTACTGGCGCTTCTCCGCACCCAGGAACACGTCCTTGAACTGGTTCATTCCCGCGTTGGTAAATAGCAGGGTCGGGTCATCTGCCGGCACCAGCGAACTGGACGTCACCGCCCGGTGACCGTTGCTTTCGAAGAACTTCAGGAAGTCGGAACGAATTTCGTTGCTGGTTTTCACGTGATTCCGGTCAAAATGCTCAGGTGCAGAGAAAGGTATAGGCGCGTGGCGCAATAATCCAGCGGAAAACGGGAAAAAACCTCAGGGTGTGTCGCGGTGTCGGTCCATGGCCCGCATGACCTGGTCGTGGGTGAAGCCACGGCGCATGCCACCACGGTACAGTCGGGCCCTTTCCTTCTGGTCAGGCTCACCCCGTGCCGAACGGCTGACCCAGTCCTCGGCGCGCCGGTACCACTGCTCGTCGTATTCGGCCAGCACGGCCGCGGCCAGGTCATCGGCCACGCCCTTGCGGCGCAGTTCCATTCGTATGCGTACCGGCCCATACAGCCGCTCAACACGCTGGCGGGTAAAGACTTCGGCGAAACGTTCGTCACTGACCAGCCCGTCGCTGGCCAGCGCTTCGACGGCCGAATGCGCGGCGACATCATCGATGCCCCGCGCTTCGAGTTTGCGTATGAGTTCAGTCTCCGTGTATTCGCGACGCGCCAGGTAGCGCATCGCAACCTCACGGACCTCGGCGGCGGTTTCAGCCAGCGGTGACGGCCTCGCTGTCAGCACCCGCGGCATCACCCGCGGCGGCCTTCGAACTTGGCAGCAGTGCCGCACGGATCTTCGCCTCAACGTCGGCCGCAAGACCGTCATTCTCGCGGAAGAACTCCCGCGCATTCTCCTTGCCCTGCCCTACGCGGTCGCCGTCATAGCTATACCAGGCGCCGGATTTCTGGATGATGCCATTGGCCACGCCCAGGTCGATGAGCTCTCCCTCGTGCGAGATACCCTCGCCATAGATGATCTCGAATTCGACCTGCTTGAAGGGTGGCGCCATCTTGTTCTTGACCACCTTGACCCGGGTCTGGTTGCCGATCACCTCGTCGCCCTTCTTCAACGCGCCGATGCGACGGATATCCAGGCGCACCGATGAGTAGAACTTCAGCGCGTTACCGCCGGTGGTCGTCTCTGGGCTGCCGAACATCACGCCGATCTTCATGCGGATCTGGTTGATGAAGACGACGATGCAGTTGGATCGCTTGATATTGCCGGTGAGCTTGCGCAGCGCCTGTGACATCAGCCGGGCGTGCAGGCCGACGTGCGAGTCGCCCATCTCACCCTCGATTTCCGCCTTCGGCGTCAGCGCCGCGACCGAGTCGACGACGACGATATCCACGGCGCCGGAACGGACCAGCATGTCGGTAATTTCCAGCGCCTGTTCGCCCGTATCGGGCTGCGAAACCAGCAGGTCTTCCACGTTAACGCCCAGTTTCTCGGCGTACTGCGGGTCGAGCGCGTGCTCGGCGTCGACAAACGCGGCCGTGCCGCCGGCCTTCTGGGCCTCGGCCACCATGTGCAGCGTCAGGGTTGTCTTACCGCTGGATTCCGGGCCGTAGATCTCGACCACGCGCCCCTTGGGAATGCCGCCGATACCCAGGGCGACATCCAGCCCCAGCGAACCGGTGGAGACAACATCCACGTCCTTCGCCTGGGAGCCGTCACCCATGCGCATGATCGCGCCCTTGCCAAACTGCCGTTCAATCTGCCCGAGCGCCGCTGTCAGGGCCTGTTTCCTGTTGTCGTCCACGTTGTCCTCTCCTGTTCCGTCGTAACGATTCATTTGACCGCTTTGCGCGGCATTATGACATAGCGATTCCGGCCAAAGTCGCCTGCCTACACGGGTCGCGGCGATTACCTACCGGATTTTCAGACATGTTCGCAAAACCCGTTCTCAAACCGCGAGAACGCGCCAAAACCGATGGGTCAGGCGCCCTCTTCCAGCGCCTCGATCGTGCCCTCAAGGGCCGCGCAGACCGTCTTCAGGCGCACCGCGGCGCGATCGCCGTCGAAATGCCGGGTTGCGGTGATGATATTGCCGCCCTTGATGGACCAGCCCAGGCAGACCAGCCCGACCGGCTTCGACGGCAGGCCGCCCCCGGGGCCGGCGATCCCGGTCATCGACACGACGATATCGGCGCCACTGCCACGCCGCGCGCCCAGGGCCATCTGCGAGGCGATGGCTTCGCTGACGGCGCCGTGTTCGACCAGGTCATCATGGATCACGCCCAGCTGCTGTTCCTTGGCGCGGTAGGCGTACGACACGTAGCCGCCATGGAACCAGTCGGAACTGCCCGGCAGGTCGGTACAGACCTTGGCCAGCCAGCCGCCGGTGCAGGATTCGGCCGTGCACAACGTCCAGCCACGCGCACGGAGGGCATCGGCCACGGCGGCCGCGCCGCGGGCCGCGCGTTGTTCAAGTTCCGCGAGGGCGGTGTCATTCATAGGGGGGTGGGCCTTGTTCGAACATCTTCATCAGACAAGGGGGGTACGTTACACTTCCGCCGATGTCAGTTCCAGCCACCGATGCCTTCAAGGGCCATACCCCGCTGATGCAGCAGTACCTGCGCATCAAGGCGGACTTTCCAGACACCCTGCTGCTGTTCCGGATGGGTGATTTCTACGAACTGTTCTATGACGATGCCCGGCGGGCCGCGGCACTGCTCGACATTACCCTGACCACGCGCGGCGAATCCAACGGCCAGCCCATCCCGATGGCCGGTGTGCCCCATCACGCCGCCGAGAGCTACCTGTCGCGCCTGCTGAAGAAGGGCGAAGCCGTGGCCGTGTGCGAGCAGGTGGGCGACGTGACCGCCGGCAAGGGACCAGTGGAGCGCGAGGTCGTGCGCATCGTCACCCCGGGCACCGCGACGGACGAAGCCCTGCTCGATGATCGCCGGGACAACCTGCTGGCCACGGTGGCCTGCCACAAGGACGAATGGGCGCTGGCCTGGCTGGACCTGTCCGCTGGGCGCTGCCATGCCCGCCGTGTGGCGGACGGCGATGAACTCGATGCGCAACTGGAGCGGCTCCAGCCGGCGGAGCTCCTGGTCGCGGAAGACAACCCCCGCCTGGCGGAATTGCAACGTCGCACCGGCGTGCGCCAGCGTGCGCCGTGGCATTTCGATACGCCGTCCGCAGCGCGCCTGCTGGCCGAGCAGTTTGGTACCCGGGACCTCTCCGGCTTCGGCATCGAGGGCCAGCCCGCCGTCATCGCCGCCGCCGGGGCGCTGATCCAGTACGCGCAGGAAACCCAGCGTGGCGCCCTGCCCCACCTGACCGGCCTGTCACTGGAATCCGCGGACGAGTCCCTGCACCTGGATGCCGCCACGCGCCGCCACCTGGAGATCCTGACCCACCCCGACGGTCGTGACGACCTGACCCTGGCCGGCGTCATGGACACCAGCATCACGCCCATGGGCGGCCGACTGTTGCGTCGCTGGCTGGTCAACCCCATCCGCGATCGCGAACGGCTGGGCGCCCGCCACCGGGCTATCCGCGCGCTGACGGAATCGGCGCTCGTCGACAGCCTGCGCGAGACCCTGCGCGGCGTCGGCGATGCCGAACGAATCCTCGCCCGCGTGGCACTGGGCTCGGCGCGACCGCGTGACCTGGCGACGCTGCGCGACACGCTGGCGGCGCTGCCTTCGATCCGTGACACCCTGTCCACACCCGGCCATGGCGACCTCGACGGCCTGGCGAACACCCTGCAGCCCCATCCCGATGTGCACGAGTGGCTGAGCGGTGCGCTGGTGGACGAACCACCGGCCTTGCTGCGCAACGGCGGCGTCATCGCCACGGGTCATGACCCGGAGCTCGACGAACTGCGTTCGCTGTCGGAAAACGCCAACGATTTCCTGCTCGAGTTCGAAGTCCGGGAGAAGGCCGCCACCGGCATCCCGACCCTGAAGGTCGGCTACAACCGCGTGCATGGCTACTTCATCGAAGTCACCCACGCCCATGCCGACAAGGTGCCAACCCACTACACCCGCCGGCAGACGCTGAAGGCGGCCGAGCGCTACATCACCGAGGAACTGAAGGCCTTCGAGGACAAGGTGCTGTCCGCGCGGGAACGAGCGCAGGCGCGCGAGGAATACTGCTACGAGGCCCTGCTGGGACGGCTCCAGGGGCCGCTGGACGCACTGCGCCGCACCGCCACGGGGCTGGCGCGGCTGGATGTCCTGTGTGCCTTTTCCGAACGCGCGCAGACCCTGCAGTTCTGCCAGCCCGAGATGGTCACCGAGGACGGCATCGATATCCGCGCCGGGCGTCACCCGGTGATCGAACATGTGCAGGAGCAGCCGTTCACGCCCAACGACCTGCTGCTGGACCCCGAGCGACGCATGCTGGTAATCACCGGCCCGAACATGGGCGGCAAATCCACGTACATGCGCCAGGCCGCCCTGGCCGTGCTGCTCGCCCACGCCGGCTCCTGGGTGCCCGCCAGCGCCGCCAGGATCGGCCCGGTGGATCGCATTTTCACGCGCATTGGCGCCGGCGATGACCTGTCGCGCGGACGTTCGACCTTCATGCTGGAAATGAGCGAAACCGCCAATATCCTGCACAACGCCACTTCACGCTCTCTGGTGCTGATGGATGAAATCGGCCGCGGCACCAGCACCTATGACGGCCTGGCGCTGGCCTGGGCCTGCGCCGATGACCTGGCACGGCGCGTACAGGCCTACACCTTGTTCGCGACCCACTATTTCGAGCTGACCCAGCTGCAGGGCACGCACCCGGGCGTGTTCAACGTGCACCTGAACGCGGTGGAGCACGGTGAGCGCATCGTGTTCCTGCATACCGTGGAAGACGGCCCGGCCTCACAGAGCTACGGCCTGCAGGTCGCCGCCCTCGCCGGCATTCCCGCCCCAGTGCTGCGTGCCGCGCGCCTGCAGCTACAGGCGCTGGAGTCGAAGGGGGATGAGGCCGGCCCACAGATGTCGCTGTTCACGCCGGCCGAAGTCGATGCCAAGACGGAACACCTTCCGGAAGCGCCCGACCCGGCCGTGGCCGCCGTGCTCGAACTGCTCCAAACCATCGACCCCGACGCACTGAGTCCGCGCGATGCACTGGACCTGGTTTACACATTGAAGTCGACTTCGGAACGCTGATGCGCAGGGCCTGGCTGCTGGTCACCATCAGCCTGCTCTGTGGCTGCAAACCCTTTTCAGTCCAGCTGTTTGTCCGGGATGTTCCCGCCGATGAGGCCGCGCGGGTCGAAAGCGCTCTGGTCGAGGGCGGCTACACCGTTGTCCGCAACGACAGCGTGACACCGGAGCTGTATCAGCCCACCGTGGTCTACTTTCCCGGTCGCAAGAGCAGCGAAGCCGCCGAGGTTTCAGCCGATATCCTCCAGCAACTCGGCTATTCCACTGTTCGTGTCGAGCCGTTTTTTATCGACAACCATGAGTACTCACCCCGGACCATTGGCATTTACCTGCGGGCCTCTACGACACCGGGACCCGGCCAGGCCTTGCCAGGTGTACAACGGGCCAGTTTCAGCACCGGTTGCGACGACCTGGACATCTTCCTGACCCTGGTCGACGACGGCGCTTTCCACCTGGCGCTGGAGTCCGGTCTTGAGGCCGTCGAAGTGATCGTCCACGAAGGCCGTTGGCAGATTGAAAACGACCGGGTTGAACTCCTGGCGCCGGGTCTCAACCTTGACCTCGCCGTCACGACGGGTGCCGCAGATGATTTGTTCTCCCCGGGTCGGGTGCGTGGCTTGCAGGTCGTCGATGACCCGCGGAATGCGACTCAGGGATGCCAGAAACCCCTTCGACGCCTGATGGAGCGCTAGCCCGCGGCGACGCTCAGGTCTCGTCCGAGCCCTTCCTGAACTTGATGATCTGGCGGCGCTGGCGCTTGTCCGGGCGCCGCTCGCGCCCGGCGTGCGCTTCGCGCTGGAGTTTGCGTTCCGTGGCCAGGGCTTCGCGGCGCTGAAGGCTTTCCGGGGTTTCCTGGTACAACGCCTGGGCGACACTCGCCGGGCCGCGGCGATCAGACAGTTCGAGCACGTGCAGGGTCAGTGACTCCTCGCCACGCTGGACGCGAAGTTCGTCACCAGCAGACAGCGTCCGCGCCGGTTTGACGCGGGCGCCGTTGAGATGGACCTTGCCACCCTGGACGGCGGCCCGGGCCAGCGCGCGGGTCTTGAAGAAGCGCGCGGCCCAGAGCCACTTGTCCAGGCGGACCGACAAGGTGATATCAGGCGGCTTCTGAAGTCGCCAGGATCAGCCGGTTCAGGCGCGCCACGAAGCTTGCCGGGTCGTCCAGCTGGCCACCTTCGGCCAGCACGGCCTGCTCGTGAACCAGGTGGGTCCAGTCCTCGAAGTCGCTGTCGCCAGCATCCGCCAGGCGGCGCACCAGCGGGTGGCCGGTGTTGACCTCGAGCACCGGCTTGCTGTCCGGCAGGGCCTGGCCGGCCTGCTCCAGCATCCGGCGCAGGTGCGGGGCCATGTCATGCTCGCCCAGCACCAGGCAGGCGGCGGAATCGGTCAGTCGCTGGCTGGCGCGGACGTCCTGCACGGACTCGCCCAGCGCCGCCTTCATCCGCTCCAGCAGTGCCGAATCGGCTTCCGAGACCTCTGGCTTGTCGTCACCCTCTGCGGATTCCGTATCGTTGGCCAGGTTGACATCACCCTTCGCCACCGAACGCAGCTTCTTGCCCTCGAATTCGTGGAAGTAGCCCATCATCCATTCGTCGATGCGATCGTGCATCAACAGCACCTCGATACCCTTCTTGCGGAAGATTTCCAGGTGCGGGCTGTGTTTCGCGGCCGCCAGTGATTCAGCGGTGATGTACCAGATGGTGTCCTGGTCATCGCCGGCACGCCCGATGTAATCGGCCAGCGACACCACGTCGCCTGCTTCCGGGTCCTGCGTGGAGGTGAAGCGCAGCAGCCCGGCGATACGCTCGCGGTTGCCGTTGTCTTCGACGATACCTTCCTTCAGCACGGTACCGAAATCGCCCCAGAAGGCCTGGTAGCCCTCGGCGTCGTCATTGGCCAGCTTGCCCAGCAGGTCCAGGCTGCGGCGCACCACGGCGGCGTGAATCTTGCGCACCGTCGGGTTGTCCTGCAGCAGCTCGCGCGAGACATTCAGCGGCAGGTCGTCGGAATCCACCACGCCGCGCATGAAGCGCAGGTAGTTGGGCAGCAGGTGCTCGGCGGCATCCATGATGAACACGCGCTTGACGTACAGTTTCAGGCCGCGCGGTTCGTCACGCTGCATCATGAAGTCCATGGGCGCGTGCGACGGCAGGTACAGCAGCGAGGTGTAGTTCTGGCTGCCTTCCACCTGGTTGTGGGCCCAGCAGCGCGGGTCCTCGAAATCGTGACTGACGTGCTTGTAGAACGACCTGTAATCATCGTCGCTGATCTCGCCCTTGGGCAGCGTCCACAGCGCCGAGGCCTGGTTGACCTTCTTCCACTCGGGCGCGGGCGTCTCCGCATCCTCACCGTCGTCATCGGCCGCCGGCGGCGTTTCCAGCATTCGGATCGGGAAGCCGATGTGATCGCTGTAGCGGTTGACCAGTGAGCGTAGCGTCCAGTCCTGCAGGAACTCGTCTTCGTCCTCTTTCAGGTGCAGGATCACCTCGGTGCCGTGATGCGGCCGGTCGATCTGGCCGATGCTGTACTCCCCGCTACCGTCGGATGACCAGTGAACACCCTCGCCAGGTTCCGCGTCGGCGCGGCGCGTCAGCACGGTCACGTGGTCGGCGACGATAAATGCGGAATAGAAGCCAACGCCGAACTGGCCGATTAGCTGGTTACCGTCGTCCTTGCCCTGCTTGACCTGCTCAAGGAACCGCTTGGTGCCGGAGCGCGCGATGGTGCCGATGTTTTCCATCACCTCGTCGCGCGACATGCCGATACCGTTGTCGCGGATGGTCAGCAGGCGCTTTTCCTTGTCGACGGCAATATCGATATGCAGTTCGGCGTCGCCCTCGAGCAGCGCGTCATCCTGCAGGGAAAGGAATCGCAGCTTGTCACAGGCATCCGATGCGTTGGACACCAGCTCCCGCAGGAAAATCTCCTTGTTGGAATACAGGGAGTGAATCATGAGGTTCAGGACTTCCTGTACCTCGGCCTGGAAAGCGTGTTGGGTGGTTTGGGTCATGGCAGATCAAAGTGTTGTTGAACTGCCAACAAACATGCGGACAACTGCGCGGCTTTCAAGCGCCGCCCTGCCCGCGGTGGTCAATTCAGGCGGGTCAGCAACATGGCTGCAATGAAGGTCAGCGGGAATGCCCAGCGCATGAAACGCGAAACGGACAGCGCCCGGTCAAGCCTGTCGATATCAACCAGGCGCGCCACCAGCACCGCCACCGCCAGCGAAATCCCCACCATGATGATGGAAAAAATCACGAATTTGTCCGCCACGGTCAGGTAACCCACCTGCGGCAGGCTCAGGCGCAGGCTGACGCCAAAAGCGATGACGGAGAACACCGCGGCGCTCGCGGTGCCCAGCCTTGGTGGTGATAGCTGCGGTGGGAGCCAGTGAACCATCCATGTCATCAACATGATCAGGGTCATGGGCATCAGCAGGGTGAAGACGTAAAAACCGGAGTCCCGGGTAGCCATTAACCGAAAACTGATCTCTGGTGCTCCCCGGGCGCCCTCGCGAACACGAAATTCAGAGCGTTCAGGGGGCAACACCTCGAAGCCCCACCCGTCCGCGCTGAATGTATCCGGGTTTGAGACCAGCTCACTGTCTTGCGCGTACTGAACCTCGTCCGGCCCGTGCAGGTAAGACAGGACATCCACGGTCAGGACCTGGCGGTCATAAGGAAAATCATGCAGCTTGAGATCTACGGCCAACGGCCCGGCGAGCCTGCGCCGAACGACAACCTGGCCACCTTCCGAAACGCGCGCGACTTCCGGTAGCAGGGGCTCCAGCCCCCGATCATTGAGAATGGCCAGCCCCGGTGTCCAGATTTCGTCCAGCGTCATCAAGCGGACATGCTCACCCGAACCCGGCAGGGCCAGGCGCGGATCCTGCCAGCGAAGCTCAACATAGGCATCGATTTCGAATCGCTGGGCCTTGTCATCGATATCAACGATGTCGAGCAGGGTGAAGTGGACGCTGACGACATCGGCGGCACCGCCAGCCGAAGGCCTTTCAAGCAGGTCTACCCCGGCAGCCGGCTGGGCGTAAGTCGCGGACGTGAGCAGCATCGCCATCACAACCAGGGCGCTGCGCCAAGCTGCAAACATTCTGCTAACGGTCACTGGCAAAGAATCTCCACGCGGGCCGGGTAACAAAAAGCCCGCGTGTAGCGGGCTTTTTGAATAACTCGTCTGGCCTTAGCTGGCCGGTGCGTTGAGCTTTTCCTTGATACGGGCGCTCTTGCCTTCGCGGCCACGCAGGTAGTACAGCTTGGCGCGACGGACGTCGCCGCGACGCTTGACCGTGATCGAATCGATCATCGGGCTGTAGGTCTGGAAGACACGCTCCACACCGGTGCCATGGGAAATCTTGCGCACGGTGAATGCGGAGTTCAGGCCGCGGTTACGCAGCGCGATGACAACGCCTTCAAACGCCTGCAGGCGCTCACGGTTGCCTTCTTTCACCTTGACGCTCACGACCACCGTGTCGCCCGGGGCGAACGCGGGGATGTCGCGGCTCATCTGTTCCTGGTTGATCTCGTCGATGATCGTGCTCATTGCTCTGTTTCCTTTGCCGTCCGGCGCATCCGCCGGCATTAATCAATGTTCGTGTTCGTCGATGTAGGACTGAAGCAATGCCTTAGATTCTTCGTCCAACACCTTGTTTTCTAACAAATCCGGTCGCCGCTTCCACGTTCGACCCAGGGCCTGCTTCAAACGCCAGCGAGCGATTGCGCCGTGGTCACCCGACAACAGCACAGGCGGCACATCCAAGCCCTCTACACTCTCGGGACGCGAGTAGTGCGGATGATCCAGCAGGTCTCCGGTAAACGAATCCTGCTCCGCCGACTGCGCATCACCAAGCACACCGGGCAACAAGCGCAACAGCGCGTCGATCATGACCGCAGCGGCCAGTTCTCCGCCGCTCAGCACGTAGTCACCGATGGACCACTCTTCGTCGACTTCCAGTCGCACCAGGCGTTCATCAATGCCTTCGTAGCGCCCGCAGACCAGCAGGATCCGCTCACGCCCAGCAAGTTCCCGCACTGCCGCCTGGTCCAACTGTCGCCCCTGGGGGCTCAGCAAGCCAACGCTCACAGGCCGGTGGTCCGCCTGTCGAGCCGCGCGAATCGTACTGCGCAACGGTTCGACCGTCATCACCATGCCTGGCCCGCCACCGTAGGGACGGTCATCCACCGTGTTATGCCGGTCTTCGGCATAGTCACGCGGGTTCCACGTGTCCAGGCTGACTCTGCCCTGGGACATGGCCCTGCCGGTCACCCCGACGCCGACCATGGATCGAAACTCGTCGGGAAACAGGGTAACGACGTCAATACGCATCGTATTGCCTAGTCTTCCGGGTCCCACTCGACCTCGAGGACGCCCGCGGCAAGATCAACCCGGGTGACAAAGTGCCCGACGACGAACGGCACCAGCCGCTCCCTGCCATCAGGCTCACCTCGCACCACCATGACATCATTTGCCCCGGTAGCCACCATCCGCGCGATGCGCCCAAGGGGCACGCCCGCGGTGGTCAGTACTTCAAGGCCAACCAGGTCGGCCCAGTAGTAACTATCATCGCCTGCTTCGGGCAACTGCGCCCTGGCGACGGCAATCTCGGCCTGCAGAAACTCGCGGGCCTGTTCGGGGGTTTCCACCCCGGGCAAGGACGCGATCAACGTCTTGCCCTGCCGGCGTCCGCCGGTCACTTCTACCGCCTTCATTTCCGAACCCAGCAACCACGGCTGGTACTCGAAAATGGCTTCGCGCGGGTCGGTGAAGCTGAAAATCTTCACCTGCCCCTTGACCCCGTAAACACCGGAGACATACCCCAGCGCCACGGTGTCCATGCGCGCGCTCAGGAAGCGGTAGCGGCCGTACGCGCTTCGCCGACCAGCTTGTTGACGCGCTCTGACATCTGCGCGCCCACACCGGTCCAGTACTCGACGCGGTCGAGGTCGAGACGCAGGCGCTCTTCCTGGCCGCGGGCGACCGGGTTGAAGAAGCCGATGCGCTCGATGCGACGACCGTCACGCTTGTTGCGGCTGTCCGTCACGACAATGCTGTAGAACGGACGCTTCTTGGCGCCGGAGCGCGACAAACGAATCTTAACCATCCTGATATTGACCTTCTGTTCTCGTTGAATCGAGCCCTGTTTACGGGCACCCCCTTCAGGGGATTCACATTTTCGGGCCGCACACGACAACCCGTCCCGTTCCGGACTCAGGAAACCGCGCATTGTAACCGCATTGCGCCTAAAAGAAAACAACGGGTTGCGCTTTTTTTACTGTCCCAACCCTGGGGCTTGTCGTGACCGGCCGCGCTGGCTAATCTCTCCGTTTCGCGCGCGCACCCGGGAGCGGTCACTTTTGTCGGCAACAGCCTTTGAACTGCACACATCGAGACTCGTGTTGCGCGAGTTTCGCGAGGCGGATGCGGACGACCTCTACCAGCTCAACGCGGATTCCGATGTGATGCGCTATACCGGTGACGCGCCCTTTCCCAGCCCCGCCGCGGCACGCAAGTTCATCCGGGATTATGACCACTACGCGCGACACGGCTTCGGGCGTTGGGCCGTTATCCGCAAGGCGGATGAGCAATTCATGGGGTTTTGCGGTTTGCGTCGGCATCCGGAATTTGGCGACGTCGACCTGGCTTACCGGATTGCCCATCGATTCTGGGACAGTGGTTACGCGACCGAGGCGGCCCGTGCAGCGCTCGGCGCCGGTTTCGACCAGTTCGGCCTGGACACCATTACCGGCTGGGCCATGCGCGAAAACCTGCCTTCCATTACCGTCCTGCAGAAGCTTGGCATGCGCTTCCGAGAAATGGCCGAAGACAACGGCGTATTCTGGCTGGTCTACGCGATCAGCCGGGAACGCTACGCCAGCGGAGGCTGACTCACCGCATCCTGGGGTTGAAACCGCCGGGGCCGCCCATTTTCTGCAACTGGCCAAGGCGCTTCATCATCTTGCCCATGCCGCCCTTGCCAAACTTTTTCATCATCTTCTGCATCTGGCCAAACTGCTTCAGCAGCTTGTTGACGTCCTGGATGGTGGTGCCGGAACCGTTGGCGATGCGACGCTTGCGCGACCCCTTGATCACGTCAGGAAACTCCCGCTCCTTGGGTGTCATCGAATTGATGATGGCCACCATGCGCCGTGTTTCGCCGTCGTTGACCTTGTTCTTGACCTGGTCGGGAATCTGGCCCATGCCCGGCAGCTTGTCCATGAGGCCGGAGACCCCGCCCATCTGGTCCATCTGCTCGATCTGTGACTTGAAATCTTCCAGGCTGAATCCGGCGCCCCGGCGAATCTTCTTCGCCAGTTTCTCGGCCTTGGCCTTGTCGACGGAACGCTCGGCCTCTTCGACCAGCGACAGCACATCACCCATGCCCAGGATGCGTGAGGCGATACGGTCCGGGTAGAACGGCTGCAGTGCGTCGGGCTTCTCGCCCGCGCCGATGAACTTGATCGGCTTACCGGTGACCTGGCGCACCGATAGCGCCGCACCGCCGCGCGCGTCACCATCCGTCTTGGTCAGCACCACGCCCGTCAGCGCCAGTGCCTCGTCAAAGGCGCGCGCGGTGTTGGCGGCGTCCTGGCCGGTCATGGAATCGACGACAAACAGGATCTCGTGCGGATTGACGGCCGCGGCAATCGCCTTCGCCTCGTCCATCAACTCGGCGTCGACATGCAACCGGCCCGCGGTGTCGACCAGCAGCACGTCGGCGAACTGGCGCCGCGCCTCGGCGAGCGCGCCGCTGGCGATATCCACAGGTGACTGGCTGACATCCGAGGGCTGGAAGATTGCCCCAACCTGCCCCGCAAGGGTTTCCAGCTGGGCAATGGCGGCCGGCCGGTAGACATCGGCACTGACCACCATGACCTTCTTTCCATGCGCCTCGGCAAGGTGTTTCGCCAGCTTGGCCGTCGTCGTGGTCTTGCCCGAGCCCTGCAGGCCGGCGAGCATGACCACCACGGGCGCCGCGGCATTCAGGTCCAGCGACTCGTTCTGCTCGCCCATGACCCGGATCAGTTCGTCGTTGACGATCTTCACCAGCGCCTGGCCCGGCGTCAGGCTCTTGGTTACTTCCTGGCCAAGCGCGCGCATGCGCACCTGGGCAATGAAGTCCTTGACCACCGGCAGCGCGACATCCGCCTCGAGCAGTGCAACACGCACTTCTCGCAGGGCATCGCGTATGGAGTCTTCGGTCAGGCGGCCTTTGCCGCGCAGACCCTGCATCGCGCCGGACAGGCGTTCGGTGAGGCTGTTAAACATTCGGGGCTCCGTTTGCCGGGGTCGGTTATTATAGCGACCGTCACCTGGTCGTGAGCGACGAATTCAATGCACCAAGCCTGGCTGCTGGGCGCCGTAGTCTGTTACCTGGGCGCGGTGTTCATGCTCTACAAGTCCCTGCTGGCGGAAACCGCCATCGAAAGCAACGGCGCCCGTCGAACGCCGGCCATCGTGCTGACGAGCCTGGGCGCGCTGTGCCACGCGCTGGCGCAGTCATCGCACTGGTTGCCGACGGACCAGGCGGCGGTCAGCCTGCTCAACGTCATGTCATTGTGTGCGCTGGTAGGCGTGGTGTTGTTGCTGCTGTCCCTGCTGACCCGGTCACCGCTGTTTGATGCCGGACTGGTAGTCCTGCCGCTGGCCGTGATCGTGCTTGGGGTTGAACTCACGGTACCGGCACCGGCGAACCTGCTGAACGCCTCGTCGCCGGCACTCGCGGCGCACGTGTTCAGTTCCGTCATGGCCTTTGGACTGCTGGGCCTGGCCGGCGTTTACGCCGGCTTTATCGCCATCATCGACCATTTCCTGCGCCACCATCACCTGAACCGGCTGGTCCGGGCCCTGCCCCCGCTGCAGACCCTGGAAGCCTTGCTGTTTAGGCTGATCGCGATCGGCTTCGTACTGCTCACCGTATCGCTGGCAACCGGCCTGTTGTTTGTTGATGACCTGCTGGCCCAGCACCTGGCGCACAAGACCATACTGGCGGTCGTGGCGTGGATTATCTTTGGCCTGTTGCTTGTGGGGCGCCGAGCCTGGGGCTGGCGCGGTCGCATGGCCGTGCGCCTGACGCTGGCCGGGGTTGCCGTACTTTTGCTGGCCTATTTCGGCAGCAAACTGGTCCTGGAAGTGCTGCTGGGTGAGCACTGGGCCGCCTGACCTTTCAGTCGAACGCGCGCTCCAGCGCCTCGCCCAGTGTCTTGACCGCCACCACCTCCATGCCTTCGGGCACCTGCCGGGGCGCGTTCGCCGCGGGTAGCAACACGCGGCTGAAGCCATGCGTCTGCGCCTCTTTCAGGCGTTCCTCGCCGTTGTAGACGGGGCGGATTTCACCGCCAAGCCCCACTTCTCCGAAGCAGACCTGGCGCTGCGGCAATGGTCGGTCGCGAAAACTGGACATGACCGCCAGCGCCACCGGCAGGTCACAACTGGTTTCCGACAGGCGAATGCCGCCCACCACGTTGATAAAGACATCCTGGTCCGACATCGAGATGCCGGCGTGCCGGTGCAGCACGGCCAGCAACATCGCCAGCCGGTTGTGATCGAGCCCCAGGGCCACGCGCCTGGGGTTGGCCAGGTGGCTGGTATCGACCAGCGCCTGCAATTCCAGCAGCAGCGGCCGGGTGCCCTCGCGAATGACCGTGACCACGCTGCCGCTGGTGGATTCGACACCGCTGAGGAAAATGGCCGAGGGGTTGCTGACCGGCTTCAGCCCTGTTCCTGTCATCGCAAACAGCCCCAGCTCGTTGACCGTGCCAAAGCGATTCTTGACCGAACGCACGACGCGGTAACGGCTGCCGCTGTCGGACTCGAAATACAGCACCGCATCGACCATGTGCTCCAGCACCCTGGGGCCGGCCAGCGCGCCGTCCTTGGTGACATGGCCCACCAGCAGCATGGTGCACTGGTGCTGTTTGGCATAACGAACCAGCGCGGCCGCGCATTCACGCACCTGTGTGACCGAGCCCGGCGCAGAGGCTACCTGCTCGGAGAACAATGTCTGGATCGAGTCAATCACCACCAGCCCGGGAGAACGTTCAGCGATGGTGGCCAGGATCTGCTCGACGCTGGTCTCGGTCTGGCAATCCAGCGCGCCCGCGTCCAGGCCCAGGCGGCGCGACCGCATGGCAATCTGCTGCAACGATTCCTCGCCGGTCACGTACAGGCACGGCCCGCTGGCCCGAATATGCGCAAGCGCCTGCAGCAGCAAGGTGGACTTGCCGATGCCGGGGTCGCCGCCAATCAGCACCACCGACCCGGAAACCAGCCCGCCACCCAGCACGCGGTCGAGCTCCGCGAGCCCGGTCGAGCGACGCTCATCCGGTGTATCAACGACGCTGGCCAGTGAAACCACGCCGCGCGCACCCGAGCCGGCGTAGCCCAACCGGCCGCGCCCTTCTGACGGCGCCGGCTGCCGTGATTCGGAAAGGGTGTTCCATGCCTGGCAGTCCGGGCACTGCCCGACCCACTTGGATTGCACGCTGCCGCATTCCGAACACTGGAAGCGGGTTTTTGCCTTGGCCATATCGACTCCTGTCTGCAGGGGCGTTTGTAGCACTTCGGGCGCCGCTCATCCAGCCCGATCCGTCCATGACCGCTGACCCACGACAATAATCAGTTCATTTCCTACAATGAGCCGGCGAAAACTGAGGGAATACCCACTTGCGAAACCGTAAGGAGCAACCGTTAATTGGCGAATCGGCCGGCTTCCTGGAAGTACTGGAGCACGTTTCACGGGTCGCGCCGCTGGACCGGCCGGTCCTGGTCATTGGCGAGCGCGGTACCGGCAAGGAACTGATCGCCGCGCGTATCCACTACCTCTCCGCCCGCTGGGACCAGCCATTCGTGAAGATGAACTGCGCCGCGCTGGCCGAGTCCCTGCTGGAAACCGAGCTGTTCGGCCACGAAGCCGGGTCGTTTACTGGCGCCAACAAGCGCCGCCTGGGCCGCTTTGAACTCGCCGACCAGGGCAGCCTGTTCCTGGACGAGCTGGCAACCACGTCAACGCGTGTGCAGGAAAAGGTGCTTCGCGTGATCGAGTACGGTGAACTTGAGCGCGTTGGCGGCAATGACACGGTACGCACCGATGTCCGTATCATCGGCGCGACCCACGAAGACCTGCCATCGCTGGTCGACGAAGGGCGGTTTCGCGCCGACCTGCTCGACCGCCTGGCCTTTGACGTCATCACCCTGCCACCTTTGCGCGCCCGACCGGAGGACATCCTGCCACTGGCCGAGCATTTCGCCGTGAAAATGGCCGGTGACCTGGGGCGAGAGCTATTCCAGGGGTTCTCCGAGTCCGCCCGTGACGCCCTGCTCTCTTACGACTGGCCAGGCAATGTCCGCGAACTCAAAAACGTGGTCGAGCGCGCCGTTTACCGTGCCGACAGTGATGCCGAAACGGTCCGTGACATCGTGTTCGATCCGTTTGACTCACCGTGGCGCCCGAATGCGAACCCTGGCGAAGAAGCCGCGCCTTCACCCGGCCCGGCAACCACAGCGCCCGACACGCCGTATGACTTCAAGCAGCATATCCAGGACGTCGAGATCGAGCTGATCAAGTCGGCACTGGCATCATGCCGTTACAACCAGAAGCAGACCGCCGAACACCTGGGCATGACCTATCACCAGTTGCGGGGTTACCTGAGAAAGTATGAATTGACCGACGCAGAGTAAGCCGGTCGCGGCGAACGCAGTGAAGCCCGATCAGCCCAGTTCGTCGTGATGATGGTAGTAATCGGGCAGGATATTCACAAAGCGCAACCAGGGCCCCTGGAACGCCAGTTCGACCGTGCCGGTTTCGCCGTTTCGGTGCTTGCCGATGATGATCTCGGCCTTGCCCTTGTCCGGTGAATCCTGGTTATAGACCTCGTCACGGTAGATGAAGATGATCAGGTCGGCGTCCTGCTCGATGGAACCGGATTCACGCAGGTCGGCCATCACCGGGCGCTTGTTCGGGCGCTGCTCCAACGCACGGTTGAGCTGTGACAGCGCCAGCACGGGCACATCCAGTTCCTTGGCCAGGGCTTTCAGCGACCGTGAAATCTCGGCGATTTCCGTGGCCCGGTTCTCCTTTGAATCGGGCACCTGCATCAACTGAAGGTAGTCGACAACGATCAGCCCGATGTCGTGTTCGCGCTTCAGACGCCTGGCCCGTGCACGGAGCTCCGACGGCGACAGCGCCGGGGTTTCGTCGATGAAGATCTTGCTTTTCTTCAGCAATGTCATGGCCGAGGTCAGGCTCGCCCAATCCGTGTCATTCAGCTTGCCGGTACGAAGCCGCCCCTGCTCAATCTGGCCCAGCGAGGAGAACAGTCGCATGACCAGCTGCAGCGACGACATTTCCATGCTGAAGACCGCCACGGGCACACCGCCCTTCAATGCGGCGTTTTCGGCGATATTCATCGCGAACGTGGTTTTGCCCATGGCCGGGCGGCCAGCAATGATCAACAGGTCGGAATTCTGCAGCCCCGCCGTCTTCATGTCGAAATCCTTGAAGCCCGTGGGAATGCCGGTGATGTCACCCTGTTGCTCAACCAGTTGTTGAATCCGCTCGAAGGCGTGGTCGATGGTGTCCTTGACCGAAACAAAGCCGGCACCGGAGCGCTGGCCCTTGTCGGCGATTGCGAAAATCGCGCGTTCGGCCTCTTCGAGCAGATCGTGGCTGTTGCGGCCCTCGGTAGAGAACGCCTGGCCGGTGATTTTCGTGCCGACGTCGATCAGGGCGCGCAGAATGCTCTTTTCGCGAACGATATCGGCGTAGGCGCGGATATTCGCGGCACTGGGCGTGTCGAGCGCCAGTTGCTGGACATAACGGCCACCGTCGATACGGTCGATATGGCCGTTGCTGACAAACCACGAGGTGACGGTGACCACATCGCACGGCTCGTTGTCGTCGTTCAGTTCGGTAATGGCCTGGAAGATCAGGCGGTGGTCTTCGCGGTAGAAATCCGCCGCGCCGATACGGTCGGCAACCTCTTCGTAACCCCTTTCAGAAAGCAGCATACCGCCAAGAACGGCCTGCTCCGCCTCGATGGAATGCGGGGGTACCTTGAGTTTTTCGACAGTGGCCAGGTGGGGGTCGGACATCGGGTCGAAGAATAACACGGGCCCCGGTTGCCGGGACCCGTGTTTGAAGAATTTTTATTCTTCGGAGGTGACGATCACCTTGATGGTGGTCTCAACGTCGGCGTGCAGCTGCACCAGGACGTCGTACTCACCGGTTTCGCGGATCGGGCCTTCGCCCATGATCACTTCCGCTTTCTCAAGCTCGACACCCTTTTCGGTAGCGGCGACCGCGATTTCACGCGGGCCGATGGAACCGAACAGCTTGCCTTCGTCGCTGGCGTTGGCGCTCATTTCCAGCACCAGTTCCTCGATACCGCCACGGCGCTTTTCGGCTTCTGCCAGCTTCTCGTTGGCAGCCGCTTCCAGCTCGGCGCGACGGGCTTCGAACATCGCCACGTTGTCGTTGGTGGCCGGTACGGCCTTGCCCTGCGGCACCAGGAAGTTGCGGCCGTAGCCGGACTTCACATCGACGGTGTCCCCCAGGTTGCCCAGGTTCATCACCTTTTCGAGGAGAATCAGTCTCATGTCCTTCGTCTCCCGATCAGTGGTTGTCGGTGTACGGCAACAGGCCCAGGAAGCGCGCGCGCTTCACCGCGGTGGCCAGCTGGCGCTGGTAGCGCGCCTTGGTGCCTGTAATGCGGCTGGGAACGACCTTGCCGGACTCGCCAACGTACTGCTTCAGCAGGTTGAGATCCTTGTAATCGATCTCGGTAATGCCTTCAGCGGTGAACTTGCAGAATTTTCTGCGACGGAAATGACGTGCCATGTTATGCACCCTCCTCGCTGTTGGTTTCCGCAGCTTCTTCCGCTGCAGGCGACTTGTCGGCGTCAGCCTTCACGTCGTCGTTATCGTTGTCGTCATCGGATGACGGCTTGTCACCACGACGATCTTCGCGTTCCTTCTGCACCCGGTCTTTTTCTTCCTTGGCCTTCAGGATCGGTGATTCGTCAACGATTGCGTCCTGGCGGCGCACGGTCAGGTGACGCAGGACCGCGTCGTTGAAGCGGAACACGCCTTCCAGTTCGGCCAGGGTGTCGGCGTTGCACTCAATGTTCATCAGAACGTAGTGCGCCTTGTGCAGCTTGGCGATGGAGAAAGCCAGCTGGCGGCGTCCCCAGTCTTCCAGGCGGTGAATCACACCACCGTTTTCTTCGATCAGGCCCCGGTAACGCTCAAGCATGGCGGGAACCTGCTCGCTCTGGTCCGGATGAACCAGAAAGCAGATTTCATAATGTCGCATTGTCATTCCTCTCGGATAATCGGCCCATTTTCATGGGCTTTCAGAGCCTCCCCGGCCGACGGGCGCCCGGGTGAAGCAAGGATTCTTCACACAACGGAACGGGTCCGGCGCGCGAAGCCGGCGGATTCTAACAGAAATTACTGGATGGTGAAACTCTCACCGCAACCGCATTCCTCGGTCGCGTTGGGGTTATCAAACTTGAACGTGCGGTTCAGCCCATCAATGACGAAATCAATGCGCGACCCGTCAACCAGCGGCAGGCTTTCGGCATCCACCACGATGGTGATCCCGGCGTCTTCAAACTGGTGGTCACCCGGCTCGATCGTTTCCGCCAGCCCGACGACATAGGCCCAGCCCGAACACCCTGTCCGCTTGACGCCCACGCGCAACGCACGGCCGCCTTCACGCGCCATGAATTCGCGTACCCGGTGAATCGCTGCATCCGTCAGTGAAATGGACATTCAATTGCTCGTATCGTGGCCCTGTGTGCTTTATTATCTGGGGCCGATTCATCCCAGATCAACCGAAATTTCATGGCCGCAAGCAGCATCAAACACTGCCTGGCCGGCGACGTGCCGGCAGGTTCAACCGTCACCGTGCAAGGGTGGGTTCGCACCCGCCGCGACTCCAAGGCGGGTTTCTCATTCCTGACCGTTTCCGACGGCTCCTGTTTCGACCCCATCCAGGTCGTCGCGCGTGCCGAACTCGACAATTACGCCAGCGAAATCCAGAAGCTGAGCCCGGGCTGTTCCGTGCGCTGCACCGGCGAGCTGGTTGAATCGCGCGGCCGCGGCCAGGCCTTTGAAATCCAGGCCGACAGTGTCGAGGTCATGGGTTGGGTCGAAGACCCGGACACCTACCCGATCCAGCCAAAGCAGCACAGTTTTGAGTTCCTTCGCGACGTCGGCCACCTGCGCCCACGCACCAACACCTTTGGCGCGGTGACCCGGGTACGCAATGCAGCAGCCCACGCCATCCACCGGTTCTTTCACGAGCGCGGCTACTACTGGATCAACACACCGATCATCACCGGGTCTGATGCCGAGGGCGCCGGCAACATGTTCCGTGTCAGCACGCTGGACATGGCCAACCTGCCCCGGACCGACGCCGGCGACATCGATTTCGGCAAGGATTTCTTCGGCCGCGAGACTTTTCTGACCGTCTCGGGCCAGCTCAACGTCGAGGCCTACTGCCTGTCCATGAGCAATGTTTACACGTTCGGCCCCACGTTCCGCGCGGAGAACTCCAACACCACGCGCCACCTGGCCGAATTCTGGATGGTCGAGCCTGAAGTAGCCTTTGCAGACCTGGACGACCTGGCCAACCTGGCCGAGACGTTCCTTAAATATGTCTTTGAAGCCGTACTGGCTGAGTGCCCGGACGATATGGCGTTCTTTGCCCAACGTATCGAGCCGACCGCCATTGAACGCCTGGAGTCCGTGATCAAGGCCCCCTTTGTTCGTGTTGACTACGCTGAGGCGATTGAAATCCTGCAGGCGTCCGGCAAGACCTTTGAGTACTCGCCCGAATGGGGACTGGATCTGCAAACCGAGCACGAACGGTACCTGACGGAAGTTCACTTCAAGGCGCCGGTGATCGTGCTCAACTACCCCACCGAGATCAAGGCCTTTTATATGCGCCTGTCTGACGACGAGCGTACCGTGGCCGCCATGGACGTGCTCGCACCCGGCATTGGCGAGATCATCGGCGGCGCCCAGCGCGAAGAACGGCTTGACGTTCTTGAGCGGCGCATGGACGAACTGGGCCTGGATAAGGAAGGCTACGACTGGTACATCGACCTGCGCCGATACGGCACCGTGCCGCACGCCGGCTTCGGCCTGGGCTTCGAGCGCCTGGTCAGCTACATCACCGGCATGTCCAACATCCGTGACGCGATCCCCTACCCTAGGGTCCCGGGACGCGCTGACTTCTGATGCGCATGACGATCCCGGGGCTGCCGGTCAATTTCCAGGAATGGATCGTAGCGAACCGGGATCAACTGAAGCCGCCAGTCGGTAACAAGGTGATCTGGAAGAACGGCGACTTTATCTGCATGGTCGTCGGCGGACCCAACATCCGCACCGACTTCCACTTCGAAGAAGGGCCTGAGTTCTTTTACCAACTGGAAGGCGACATGGTGCTCCGCGTTCACGAGGACGGCGCCATCAGGGACGTTCCAATCGCCGAAGGGGAAATATTCCTGCTCCCTCCTCGTATCCCGCATTCACCGCAACGGTTTGAGAACACCGTCGGCCTGGTCATTGAGCGCAAACGGCTCGAAGGCGAACTGGATGGCCTTATATGGTATTGCGAACAATGCGAGACGTTGCTCTATGAAGAGTACTTCCAGCTGACCGATATCGAAACGCAGTTTCCTGCCGTGTTCGAACACTTCTATAACGACCTGGATCACCGCACCTGCAACAGCTGCGGACACCTGAACCCGGCACCCGCGGGCTACCCGCAGGCATAAAAAAAGCGGCCGGGGCAGCATCCTTACTGCCCCAAACCGCTCTGCGGACGTGTCGCCACCCGCGAATTGCCTCCTTGCGCCGAGGTCAAGACGATTCCTTCGTCCCGCAAATCCATCTGCCAAACAACGCTTCCTGCGTCGCTGAAAAAGGCGATCCGTGCCCTTTTCGTCCCTCGTTGAAAACAAGTATAGCCACATTTGGCTAAACACACAAGTGTCTAAACACAAAAAAGTCTAAATACATTTTCGGCTATGTGCGGATGCGGCTAATTTCATATATGGCTATAGACGTTAGTGGCTATACCTGATAAATTATTTCTGAAGGATTCGTGGAAGTGATGTAAACGCGTCAAGGACATGTATCCGGGGAAGCAACGGGACTTGAAGTCCCAGGCAAAACGAATACGACGGTTGTTGCGGGTCGAGAACACAGATGAGCGCAGTTCTAAGGAAGGAACATCACCGGTTCAAGCAAGTGACTGAAGACAGTCACCGCGCAGTAGCCGAAGCACTCACCAAGGACCTCGACCCGACATACGGATGTGGGAAATCCTGGCCAGGACGGCCAAATTGGAGCAGGGACGCTCAAGGAAAGGCGAAAGTTTCCGTCACTTTCGCTCTGTGCAGGGCGCCTACATGGAGTGTAGGCGCCCTATTTTATAACCCGCTGCCAAATTCCCGGCCGCACCGACCCACCCAAACTTAGGTGACATCGGAGCGAACTTTGTTAAAAAATTACGTGCAAGCTATTGAATAAGTAGCTATCCTGATAACTTGGCGTCACTGGCCTCAGCGGATCTACGGCCAAAACGCCAACCAAGAACTTGATGGTCTGCGGCATCAAGGCTTGCACATTGATGGACTTCGGTCGTTAGCGCATTCGCCACACAGCGGACATGGGTGGCGGTGCTCCGCCCTTGCGGACGCCCGAACCCTGGGGAATGAGTGCAGCAACCAATGTTGGGCAGACCACTGGAAAATCAGAATTCAAACCCTGGTGAATACGCATCAGTTGCTGATGCTGTTCAATTGGTGCTCAGAAGACTAATTCGTCTTCTGATCGGCACTTTGTCGTTTTCCGCTCTCATGGATCTCATTCGGGTCATTTACGTAGAAGAGGCGGAAAAGAAACTCTCAAAGGACGGCAAAAAGCCGACAAAGAGCGCGCTAGCGCTAATGACGGGCTTAGATACCCGAGTAGTTACTTCGGTTCTTCAAGACAAGTTTAAGAAAAAGCTTGAACCCAATGAAATTTGTGCCGAAAGTGCTCTTTTGGATATGTGGGCAACCGACCCATTTTTCTCGAATAATGAGACTGGTCAACCCGCCATTCTGCCAGTGGAAGGCCGTGGCAGAACCTTTCAGGGGCTGATTCTCAAATCTGTTGGGCGAAACATCACTGTTAAAACCGTGCTCGACAGAGTTGTATCTTCCGGAAATGTTCAACTGCAATCTGGTGCTGTTGAGAGGGTAAAGCTACTGTCCCCTTGGTATTCACCAGTTTCAGATGATGTAGCAAAAATGACAGACATTGCTTACATCGAATCCTCAAGAGTCCTTAGCGCCGCAATTCACAATATGGAGACTGACCCTGAATGGCGCGTTCCTCAGCAAGGTCGATGGACTTACAGACTGGCACCACAAAACTTTAGATCGTTTAGAAAGGAAGCTAGACAGTTATTAGAAAAACAAATCAAGGAAGGCGAGCAACTACTCGAGAAATTCGAGGAACCAAAAAAGCAACCAGGCCAACTCACTGTAGGTATCGGATGGTACCAATGGGGCGGTCATGAAACTGATGAAGAAGGAGATATGAGATGACTCGTTGGTTAATTGAAAAAAGCGGAACAGGTATTGAGAAAAGCGGCACTGGTATCGAAAAGTCCGGTACTGGTATCGAAAAAAGCGGCACCGGCATTGAAAAGAATGGCACTGGAATTGAAAAGTCGGGAACTGGCATCCGACGGACAGCTCTGGCCTGCGCACTTTTTGCTGCTGGTTTCCTGAGTACTGCAAATGCAGATTCACTGAGCCCCAATGGCGATCTCAGTATCTCGGTTGAGAACAACCGAATTTCAGCATCCTGGCACATCGACGGAAGCATTTTCGTCGGTTTCTCCAGCATTGACGCTGGGTCAGGAAATCTTTCCCTAATTGAAGTTACGCCAACGCGTCGCGACTCAAGACTTGATGTGGCTGGCGGCGGCACAGGCGTCGCTGGTGGAGGCACGGGCGTGCAAGTCGCCGGTGGTGGCACGGGTGTTGCCGGCGGAGGCACGGGCCTCAAGGTTGCCGGTGGAGGCACTGGCGTGCAAGTCGCAGGCGGTGGCACGGGCGTCGCTGGTGGCGGTACAGGCGTACAAGTTGCCGGCGGTGGCACAGGCGTTGCCGGTGGCGGCACGGGCGTGCAAGTCGCCGGTGGTGGCACGGGCGTCGCTGGTGGCGGTACAGGCGTACAAGTCGCGGGCGGTGGCACGGGCGTCGCCGGTGGTGGCACAGGCGTGCAAGTCGCGGGCGGTGGCACGGGCGTCGCTGGCGGTGGAACAGGTGTACACGTTGCCGGTGGCGGAACGGGCATCGAAGTTGCAGGTGGTGGTACTGGAATTGAAGGTATCTCCATTACGCTTCCCGCCGGCACCATGATGAACATGTCCGTAACCCTGGGCTGCAACACCGCGACTGTTTCCGTTCTGGATTCAGCAGGTTATGAAGTTGTGTCGTTTGATAACGTCAAGGTTTCTGGTGCTACGGGCCAGTGCGTTGGCGGATCGATCGGCATTGATGATCGCTTTGGTTCGCCGACGGGGTCAATCCGTCAGTAAGGCTGGCGATTGCATAGCATGAGTTAACCAACGAGAGCTCGCCCCTGCAGCTTTGCAGGGGCGCTTTTTCTCGGCAGGGAATGCTGACGCAGCTGTTTGCAGAGTGGGTTTGATTCTGTAGTGAGATTTGCAACGTCAGCCGGGGATCGTGTGGTCCCCGGCTTGGGTTTTCAGCCTGGCGGCCAGCTGAACTCCCGGCCTGCGAGCAGGTGCAGGTGGATGTGAAATACGGTTTGGCCGGCGCTGCCGTTACAGTTCATCACGACGCGGTAGCCATCTTCGGCGTAGCCCGCCTCCCGGGCGATTTCCTTCGCCACTGAGAATAGTTTTCCTACAAGTATTTCGTCTTTCTGCTCTATGTCGTTAATCGTCCTGATGTGATACTTGGGGACGATCAACACGTGCAGCGGGGCTTGCGGATTGATGTCACGGAAGGCGATCACGTCGTCGTCTTCGTGGACGATATCCGCGGGGATTTCGCGGTCGATGATTTTCAGGAACAGATCTTCTGACATGGTGGCACCTGCTTATGGGTGGCTGTCCGCCCTGCCCCTCTGGACTGCAGGCGGCAGGAAATGGAGTGGACTAGTCTAGCTGCAAGGCTGGCCCGGCTGCGCACTTGCCCAGGACCGCGTCGAGAAACTTTCCGGCGGCACGGTCGGGGGACGGGACCGATGAAGGGTCCTCAGTGTGAAATGCCTTGGCTCGAACACCGGTCCGCATGGGGCCGGGATTGATGCCGTAGACCCGGCATGGCGTTCCTTCACATTCCTCAAACAACATCGTGACCATCGTTTGAAGGGCTGACTGGCTGGTGCCATATGGACCCCAGTATGCCTTGCCGCGAGCCGCATCGTCGTTGATTGCGAACACGACGGCCCCGCCTTGATCCCGTAGCGCCGGCAGCGCGGTACGCGTCAGCAGCCACGGTGCATTGAGGTTGACCTGCATGTGACCGAGCCAGGCGTCACCAGCGACCTGGTCCAGCGGCTGCAATCCATCGAATCGTGTTGCGCAGTGAACAAGGCCGTCGAGTTGGCCATAGGCCTCGACAATGCCGGAAACCAGTTCGTCGCACTGGTCAGGGCCGAGGGCGACCAGGTCGTACTCACAGACGCCGGGCGCGGGCGCGCCGGAACATTCGATCTCGTCGCAGAGACCTGCGAGGCCGCGACGGTCCTTGTCCAGCACCACCAGTTGCATGCCCTGCTTCGCACAGGCCAGGGCCAGTGAGCGACCCAGGCCACCGGCGGCGCCGGTAATCAGGACGGTTTTTACATGCTTGGAATTCGACATTCGGGGAGGCACCGGCTTGAGAGCCGGCAATTTTATTCCGTTTTCAGCCGGGGGCCAAACCATGGGGCTTTGGCGCGCTGGCGATTGCGGTGATAATGGGCGTATGCCGACCTACGTCTATCAACCCACGGGCGACGACCAGTGCCGTTACTGCATGAACGGCTTTGAATGGCGCCAGAAAATCTCGGCCCCGGCCCTGGAACGGTGCCCGGAATGCGGCTCGGCGATCCGCCGCGTCATTTCGGCACCCGCGCTGACCAGTTCAGGGCCTGCGATGGACGAAAAGAACATCGATAAACACGGTTTCACCCAGTATCGAAAACTGGAGAAAGGTGTTTACGAGAAAACGGCTGGCAAGGGCCCGGCGATCATTGACGGGCGAGAAACGGGCACCAAGCGCTGACCGGCTAACAGCCGCAGGAAGACTTCAGAGCGTTACACCAACGCCGACGCCCACATTCCAGTTCGGTGACCAGTTGTAGGGATTGGGCGGCCAGAGGTGGATCTGCCGGACCTTCACGTAGGGCACACTCATCACGTATTCACCGACCTGCGCGTCGGCCAGGCCGTCAAGGTCACCAGCCAGTGTGACCCAGCGCCCTTCCCCGTAGTCCCGCGGTTCCAGGAAGCCGGGGTAAAACGCGATAAACCGCCCTACTGAACGCGAATCCGGTTGCGGAACGTTGCCACTGTCGATGGGTACGGCAAGGATCTGCAGGATGGTGCCTTCCTCGCTGTTGGTCAGGGCCATGACCTGGCCGCCCCAGACCACGACGCCCTGCGTGGGCACACCGTTTTTGCCGACATCGGTGGGATAGACCTGTAACCGGTCTTCGGTGCCGTCAAACTGCACGGTTGTGCACGCACTAAGGGTCACGGCCAGGAGTATGGCCAGGACCGTTCGACTAGTTGACCAGTTCACGGATTTCATCCACGTGTCGCTCCCAGTTGCCGCCGTCAAATTCAACCATTCGAACATGCACGCCGGCCGGCAGTTCCACGCAATTGAGGTTGACGCTCCAGGCGTCGGGGTGGGACCGCGGCTGGTAGAACGACTTGATTCCGCAGTGGGCACAGAACAGGTGCCGGGCAGTACCGGTATTAAAGCGGTATTCCGTCAGTGTGTCGCCGCCGCGCAGCAGCGTGAAATCTTCGTGCCGGATGGTCAGGTGCTGGTAGCCGGTCATACGGCAGATGGAACAATTGCAACGCAGCACATCGACCTCGCCGGGAACGGCGATCCGGAAGCGTACGGCGCCACAGTGGCAACCGCCCTCACAAGCGCGTTGTGCGTTCATGACGCCATTCTAGCAGTGGCGCGACGCGCATGGCGCCAGGTGGAAAACACCTCGCCCAGTGTCGGCACGATGCCCCGCCGCTGTACGGATGCGGGCGCTTTGGCAAGCCTTGCCAAACGCAGAAAGACCACGTGATCGCGCACGGACAGGCCTGTTTCCAATGCGTTGGGGCAGTCCTGCACTTCCGATGGTTTCCTCACACGGGACAATACGGCCCCGGCCAGCTCACCAACCAGTGCGGCCCGTACTGACTCGTCATCGGCGTGAGCCTGGGCCGACATCCCGCCTTTCCTGGCCAGCACATCGAGCGGCAGCCATGTCGGCTCGCCGCCATTGACCAGCCAGGATTCCAGTGGCTCCAGCACAGCCATGGCCAGGCCGGCATCCCTTGCCTCAGTAGATTTGCGGAGCAGTGCCATTTCCAGCCCGCCCCGGGCATTGCAATGCCAGTCGAGCAGCGCGTCTGTGTGGTTGAACGGGCCACCATCACACTGGAGCCCGATGGCCAGGACCCCGTCATTCCAGGCCTCTTCGCGCCAGTGGGCAAGCGCACCCGTGTCCAATGCGGCCTGGATGACCGGGTGCTGGTGCGCACCCTTGACCACCGCGTCGGCGACCGCATCGCGCCACCATTTCAGCTTGACCAGGGCCACGCCGGGGTCAGAGACCGTGGCAGGCACCTCGATCACCGAGCGCACCAGCGCTTCAGCAGCGAGCAGGGATTCAGCAGGCTGGTTGCGAAGGAAACGGGCAGCCGAGTCAAAGGCGGAGCCCGCGCCCGGCACGATCGCCAGGCAGGCTGAACGGGACGCGGGCGTCATCTATGGAGCCGCTACGGGCCGGGAGGCATGAACCAGGTAATTGACATCCAGCCTGCCCCCGGTGCGCACAGTTCCGGACAGCGGGTTGTAATGCAGGCCGGTGACTTCGTGCACCTCCAGCCCTGCGCGCCGCAGCCAGGCTGACAACTCGGACGGGCGGATGAAGCGGTCGTAGCGATGCGTGCCCCGGGGCAACATGCGCATGACATGCTCTGCCCCAACGATCGCCAGCGCGAAAGCGACCGGCGTACGGTTCAGCGTCGAGAAAAACGCCTGGCCACCCGGCTTCAGCAGTCGTGCGCAGGCCGCCACCACGGACACCGGATCCGGAACATGCTCGATCATTTCCAGGCAGGTCACCACGTCAAAGGTGCCGGCGTGGTCGTCCGCATAGGCTTCGACCGTGGTTTCGACATAGTCGACTTCAAGCTGGCTTTCGTGAAGATGCAGGCGGGCGACGTCAAGTGCGCGGCGGGCGACATCCAGGCCAGTGACCCGCGCACCCATCGCGGCCATGCCTTCCGAGAGCAGGCCACCACCACAGCCGACATCGACAACGGCCGCGCCGGCAAGCGTTGCGCGATCACGGATATAGCGCAGGCGCGCCGGGTTCAGGTCATGCAGCGGCTTCGACTCGCCCTGCGGATCCCACCAGCTGGACGCGAGTTCGTTGAAACGATCCCGTTCGGCCGGGTCGAGGTTCGACGTGTTCATGCCGCCCTCACCGCTAGGCGTTCGTCCCATTCGGCGGCGCGTGCGACCACCCGGTCGACGTCCAGCGTGGTCAGTTCGCCCTCTTCCATCAGCGCTTTGCCCGCAACCCAGACATGCGAAAACTGGCGGGAATTGGCGGCGTAGACAACCTGTGACTGAACATGGTGTTCGGGCTGGGTCTCGGGCGCGGACAGGTCCATCGCGGCGAGATCCGCGGCCTTGCCCGGTTCGATACTGCCCAGGCGGTCGCCCAGGCCCAGGGCCCGCGCGCCGGACAGCGTGGCCATCTCGATGGCGGCCCAGGCATCCAGCGCAGCCGGGTCACCCGACGAGCCCTTGGCCAGCAAGGCCGCGGTGCGGAGCTCACCCAGCAGGTCCAGATCATTGTTGCTGGCGGCACCATCCGTGCCGACAGCAACGTTAACGCCTGCGGCCAGCAGCTGCGCGACCGGGCTGATTCCGCTGGCCAGCTTCAGGTTGGACTCAGGGCAATGCACGACATGCACGCCACGTTCTGCAACCAACTCGATATCCGCGGCCGTCAGGTGCACCATGTGCACGGCGACGAAATCCGGGCTCAGCAGCCCCAGGCGGTCCATCCGGGACAAGGTATCTTCGCCGTGCATCTCCTGCGACCGCGCGACTTCCCAGCCCGCCTCGAGCACGTGCATGTTCACCCGCCAGCCCCGCGTTGCGGACAGTTCAGCCACACGGGACAGGCCGGCATCGTCCACGGTGTACGGGGCATGCGGCGCCAGGGTCATGTCCAGCAGCGGTTCGGCCTCGACCATGTCGGACAGGCTTTCGGCCAGCGCCAGGCACTGGTCGATGCCACTGGCCCACGGCGTGGGGACATCAATGACGGGGTTGCCGATCACCGCGCGCACACCGGCCTCGGCCGCGACTCGCGCGATTTCCCGCGGGAAGAAATACATTTCGTTGAAGCAGGTCGTGCCGCCGCGGATCATTTCCGCCATGGCCAGTCGCGTGCCATCACGGACGAAGGCCTCGCTGACCCAGCGACCCTCGGCCGGCCAGATGTGGTCCTGCAGCCAGGTATCCAGGGCCAGGTCGTCGGCGTAGCCACGCAACAGCGCCATCGGCGAATGCGTATGCATGTTGACCAGCCCGGGCATCAACACGTGGCGATCAAGTTCGACACGCCGGTCTTCGGGAAAGCGCGCAAGCGCCTCTGCCCTGGGCAACACCGCGTCGATGTTGCCGTCGACAACGCGAACGGCCATCCCAACCTGCAATTCCCGCGCCGGCCGGACCGGCAGCAGGTAGCGCGGCAGGAGCAGCATGCTGGCGCTCATGGCCGGAACCTCAGCTGTCTTTCACGCGGGAAACGTACTCACCCTTGCGCGTGTCGACCTTGATGACCTCGCCTTCCTGCACGAACAGCGGTACGCGCACCACGGCGCCGGTTTCCAGCGTGGCCGGCTTGCCGCCACTGCCGGAAGTGTCGCCGCGGAGCCCCGGGTCGGTCTCGACGATCTTCAGCTCGGTAAAGTTCTGCGGCTCAACAGCCAACGGGCTGCCATTCCACAGCGTCAGGCGACAGGTGTCCTCTTCCTTCATCCACTTGGCACCCTCACCCACCGTGTCTTTGGCCACAGCGTACTGCTCAAAGCTGTCGGGGTGCATGAAATGCCACTCATCGCCATCGTTGTACAGGTATTGCACATCGGTTTCGAAAACATCGGCCGCTTCAACGGACTCGCCGGACTTGAAGGTGCGCTCGACGGTGCGCCCGGTCAGCAGGTTGCGAATCTTGACGCGGTTGAACGCTTGCCCCTTGCCGGGTTTGACGAATTCGTTTTCGACGATGTTGTAGGGGTCGCCATCCAGGATGATCTTCAGTCCACCCCGGAATTCATTGGTGCTGTATGAGGCCATGGCCTGCTCCGTTTGATTGTTTTTGCGCGGGCGCGCGAATCAGACGCGCATGATATCAGTGAACCCCGGGATGATTCAGCTTGTCATACACAATCATGGAGAAGTTGGTCATAATTGTCGGTTCACCAGGGGGCTAGACTAAATTTTTCATTAACGTGCGGCAGATTTGCGCAAATACGGATATTGTTTTTCCGTAGTTATCGTTGTATCCGCACCAGATCACCAGACACAAGGGAACACGCCACATGCCCATAGAGGGCCAATTCATCCTCGTCATCGACCCGTCACCTGAAGCCGCCGCCGGGCTCAACAGCCAGTTGCGCAATGCCGGCCTCAGCGTACAGGTGCTGCACGCCGACTCGTCGCACGAAGCCGCCCGTCTGGGCCGCGAATTCCGGCCCGTGCTGGTGGTACATGGCGCGGATGGCCCGGTCTCGTTGCATGAAACGGCATCGCTGGCCAATGAGTTGCAGACCTTTTTTGCAGTGACCGCGGACCAGGACAACCTGGCCGGACGTGCTGGCGAGGTCCTCCAGAACGGTGGCATGCTGATCCAGTCCGGCAACGACGACCGCATGGTGTCGTTGTGCCGGCGTTTGCTGGGTGCCGGTGCCGCGCTGCGTAGAAACGACCAGCGCCAGGGTGATATCGATGAACTCCGCGCCCAGCTCGCACTGGTGCTGGAGACCACGAAAGACCCCATTACCTATTTCCATGAAGGCCTGCACGTGGCCGCCAATGCCGCCTACCTTGATCTCCTGGGTGTGGACCAGTTTGGCGACCTGGCTGGCACCTCGCTGCTGGAAATCGTCCAGGCCGAGGATCTCGACCTGAAGCGACTGATCAGGGACCTGGGCGACGGACAGTTCCCACCCGAACCCATCGAGGCACGGATCAAGCCGCGCCAAGATGAGTCTGTCGCCGTATCACTGCGTTTCGACCCCGCACGCCTGGACCACGAAGATTGCATTCAGATGCTGGTCAACGTTCATGAGGCAGCGTCTACCGAAGTCGCCCAGAGCGAAACGGCAGCCGAAGCAGCCGTTGACGAAGCGCCCGTTGCTGAAGCGCCTGTTATTGAAGCCCTCGTGGTGGAGACCCCCGAGCCGGAAGAAGTGCCGTCGGTTGAGGCACCGGCGGTGCCGGCGGTCAGCAATGACACCGTTCCCGCCCTGGCCGACCCTGTCACCGGCCTGCTGTTTCGTGCCGATTTTGTCGCCCGTGTCGATAGCGGCGTGTCCGGTTCAGACGAGCCAGCCCGCGGTGCGGTGCTGTTTGTCGCCGCGGATCAGCACGCCAGCCTGTTTGATGACCTGACGGTGGCCGAGATGGATCACCTGGTCAAGGGCATCTCGAGCGCCATCAGCGATGAATTGCATGACGACGAACTGGCCTGTCGCTTCGGCGACGCCACGTTTGCCGTTTACGCCCTGCGCGAGAACCGCGCCGGTGTTGAAGCCCTCGCGGAACGCCTCAGGGAGGCCGTCAAGCGAAAAGGCACCAGCGAAGCTGCCCGGTCGATGCCACGGCCATGCAGTGTGGGTGTGGCGATGTTTGACCCGTACTCCCAGGACGCGGAAACCGCGCTGGCGCACGCACGTGATGCCTGGCACACCGCGGTCCAGACCGGTGACACCGTGGTTCGCTACAAGCCGGCCCGTGGCGAGCTGACCAGCGAGAATCACGAGGCCGCCTGGGTTGAGCGCATTCGCTACGCCCTCGACAACGACGATTTCTTCACCATCCAGCACAACATCATGCACCTGGAAGGCGAAGGCGAAACCTTGTTCGAGAACCGCACTGTCATGCACGATGATGCGGTCGATGACAGCGACCCCGACTACCAGGGAGCCGCGGAACGTAATGGCCTGGCCAGCCGGATCGACCGGTTGGTGATTCCCGGCCTGCTGCGCGCCATCGATGGCGGAACGGACCGGCACATCATTTCCATCAGTGGGAACTCACTGCAGGATTTCAGTTTTCCTGGCTGGTTCCGCAGGCAACTGCAGGAATCCGGTGTTGCGGGTGAACGCGTGTTCCTGCAACTGGAATCCGGAATGGCCCGCGACCACACCAAGGCCGCCCGACGGTTGATGGACGAACTGGCCAACACTGGCTGCGGTTTCAGCCTGTCGGCCATGGATGACAGCAACCGCAAGCTCGCGCTGATCGATGCACTGAACCCCGAACTGGTGCGCCTTGACCCTGTCCTGACCGAGGAACTCGGGCAGCGCACGGAGCTGGTTGACCGTGTTCGACGCGTGGTCAGCGAAGCCGCCAATCACAGTTGTTCCGTCTACGTGAACAACGTCCGCAGCTCATCCGACCTCGCCCTGCTCTGGCAGTGCGGCGTCAAACTGGTGACCGGGGACTTCCTCGAAGGCAAGCCCAAGGTCATCGGCGAATAAGGCTCGCGGTGACTCGCGGGCGATCTGCCATCACGGGGCGCTTCGCGCCATCGCCCACCGGCGACCTGCATTTCGGTTCACTGGTCGCCGCACTGGGCAGCGCACTGAGCGCCCGCTCGCAGGGCGGACGCTGGCTGGTCAGGGTCGAAGACATCGACCCACCGCGAGAAGTCGAAGGTAGCGCGGAACGCATCATCGCCGACCTCGCCCGCTTCGGCCTGGTGGCCGACGAGCCAGTCCTTTTCCAGTCCACCCGCGCCACCGCCTACGACAATGCCATCGAAAGACTGCTACGCGAAGGCAAGGCCTTTGAGTGCGGCTGCTCACGGGCCGACCTGCCCGATAATGGCGTCTACCCGGGAACCTGCCGGAACGGCATCGCCAGGGGGAAAACCGCTCGAGCGATCCGCGCACGCGTGGATGCGACCCCGGTGACCTTCACCGACGCCGTTCATGGCGTCATTACGGAACAACTCCAACACGATTGCGGCGACTTCGTCATTCGACGTGCCGATGGCCTGCCGGCCTACCAGCTCGCGGTGGTCGTGGATGATGCATTCCAGGGCGTGACGGAGGTGGTTCGCGGTGCCGACCTGCTGGATTCGACCGCGCGCCAGGTGCACCTGCAATCGTTGCTGGGACTGCCGCACCCGGCCTATATGCACCTGCCACTGGTGTGCGACGCAGACGGTCGCAAACTGAGCAAACAGGACGGCGACGACCCGGTCAAGACCCTGGAACCCGCACTGGCGATCGCCCGTGCCCTGCAGGTACTGGGCCAGCAGGCCAGGCCGGACCTGGGTGTCGAAGGGCAGATTGCCGCGGCGACCGCAAACTGGACACCGGGCACCGTGCCACGGAAGGTCTCCGCGCAGTGGCGGGCCCGGGCCGATGCCGCCGGGGCGGCCTAGGCGTTATACTGCGCCCTGCTTCACCAGTGAATTCAACATGAATCCGAACTATCTCGACTTCGAACAGCCCATCGCGGAACTCCAGGAAAAGATCGACGAACTGCGCAACGTCGGTTCCGACAACGCCATCAACCTGGAAGAAGAAATCCAGCGCCTGCAGACCAAGATGCACCAGAAGATTGAATCCATCTTCAGCAACCTGGATGCCTGGCAGATTTCCCAGCTCAGCCGCCACCCCCAGCGTCCCTACACGCTGGACTACGTGGACATGCTGTTCGACGAGTTTCATGAATTGCACGGTGACCGCGCCTTTGCCGATGACCACGCCATCGTCGGCGGCCTGGCGCGTTTCCGTGGTCGCGGCGTGATGCTGATCGGGCACCAGAAAGGCCGCGACACCAAGGCCAAGGTCTTCCGCAACTTCGGCAGCCCGCGCCCGGAAGGCTACCGCAAGGCGCTGCGCCTGCTGCGCACGGCCGAACGCTTTCGCCTGCCCGTGCTGACCTTCATCGATACCCAGGGGGCCTACCCCGGTGTCGGCGCCGAGGAACGCGGCCAGTCCGAGGCCATCGCCCGAAACCTGGCGGTGATGTCCCGGCTGGAAACGCCCATCATCTGCACCGTGATCGGTGAGGGCGGCTCCGGCGGCGCGCTGGCCATCGGTGTCGGCGATCGCGTGAACATGCTCCAGTACAGCACCTACTCCGTAATCTCACCGGAGGGCTGTGCGTCCATTCTCTGGAAGGACGCTGCCCATGCCGAGGAAGCCGCCTCCGCGCTGGGTATCACCTCCGCCAAGCTTTCTGAACTTGGCCTGGTCGATGAAGTGATTCCCGAGCCGCTGGGTGGTGCACACAAGGATCCCGAAGCGGTCGCGGCCAGCATCGGCGAGACGTTGGAACGGCAGTTGAACGAACTGACCGCCATGACCACGGACAAGCTGCTGGACCGCCGTTACGACCGGCTGCTGTCCTACGGCCGCTACAAGGACTGACCCCATCACCATGAGTGGCCAGGACACCGGGTTCAGCGCCAGGTGGCTGGCCACGCAACTGCCCGCTATCTCGCCGGGCGGACGATTCATTGTTGCCCTGTCGGGTGGTGCGGATTCCAGTGCACTGGCCGTAGCCATGGCGGCACTCGCCACGGAACTGGGTTTGCCTGTTGAAGCAGCTCACATCCATCATGGCGTCAACACACATGCTGATGCCTGGCAGAGGCACTGCCAGGCGCTTTGCGAGCGCATTGGTCTGTCGCTGGTCGTGCGCCGCACCCGGCCCGACCCGGACAGTCGCCTGGGCCCCGAAGCGGAATGGCGGCGTATTCGTTATGCCGAGTTCGAAGCGTTACTGCAAAACGGCGATGTCCTGCTGACCGCCCACCACCAGGGCGACCAGGCCGAGACCCTGCTGCTGAACATGACCCGTGGTAGCGGACCTGATGGTCTCGGGGCCATTCCCCGCTCGCGGCAGCTCGGCCAGGGACGGGTCTGGCGCCCACTGCTCGACATCGGTCCGGAGGCATTACGTGACTACCTGCGCGACCAGGACCTGGACTGGATCGACGACGACTCCAACAGCGACACGGCCATGGACCGGGCCTACCTCCGCCAGGCCGTCCTGCCGGTCATGGAACAGCGTTGGCCGGGCATCGCCGCGCGGCTGGCGCGCGTGGCTGGCCACCAGGCCGAGGTGTCCAGCCTGCTGGCCCAGGCCGCCGAACCCTGGCTGGAACAATTGCGCCTCGACGGCCACGTCCTGCCCTGGTCCGGCCTGCGCCAGGTTAGGCCCTACCTGGCCAGCGTCGTCATCCGGCACTGGCTGCGTCGACGGGGCCTTTCGACACCGCCCGGAAAGCGCCTTGACACATTCCTGGAGCAGCTGGCAACCGCCGAGGCCGGCTCGGCCACTTGCCTGGCCTGGAGCGGCCACGCGCTGCGCTACTTCGATGACGCCCTGTGGCTGGGTGCGGACGCCTACCCGGCACCAGCACAGCCTTGCCAGTGGACAGGGGACCAGTCCCTCGACCTGGGTCCAGTAGCGGGTGGGTTGTCATCCGCAGCTGCCAACGACGCCACCACCGAGTTGAGCGTCCGTTTCCGTAGCGGCGGGGAGCAGTTCCGGTTCAGCACCGGGTCACCGCGGCGCGCGCTGAAAGACCTGCTACGCGAAGCCGGCATCCCGCCATGGTTCCGCGAATTTGTTCCCCTGATCTACCGCGGGGACACGCTGGTGGGCGTCGGCCACTGGTTGCTGGATCCCGATGGACAGGAATCCACTGGGAATGTACTGCAGACCCTGTCGTGGCAACCGGCCGACCCCGTGTTGAAACAACTGGCTGACCGGCTTGGACAACAGCAGCACACCCGCCATGATTCCCTTGAATCCCCACCCGCTCTGGGGTAGTGTCGCTGCGCCTTCGCGAGGATCATCGAATGTCAGATAAATCGCCCGAAAACCCCGACTTTGAACACGCCCTTTCCGAGCTGGAAACCCTGGTGCAGAAGCTGGAGTCCGGGGAACTGACGCTGGACCAGTCACTGACCGAGTTCCGCAAGGGCGTGGAACTCACGCGCCGTTGCCAGGCGGTGCTCGACAAGGCCCAGCTGACCGTTGAACAACTGCTGGACATCGATGATGAATCCTCCGCAAGCGACTTCAAGCCGGGTGACTGAAACCGCCCCCGACACGCCATCGCCGTCGGACCAGGCGGCCCTGTGGCGACAGCGTTTCGAGTCCGAGCTGGAACAGCGACTGCGGGAAACCGGCGACACGCCGGGAGACCTGCTGGAATCGATGCGCTATTCCGCCCTCGCCGGCGGCAAGCGCATGCGCCCCCTGCTGGTCTACGGTGCCGGCCAGGCCCTCGGCATTGACGTTGACGAACTGCACGGCATCGCCGCGGCGATCGAGCTGATCCATGCCTATTCGCTGATTCACGATGACCTGCCCGCCATGGACGACGATGACATCCGTCGGGGCCGGCCGACCAATCACCGGGTGTATGGCCAGTCCACAGCGATCCTGGCCGGTGACGCGCTGCAGGCATTGGCCTTCGAAGTGCTCGCCAATGATGCCAACCTGTCACAAAACCCGGCGGCACAGGTCCGCGTGATCGGCGCGGTCGCCCACGCTTGCGGAGCCGCGGGCATGGCCGGAGGGCAGGTTCTGGACCTTGCCGCCATCGACAAGACCATCGACGCGACGGCACTGGAGACGATGCACCGGCTGAAGACCGGTGCGTTGATCCGCGTCAGCGCCACCGCGCCCGCGCTGTACGCCCTGGCGCCCGCCGATCAGGCCAGTGCACTGTCCGATTACGGCGCCTGCGTGGGCCTGGCCTTCCAGATTCATGATGACGTGCTTGATGTCACGGCCAGCAGCCAGCAGACCGGCAAGCCGTCGCAGGGCGATGCCGCCCGCAATAAGCCCGCCTTTCCGTCCGTTCTGGGGCTGGAGCGGTCGCGCGAGCGCGCGTCGGAGCTGGTCGAAAAGGCCACGCGCTCTTTGTCCGAACTCCCGGGGGATACCCGTGCCCTGGCGTGGCTGGCGGGTTACGCCATCCGCCGTGAGGGGTAAAATAGGCCTGTCATGACGTCCAAGTACCCATTACTGGAGCGCGTAGAAACGCCGCTCGACCTGCGCGAACTTGATGAAGCGCAGCTGCCGGCGTTCGCCGAAGAACTACGCGAATACCTGATCGATTCCGTCTCCAGCGCGGGCGGGCACTTCGGCGCCGGCCTGGGTTGCGTGGAACTCACCGTGGCCCTGCATTACCTGTACCAGACGCCTGAGGACCGGATCGTCTGGGATGTCGGCCACCAGGCCTACCCCCACAAGATCCTCACCGGGCGCAAGGCCGAGATCACCACGATCAAGAAAAAGGACGGCCTGGCGCCGTTTCCCAAGCGCGAAGAGAGCGAGTACGACACTTTCGGCGTGGGTCATTCCTCCACGTCGGTCAGCGCCGCCCTGGGCATGGCGCTGGCGGCCGAGCGCCTGGGTCACGACCGCCGCGTGGTCGCGGTCATCGGCGATGGCGGCATGACCGCCGGCATGGCCTTCGAGGCGCTGAACCATGGCGGTGACATCGACCCCAATCTGCTGGTCGTGCTGAACGAGAACCAGATGTCGATTTCGCCGAATGTCGGCGCGATGACCAAGATGCTCGGTCGCCTGATGAGCGGCCCGACGATGATGGGCATTCGTGAGCGTGGCAAGCGCATGATGCGCAAGGACTCACCGGCCTGGCGCTTCATGAGCCGATGGGAAGAGCACGTCAAGGGCATGGTGATGCCCAGCACGCTGTTCGAGGAGCTGGGCTTCAACTACCTGGGCCCCATCGACGGCCATGACCTGCCGACCCTGCTGCGCTCCATTCGCACGGCGCAGACGCTGGAAGGCCCCATGCTGCTGCACATCATCACCGCCAAGGGTAAGGGCTATGCGCCGGCCGAGGACGACCCGGTCAAGTACCACGCGGTCAGCCCCTTCGATCGTGACGAGGGCGTCAAGAGCAAGCCGCGGCCACAAAAGCCGCTGCCGACCTACACCGAGGTGTTCGGGCGCTGGCTGTGTGACACCGCCGAGCAGGACAAGCGGCTGCTGGCCATCACGCCGGCCATGCGGGAAGGCTCAGGCATGGTCGAATTTCACGAGCGTTTTCCGGAACAGTATTTCGATGTCGGCATCGCCGAACAGCATGCCGTGACGCTGGCCGCCGGCATGGCCTGCGAAGGCGCGCACCCGGTGGTCGCGATATACAGCACCTTTCTGCAGCGTGCCTACGATCAATTGCTGCATGATGTCGCCCTGCAGAACCTGCCGGTGCTGTTCGCCATCGACCGCGCCGGCCTGGTGGGTCCCGACGGCCCGACCCATGCCGGCAGTTTCGATTACAGCTACCTGCGCTGCGTGCCGAACATGGTCATCATGGCGCCGGCCGATGAAAATGAATGCCGGCGCATGCTCAAGACCGGGTTCGCCTATGAAGGGCCGACCGCGGTGCGTTACCCGCGCGGCAAGGGGCCCGGCGTCGAGGTCGACCCAGGCGCACCCGGCCTGGAGATCGGCCGTGGCAAGGTCATTCGCGAGGGCCATAAGGTCGCGATCCTGGCCTTCGGCGCCATGGTCGACGCATCCCGCCAGGCCGCCGAGGCCATCGACGCCACGCTGGTGAACATGCGCTTCGTCAAGCCGCTGGACACGGCCCTGGTCGAACGTTTGGCCAAGAGCCATGACCTGCTGGTCACGGTGGAGGAAAACGCCGTGCTGGGTGGCGCGGGAAGCGGCGTTAATGAAGCCCTGGCCGCGGCCGGCGTTCTGGTGCCCATTCTCAATATCGGGCTGCCTGACGCGTATCTCGAACACGGTAGTCGCGAGGAATGCCTGGAGGACGCTGGACTGCACCCCGACGGCATACAGGCGTCCATCGAGGCCCGCCTACGCGCCCTGCCCGGCCAGGCCAGCCCTGCGGCCGGCCCGGTCAGGCTCGCGACGGGCGCGGTGCCCCTGCAGGGGCAACACGGCGAAACGTCAGGTTAATTCTCCGGCCCACCGGCTGGCGGGTCCTGGGAATCGAGTGCCGGAAGTTTGCCTGGCTATCGCCAGACATGACCAGCAGGCTGCCATTTTCCAGCGACAGCCCCGTTGACGGGCCACTCTTGCCATGGCGGACCCGCATCACGCGGGTGGCCCCCAGGCTGACCGAGGCGATGACCGGTTGTGCGCCCAGTTCCGGCTCGTCGTCGGCATGCCAGCCCATGGCGTCATCGCCGTCGCGATAGGCATTCAGCAGGACCGCGTTGAATCGGACCCCCAGGTGCTGGTCTAGCTGCGCCGCAAGGTCCGCGATGTCAGCCGGAAACTCGTCACCCGACATTTCCAGCCCGCTGTAGCGATAGCGGACACCCCGTTCTGCATACCAGGCCGTCAATCGGGGCTGCCTGACCGTGCGACCGAAAAGAACGATGTCCAACTGCTCCCATGGCGTGTTCGCCCAAAGGGCCGTGAACAGCACATCGGCCTGCCCGGCAGGAATGAATGATGGTGTGTAACTGAACCCAGGGAACTCAGTCATCCCCTTTAGCGCCCACCCTGACGGCGAGCACATCGTGACAGGCGCCATGGAGCACGGAATTGGCCGTCGAGCCCAGCAACAACTGAACACCCTTCTGGCCGTGTGTTCCGATGACGATCAGGTCGCAATCGATCTCATCCGCCAGGGCCTTGATCTCGCTCGCCGGCGTGCCGTATCGCAAGTGCGCCTGCCCGGCCGCGACCGAAAACCGGGTGGCCCAGTGGTCGAGGCGTTTGCGCAGTTCATCTCTCAACTTATCCTCGGCCTCGTCGACACCGGGAAAAACCGGCCCGAATGGCACCACGCCCATGTAGACCGTGTCCATCGGCTCCTGGACATGAACCAGGTGCAAATCACCGTCACCGGCAATCGACCGCGCACGCTCAATGATTTCCCCGGACTCGTCGCTCAGGTCAATCGCCACAAGGACTTTCTGGCCACCACTCACGCGCCCGTCTCCTGTCAGTCAAGCGCCGCGATGCACTCGATCTCCACGCGTGCATCCAGCGCCAGTCCGCTCGCACCCAATGCACTGCGGGCCGGCGGGTTCTTCGGGAAATAGGTCATGTAGACCTCGTTCATGGCGCCCCACTCGGCCATGTCGGCCAGGAAGACCGTGCATTTGACCATGCGGTCCATGGAGCCGCCGTATTTTTCCACCGCGGCCTTGATGTGCTCCATGGTCTGCCGGGTTTCCGCCTGGATGCCGCCTTCGACCAGTTGCATGGTTCCGGCGATATTCCCCAGCTTGCCCGACAGGAACAGCAGGTTATCCACCCGCACCGCGTCAGAGAACGGCAGTGGCCGTTCCGATTCGATGGCGTGGTATTGAAGGTCGTCATCCCCAAACAGCGGGAAAGAAGCACCAATCAACATTAAAATAAACGCATATTTCATTGTTTTCACGTGTTTTCCTCTGGTCATATCTCGTTGTTCCTGGCCGCTTCAATAATCTTGTCGGCGGCCCTGAAGGCCAGCGCCTGGATGGTCAGGGTGGGCTGGCCCCGCCCCGACGACACCAGGCTTGAACCATCACAGATAAACAGGTTGGGGACATCATGACTACGATGCGCCGCGTCGACGACCGATGTGGCGGGGTCGTTGCCCATGCGACAGGTCCCCAGCAGGTGCGCAAGCAACGTCTGCGGGACCACCGGCTCGCGCCAGGTCCGGCGGGCGCCGGCCGCGTCCATGATCTCCTCACCGCGGTCTTGCAGGAATTGCATCATGGCCAGGTCGTCGTCGTGGTCCCGGTAGGTCACCCGCAACGCCGGGCGCCCCTTGTCATCCGTGACCGTGGGGTCCAGGCTGACACTGTTTCGCTCCAGCGGTACGGAGGTCGTGCTGCCGAGCACGGCGACATGGTGGCTAAAACCGAAGTCCACATCGCGCCTGAAATCTTTGCCCCAGCGCGGTGTACCCATTCCGGTTTCGGTGAGCGCGTGCATTAGCGGCGTGGCGTTGAGCAGGGGGCGGGCATCGATGCCACCGCCGCCGTAGTGGCCCCGGGCCGGATCAGTCTCGTAGAAATCATGGATGATGCGGGTCACCTGGATACTCTTCCAGTCATTGACCGGCTCGTCGAACGTCGCGTGCAGTGTCGAATGGCCATTGCCCATCAGGTACTTACCGACTAGTCCGGACGAGTTGGCCAGGCCGTCGGGGTGCGCGGAAGACGCCGACATCAGCAACAGCCGGGGCGTTTCCGCGCCGTTGGCCGCCAGGATGACTGCCCGCGCCTTCTGGGCCTGCTCCGCGCCCTGGGCATCGTAGTAGCGCACCTGGTCAACCCGGCCATCGTCACCCGTGTCCACCCGGTAGACCGTCGAAAGCGGCCGGATCTCGCATCGCCCTGTGGCTTCAGCCTGTGGCAGGACCGTTGCCAGGGTGGACGACTTGGCGTTCATCTCGCAGCCAAAACCCATGCAAAAGCCGCAATGCACGCAGGCCGGCCGGCCGTTGTAGGCCTGCGACAGGATGGCGACGGGGGCGGCCTGCGGGTGCAGGCCCAGTGCCCTGGCCCCTTTCTCCAGCAACACGCCGGACGATTTCACCGGCATGGGTGGCAACGGGTATGGCTTGGAACGCGGTGGATCGAATGGCCCCGGCTCCCCGGACACGCCGATCTCCCACTCGACGCGCGTGTAATAGGGTTCCAGTTCGTCGTAGCTGATGGGCCAGTCGGCGAAACCGGTACCCGACATCGGGCCGAGCAGGCTGCGCTCCTTGAAGTCCAGCGGCCGCATTCGCCAGTAATTGCCGGAAAAATGGACGCTCGCGCCACCCACGGTCCGGGCGTACAGGGCGGGTGGCAATCCGCCATTGGCATTGGCGTCGGCAACCGCATCGGGGTCATCGCGAAAGGTCTGCGGATCATTCCACCCGGGATGGGACGTCATTTCGCCCTGGATAAAATTGACCATCTCGTCGTGGCTGAAATCGGCGGCCGTGCGGTAAGGCCCCTGCTCGAGCACGACCACGTCGAAACCGGCCGTGGACAGTTCCCGGGCCAGGATGCCACCGGACGCGCCCGATCCGACAATGACGAAATCGACAGGCTCGCGGGTCGGAAACCGCACCGCCGGCTCAGGCGCTGGCATCGTAGTACCCAAACGGTGGCGTCCAGACATGACGGCTTTCGAAACCGATGGCTTTCCAGCCGGCGAGGTCACGGTTGCCGCCGTAAACGGGCAGCGTGAATACGCCGCACATGGTCAAAAAATGAATCGTACCGAAGAAGGGCGTGTTTTCGACCTGTGTAAGCACCCGGGTCTGGGCATCGAAATCCAGGTCAGCGTAGGTGCTGCCAGCGGTAGCGCTCGCCCTTTGATCGAGATCCGTCATGCCGTCGCGGACCATGCCCAGCGCCCCAGCCATAAAGCCTGCAAGCGCCGCGTCCATGAACCGCACCGCGCCGATATCGGCCGCACCCGGACCATTGTCGGGAGGATAGACCTGGTCCGCCACCGCCCGCAGCGTGGCGACCTCGGCGGGTTGCAGAATCGCCCATGGGGCCGTCGCTTCAATCGACGCGGCCGCGGCCTCGGCTGCCGCGAGAACGCCCGGGGCGTTCAGCCCGAGCCAACCGGCGCCAAGCAGGCGCCCCCCGATTCCCAGGCATTCCCGCCTGGACAGATGACTAGCCATGCGCACCCTCCCCTCGTTGTTTCACACAAGCATAGCATCGGTGTGAACAAAATCACCGGGACGCCCGGGAACCGGGCTGGACGGCTTCAGCGCATCCTGAACGCCCCTGCCATCAACTCATCGCGAACCCAGGTCTCGAAGCGGTCACCGTCACAGCAGGACACGATACGCCCTGCCTCGGCCAGCAGTTCGACCATCCACTGCCGGCATCCACCGCATGGCGGCAGTGTCACCGGGCCCGGAACATAGATCAACACGGCATCCATTTCACCTGGCCGGACGCCGCCGACGATGGCTGCCGCAAAGGCATTTCGCTCCGCGCACTGGGTCAGCCCATAGCTGTCACTCTCGACATTGCAACCGGGGAAGACGGCCCCGGACACGGCGCGAACCGCGGCACCCACACGGTAGCCGCTGTGTGGCGACCAGGCCTGGGCGCTGGCTTGCCTGGCGACCGGGCGCAGGCGCTCGACCAATGCTTCGGCCTGTTCCACGGGGCTCGCGTCTGTCACGCTTCGTTCACCAGTGCTGGCAGGATGGCGTCGATGACGGCGCCGAAAGCGGACTGCCGTTCTGCCGGCGTGAAATGCGCCCCGGCCGGAATGACGTCACTGACGGTCAGCAGAGTCAGCGCCCGGCGCTGATGCTGGCGGGCCAGCGCATAAAGTGCCGCCGTCTCCATGTCCAGGGCCAGTACGCCCGCAGCGGCAACCCTGTCGACGAATTCCGTGTCCGGGTGGTAGAACCAGTCTGTCGACATCACCTCGCCAGCGGTTACGGCGAGTCCGGCCGATACTGCCGCGTCATAGGCGGCGCGCGCCATGGCGAAGTCGGCCGCCGGCGCATAGTCCCAACCCGAGAACCGCTCCCGGTTCATCGCCGAGTCCGTACTCGCCGCGGTCGCCAGCACCAGGTCACCCAGCTGCAGATCAGTGGTCAACGCACCGCAGGTGCCCACGCGCACGATGCGCTGGACGCCGAAATGATCGTAGAGCTCATGCGCGTAGATGCTGATGGATGGCATGCCCATGCCGGAACCCATGATTGACACCTCGTGCCCCTGGTACCGGCCGGTGAACGCGAGCATGTTACGCACGCCATTGACCTGCTTCGCGCCCTCCAGCACCTGCGTCGCCAGGGCCTGCGCACGCAGGGGATCACCCGGCATCAGGACCAGTTCTGCGAAATCGCCCGGGCTGGCGTCGATATGGGGTGTGCTCATGTTACGGCCTCATTAGTGTTGGTGGCCCGGGCGTTCGACCCGGTAAATCATCGTCGTTTTCACCGGCTTCTCGGGGCCAATGCTGACCAGCCGGGCCAGCCGTTCTGCCGCCGCCTCTGCCGCCGCCTCATCCCGTGCATGAATGTTGCCCAGTGCATCGTCCGCATCGAGCCGGTCACCCACGGCGCACAGGCCACTGACGCCAACGGCCGGGTCAATCGTGTCATCTTCGCGCCGGCGACCGCCACCCAGGTCCCGAACCAGGCGTCCGACTTCGAGCGCATCGACGGCCTGTACATAGCCTGCCGCACCCGCCGATACGCGTCGGATGACCGGTGCGGCGCGCAGGTGGTCATCCACGCGCTCCATCAGGTCACGCGGCCCGCCCTGGGCGGCGACCAGGGTTGCGAAGCGCTCCGCCGCGTCGCCGCTGTCCAGGGCATGATCGAGCATTCGCCGGGCTGATTCGTCGTCGGCGGCGCCCCCCACCACGCGCAGGGCTTCCACGGACAGCGCCATGACCACCTCCGTGAAGCGTGGCTCACGCCGGCGACCAAGCAGAAAGTCGATGGCCTCGCGCACTTCCAGCGCATTGCCCGCGGCGGATGCCAGGGGCTGGTTCATATCGGACAGCACGGCGTGACACGGCAAGCCAGCGCCGGCCGCGACCTCGCACAGCGCAGCGGCAAGGTGCCGGGCCCGGCCAAGGTCTTCGAGAATGGCGCCGCGCCCGACCTTAACGTCCATGACCAGGCCATCGAGCCCTTCCGCCAGTTTCTTCGAAAGGATGGACGCCACGATCAGCGGCGTGCAGGACACCGTGGCACTGACATCACGGGCCGCGTACATGCGGCGGTCGGCGGGCGCCAGGTCCGGCCCCTGCCCTACCAGCGCGAATCCGTGCCGGCGAACATGGGCCTGGAAGTCCCCGATATCGATATTGACACTGAAGCCGGGGATGCTCTCGAGCTTGTCCAGTGTGCCCCCGGTATGGCCCAATCCCCGGCCCGAAATCATCGGCACGTACACACCACACGCTGCCAGCATCGGTGCCAGCACCAGGCTGACCAGGTCGCCGACACCGCCCGTGGAGTGCTTGTCGACGACCGGGCCGTCGAGGTCGTCCCAATTCAGTACAATGCCGCTGTCGCGCATGGCGAGCGTCAGGTCGGCCTGCTCGCGGGGCGACATGCCTTGCTGGTAGATGGCCATCAGCAACGCGCCCAACTGGATGTCGCTGAGCGTGTGCTCACCGATACCCTGGACGAGATGCTGGATGGCGGCGGTTTCGAGTTCACCGCCGTCGCGCTTGACCTGGATCAGGTCCGCGGCATTCATGGCGCCGGCGCGCGTCGTCCCCCGCCGAATCGCAACCAGGCCAGCACGGCCAGGTTAGCAACCACGGCAAGTAACAGCCACAGTGCCGCCACCAGGTCGAGCACCTGCTGGCGACTCGCGTCGAGGATGACCGACAACGCCATCATCGCCATGCTAACGAAGACCAGCCAGCGCACCCAGGGCCGCTGCCGGGCCACGCCGACGGCCAGCGCCACGTGTATGCCGGTGAGCACAAGCATCAATAGCGCCGGTTGCACCCAGCCATCGAGTTCGCTCTTGACATGCCCGGCCAGGTAATACGAACCGGCCGCGAACAGGCCCAGGAAGGCGACCAGCCACAGCGCCAAGGCTAGCAGCCTGCTTCCCGCATCCACCACATTGGGATTCGCGCTCATTGATTTCCTGTCAGGGAAACGGCCTTCATTGACCGGGACATGAAGAGAAATTCAAGCATGGCCATTGCCACCAACGTGAGCGCGAGTAACTCGACACCCTCTTCTGCGGCATTCTTCACATGGCGCATGTATTGCTCACCCATGACCAGCTTCCAATGCGTGGTTTGACCAAAAAATCGTGAAAACGCGAGCACGATTACCGCAGTGGCAAACATGCCGAAGGCAGCGGACCGAACGTACTCATTGGCCTGTATCATGATGCGCTTCAACCGGGGAACTGCGTACACGGTCACGGCTACAGCGACTACCGCCGCGAAATACTTCCAAACGCCGTGGGGCAGAAAGAGCTCGAAAGTAGCATCATTCTCACGCAACAACAGCATAAACAGCATCGCCGCGAGACAAATGGCCAATTCGCGACACGTTGGCGACCTCCAGGCGCTGATCAGTGCGAAAATGACGGCCAGGAAGAGCATGCCCGAATGAAGGCGTTCGACAATTCCCCATTCAGAATACATATCTGCAGGACCGAGCAGGCGCGTTTCAAGAATGAGCACCTCACCCAAAAAATAGGTCGACAAAAGGTACAGGAAATACCTGATTCCAACTCCTGTCATTTTCCTCCCCCTTCCACGGAGTCAATCCGACTTCCGTCGGACCGACCCTAGCCGCACTTGCTGTAACCGCAGGACAGGCAGGTAGCGCAGTTGTCCATGATGACCATGGCCTTGGTGTTGCACTTGGTGCACAAAGAGGCCGAGGCCGGGTAACCCGAATCCTCTCCGGCTGCCTGGTTCGTATCAGTCAGCGTTTTTTTTTGACCCGCGGCCTCGGCCTCCGCGCGCTTCTGGTCGAGCATCAGCATCTGCTGCTCGGACAACTGCTCCTTCTCCATCAGGCCGATCTTCTGCAGGTGATGCTCAATCACCGCGCCGATCTCAGCGATGATGGACGGCATGAACTTGCCACCCGGCTTGAAGTACCCACCCTTGGGGTCGAACACGGCCTGCAATTCCTCGGCCAGGAACGTCACGTCCCCGCCCTTGCGGAATACCGCGGACATCAGCCGCGTCAGCGCGACGATCCACTGGAAGTGATCCATGTTCTTGGAATTGATGAAGATCTCGAACGGCCGGCGCTGCTCGTGCTCGGTCCCCGGGTTGAGCACGATGTCGTTGATGGTCACGTACATGGCGTGCTCATCAAGCGGCGTCTTGATCTTGTAGGTCGAGCCTTCAAGCGCCTCGTAGCCTTCCGGGCGCTGCACCTGCTCGGTCATGCGAATGACCTTTGCGCGCGTGCGTTCCTCGGCTTCCGGCTTGCCTTTTGGCGCCTTGTCTTCGGGCTTGGCCACTTCGTAGCCGACGATCTTGTTGTCTATTTTGATGGACATGTGAGCTTCTCTCTCGACGGCCGTTCTCAGAACTTGCCGTAGTAACCTTCTTTCAGGGCATCGAACAGGTTCGCGGCGGTATGGGTCTCACCGTCGTACTCGATCTCTTCGTCGCCCTTCACCTCGACCACGTTGCCGTCTTCGAGCACGAAGCGGTAAGTGGTGTTCGCCAGGTCCTGGTCCTTGACCAGCACGCCCTGGAACGCTTCCGGGTTGAAGCGGAACGTGGTGCAGCCCTTCAGGCCCTTGCCGTGCGCGTAGGTGTAGATGTCCTTGAAATCCTCGTACGGGTAATCCGTCGGCACATTGGCGGTCTTGGAGATACTGGAATCGACCCACAACTGCGCGGCGGCCTGGATATCGACGTGCTGGTCCGGGCTGACGGCGTCCGAGGCAATGAAATAATCGGGAAGTCCATGCTCGGCATCCGCCCCGTCCGGCATGGCCTGGGCGTCAACCAGTTCACGATAGGCCAGCAACTCGTAACTGAGCACCTCGACCTTTTCCTTGGTCTTGCGGCCTTCACGAATGACGTTGCGGTTGTAGTGATGCGCGAAGCTGGGCTCGATGCCGTTGGACACATTGTTGGCCAGTGACAGCGAGATCGTGCCGGTGGGCGCGATCGAGGTGTGGTGCGTGAAGCGCCCGCCTTCGGCAATCAGCGCCTCGACCAGTTCCGGCGCATGCTGGGCCACGCGCTGCATGTAACGGCTGTATTTCGCGTGCAGCACACGACCCGGGACGGTATCGCCCACCTTGTAACCATCGGCCTGCATTTCCGGGCGCCGGCGCAGCATGTCACCGGTGACCTCGAAGGTCTCGTCCATGATGGGTGCAATGCCTTTCTCGCGCCCCAACTCCAGCGACTCTTCCCAGCCGGCAAGTGCCATTTCACGCGCCACCTTCTCGGTGAAATCGACTGATTCGGCTTCGCCGTACTTCATGCCCAGCAGGGTCAGCGTCGACCCCAGGCCGAGGAAGCCCATACCATGACGGCGCTTGCGCATGATCTCGTCACGCTGCTTTTCCAGCGGCAGGCCGTTGATCTCGACCACGTTGTCGAGCATGCGCGTGAACACCTTGACCACCTTGCGGTACTCGTCCCAGTCGAACGCCGCCTGGGCCGTGAACGGGTCGGTGACGAACCGGGTCAGGTTGACCGAACCCAGCAGGCAGGCGCCGTAAGGCGGCAGAGGCTGCTCGCCACAGGGGTTAGTGGCGCGAATGTTCTCGCAGAACCAGTTGTTGTTCATCTCGTTGATGCGGTCGACGAGGATGAAACCCGGCTCGGCGAAGTCGTAGGTGGAGGACATGATCATGTCCCACACCCGGCGCGCCGGTATGCGCTTGTAGATGCGGCAGGCGACCAGGCCATCCTCGCGGGTAACATAGTCATCGGTGACCGGCCATTCGCGCCAGAGCACCTGTTCCGGGTCATCCAGGTCAAAATCACCGGACTCGTCGCTGGCCAGCGGGAACGCCAGCGGCCACTCGCCACCCTCGCGCACCGCGTCCATGAATTCATCGGTGATCAGCAACGAGCAATTGAACTGGCGCAGGCGGCCGTCTTCACGCTTTGCTCGGATGAACTCCATGACGTCAGGGTGGCCGACCTCGAAGGTCGCCATCTGCGCACCGCGGCGGCCACCGGCCGACGACACGGTGAAGCACATCTTGTCGTAGATATCCATGAAGCTGAGCGGCCCGGAGGTGTAAGCGCCGGCACCCGACACGTAAGCGCCTTTCGGGCGCAGCGTCGAGAACTCGTAGCCAATGCCGCAACCGGCCTTCAACGTCAGGCCGGCCTCGTGGACCTTGTCCAGGATGCCGTTCATTGAATCATGAATGGTGCCCGACACGGTGCAGTTGATGGTGGATGTGGCCGGCTTGTGCGCCTCGGCCCCTGCGTTCGAGGTGATGCGCCCGGCGGGAATCGCGCCGCGGCGCAGCGCCCACAGAAACGCCTCGTACCATTTCTCGCGCAGTTCCTTGCCCTTTTCCACCCGCGACAAGGCGCGCGCGACACGCTTGTACGTGTCGTCAATGGTGTGATCGATAATTTCCCCTGTTTTGGACTTCAGCCGGTACTTCTTGTCCCAGATGTCCCAGGACGCTGGCTGGAGAGGAATCGCTTGCGAATCAGTCACGGATGACTCGGCTTGGACACTGCTCATGAACTCTCCCACCCAATTATTTGGTTTTGCTTGGTTTGTCGGCACAAGTGCTTGTGCCTCTTTGTTTGCGCCGGACACAAGATATTGTGCCAAGGAGTCACAAGATACGCCTGCTTTGGGGGGCTGTCAAATGCCGTGAGCCGCCTTTTCGGGCCTTGCTCATTTCACGCTTTCCTCTTCTTTTACAGGAACATAGGCGACGCCAAGGGAGCACACAACGACAGCCGGTTGATCCGCCCTGACGATGCGATGCGGGTTTGCGGGATGTTCGTTTCGTCGCAAACCGCCGTTCCGGCGGTCAGGACGCGTGTTCGGGCTTCTGGTCGCGCGCGAGCAAACGACGGACGCAGGCCTTGGGATCCTGACCCTGGTGAATGATGCCGAAGACCTCCCGGGAGATCGGCATACTGACATCGTGCGCCTTTGACAGGCGCCTGACTTCAGTCGAAGTACCGATCCCTTCGACCACCTGGCCGATGTCCCTGACCGCGGTCTCGATATCGTCGCCACGACCCAGCGCCAGGCCAAGGCGGCGGTTTCTCGACAGGTCGCCCGTGCAGGTCAGCACCAGGTCGCCCATGCCGGCAAGGCCGGTCAGGGTTTCCGGGCGGGCGCCCATGGCCTCACCCAGGCGCATCATCTCCGCCAGGCCCCGGGTCACCAGCGCGGCGCGGGCGTTATCACCCAGCCCCATGCCATCGGCAATGCCGGTGGCCACGGCCAGCACGTTCTTGACCGCACCACCGAGCTCGGCGCCAACCATGTCGGTGGAGGTATAGGCACGGAAGGCCTCGCCATGCAGCCGCTGGGCAACCTCACGGCTGAAATCTTCATCGAAAGCGGCCACGGTAACCGCGGTAGGCAGGCCCATGGCAACTTCGCGGGCGAAACTGGGCCCGGTGATGGCCCCCAGCGGGACGTCATCACCCAGTTGCTTCTGGGCTACTTCATGCAACAGGCGTCCGGTGCCGGGCTCGAAACCCTTGCAGGCCCAGACGATGCCCTGCCCCGGTTGGAGCAGCGGCTGCAGCCGGGTGATGGTATCGGCGAAGGCATGGCTGGGCGCGGCCACCAGCACCACGTCCCCTGCCGCCACGGCGGCATCGAAATCTGCCGTGGGCTGGAGCCCGTCTGGAAATGCGTTATCGGGCAGGTACCGGGCATTGCGCCGGTCAGCCGCCATGGCCGCGACGTGCTCCGGGTCTCGCGCCCAGAGTGACACGGCCTGGCCGTTCCGCGCCAGCTGGATGGCCAGCGCGGTACCCCACGAACCGGCGCCGAGAACGCCGATGGCGGTCGCGGCGCGGCTCATGTGGTGTTCCGGGTCACGCCTCAGGCGTTGCCGGCTTCGATGTCACCCGCAGCCTGCTGCATCTGCGCTTCCTGCAGGCGCTGCTGGTAGACGTGATCGAAGTTGATCGGCTGCAGCACCAGCGGCGGGAAACCGCCATCGGCCACCAGGCCGGTGATGGTGCGGGCCGCGTACGGGAACAGCGAGTGCGGGCACAGGGTGTTCAGCGCGGCCTGCAACTGCGCTTCTTCCAGGCCGTTGATGCCGAACAGGCCGGCCTGGTGCACTTCGGCCAGGTATGCGGTCTTGTCCTTTGACGTTGCGGTGACGGTCACCGACAGCACCACTTCATACAGGCCTTCGCCAACGTTGTTAACGCGCTGGGCCAGGTTCAGCTTGATTTCCGCCGCACCCTCTTCCTGGAACACCTGCGGCGCGCCGGGAACCTCAAAGGACACATCCTTGACGTACAGCTTCTGCAACTGGAAGCGGGCGCCGGTGGCCGGCTGTTCGGCCGCGGCCGCGGGAATCTCGTTCTGCTCTTCTGCCATGACTAAAAATCTCTTTAGGTTGGTTTGAAAGTGGCGCCGGGCCGTACCCGGGCCAAAGTAAAATTATCCCACCCCGCGGGGCGGGTTGGCCAGTTCAGGCCCGGGTCACCGGGAACTGGTCCGAGGCCCACTGGGCCATGCCGCCGCGCAGGACAACGACGTCCTCCGCCCCGGCCTTGATCAGTTTCTGCGCGGCCTGCGGCGCGGCCTGGCCGTTCTTGCAGACCACCAGCAGGGGGCCGGACACCAGCTTGGCGACCTGCTTGTCCGGGTTGTCCAGCGCCGATACCGGCACATTACGGGCGCCCAGGATGTGGCCGCGATTGAAATCGGCGGCCGATGACACATCCAGCACGGCCGCGTTGTTGCGGTTCATGAAAGCCACCGCCTCGGCCGGGCCCAGGGTCCGGAAACGCTGGCCACGACGCATGACCTCGGTCGCCACCAGCAACACCAGTACCGCCAGGAAGCCGCCTGACAACAGGATGTGATTACCAATGAACTCCATCAATTGCTGCATGGTTGTGCCTTTGTGATAATGCCGTTTTTCGCCATGCTCCGGCGGGTGAGCATCATCTGGTGGCGACCGGATGGTTTTGCAAGTCCACCGGCGACATCACTTGAACACTTTCAAACCGGAAACCACCCGACCCATGTCAAATTCTCCACTGGTACTCATGATTCTCGACGGCTGGGGCTACCGCGAGCCCGGCCCGGACAACGCCATCAGCCAGGCCAACACGCCGAACTGGGACACGCTGTGGGACACCGCCGCGCACACGTTGATTGACACGTCCGGCGAGTCCGTCGGCCTGCCCGCCGGGCAGATGGGCAACTCCGAGGTCGGGCACATGAATATCGGCGCCGGGCGCGTGGTCTACCAGGACTTCACCCGCATCACCCAGGCGGTCAAGTCCGGGGAAATCACCGAAAACGCTGTATTGGTCGACGCCATCGAAGCGGCCCAGGCCACGGGGCACACCGTGCATATCATGGGACTGCTGTCTCCGGGCGGCGTTCACAGCCACGAGGAACACTTCCGCGCCGTCGTCGAAATGGCGGCCAGCAAGGGCGCCGGGCGCATCCGCGTACACGCCTTCCTGGACGGGCGCGACACACCGCCACGCAGTGCCCAGCCGTCGCTGGCAGCCATGCAGTCGACGCTGGACGGCATCGAGGGTGCCGCTTACGCCACCGTGACCGGGCGCTATTACGCCATGGACCGCGACCAGCGCTGGGACCGCGTTGAGAGGGCATGGAAGGCCATCGTTGAAGCCGACTCAACCTACAGTGCCGGTTCGGCCGGCGAGGCACTGGGCGCTGCCTATGGCCGCGACGAGAACGACGAGTTTGTGGCGCCCACGGTGATCGGCGATTACGCCGGTATTGCCGATGGCGACGCCGTGATTTTCGTGAACTTCCGTGCCGACCGCGCCCGCCAGATCAGCCGGGCCTTTCGCGAGCCGGGCTTCGATGGCTTCGAGCGCCGCGTGCCCGATCTGTCGGCCTATGTCTGCATGACCGAGTACATCGCCGGCCTGCCCGCTTCGATCGCGTTTCCGCCGGAATCGCTGAGCGACCTGCTGGGCGAAGTGCTGTCACGCGAGGGCCTGCGCCAGCTGCGGGCCGCGGAAACCGAGAAGTACGCACACGTCACGTTCTTCCTGAACGGTGGCCGCGAGGAACCCTTCGCAGGTGAGCAGCGCATCCTGATCCCCTCACCCAGGGTGGCCACGTATGACCTGCAGCCGGAAATGAGCGCACCGGAACTGGCCGAGGCGCTGGATACGAGCATCCGCTCCGGTGACTTCGACGTCATCATCTGCAATGTCGCCAACCCCGACATGGTCGGACACAGCGGCAAGATGGACGCGGCCATGGCGGCCGTGGAAGCCGTTGACGCCGTTATCGGCCGTGTCTGCGCGGCGCTTGACGCGACCGGCGGCGAACTGCTGCTGACCGCCGACCACGGCAATGTCGAGCAGATGTCAGACCCCCACTCCGGCCAGTCGCACACCGCCCACACCACCAACCCAGTGCCGCTGGTGTACCGCGGCCGCGCGGCCCGGCTCGAGGACAACGGCAGCCTGCGTGACATCGCGCCGACAATGCTGCACCTGTTGAAGCTGACCCAACCGGCCGCCATGACCGGGCGCAACCTGGTTCACCTGGACGACGGGCAGAACGGCAACGGTTGAGCCTCGCGGTGACACGGATCGCGCTCGTCGGCCTGGTTTTGCTCCTGGCCGCAACGGCCCATGCCGCCGACGAGCGCGAAGATACGCAGCAACGACTGGATTCGGTCAATGCGGACATCGCCCGCCTGCAGGCCGAACTGGAACAGGAACGCGCGCGCCAGGGCGACGAGCAGGCCGCGCTGAAAACAATCGACCTGGCCCTGCAGGATGCAGCCCGGCGCAACCGCGAGCTGGCCAGCACGCGCGCTGACCATGATGCCGAAGTTGTTCGGCTGGAGGCCGAGCGTCTGGCGTACATCGACCGCCTGGCCGACAGCGGTGACCGGCTGGAAGCGCAGGTCCTGGCGGCCTGGCGTGCCGGGCGCGAATCACGCATCAAGCTGCTGCTGAACCAGGACGACCCGTCCCGCGTGCAGCGCCTGCTGGCTTACTACGAGCACCTCAGCAACGCCCAGGGCGAGCAGATTCATGCGCTCGAAGCCGCCCTCGACGACCTGGACGCCATGACCGCCGCGATCGAAGCCGAACTGGCCGAACTGGCGCAGGCGGAAGCAGCACATCGCGCCGCGGAGGACGAGCTTCGCGGCCAGCGTGAGCAGCAGGCCCTGACCCTGGCCGCCATCGAGGCGGCGCTGGACGAGGGTGAAACACGGCTGCAAACCCTGCAGCGTGACCGCGCCGACCTGGAGACCCTGCTTGAGCGACTGGACGACAGCCTGGCCGACATCCCCAGCGACCTGGGCGGAGGCCTGCACCCCACCGAACTGAAAGGCCAGCTTCCCATGCCGGTCCGGGGCCGTGTCGCCGCGGCCTATGGCCAACCTCGCACCGCCGGCCTGCGCTGGCAGGGCTGGCTGATCAGCGCCCCGGCGGGCACCGACGTCAACGCCATTGCCTATGGACGGGTCGCCTACGCGGACTGGTTGCGTGGCTACGGCCTGCTGCTGATCATCGACCACGGCGACGGCTTCATGAGCCTGTATGGCCATAATGAGGCATTGCTGGCGGAGGTGGGCGACTGGGTCCCGGCCGGGCGCACCATCGCCCAGTCCGGACGGAACACGGGGCAGTCGGAAGGTGTCTATTTCGAACTGCGCCACGACGGCAGCGCCGTCGACCCCGCCGCCTGGATTGATCGAAACTGAGAGACCGCCATGCACCTGACCGCGACACGCATCCTCGCCTGCCTGGCCCTGCTGGCCAGCGCCCTGCCCTCGAATGGCCATGCCGAAGCCCCAGCTGAAGACAGCTCACGGCTGGATGATTTGCGCACGCTGTCCGACATGGTTCAGCTGATCCGCGACAACTACGTCGACGAGATCGGCGAGGACGACCTGTTACACAGCGCCATGGCCGGCCTGGTCGCCGGGCTGGACGAGCATTCCGGCTGGCTGCCGGCCAGCCGCTTCCAGGCCCATAACGACAGTTCCCGTGGTCGCCAGGGCGGCATCGGCGCAACGTTCGAGGTGAACGAGAAGCGGCTCTTTGTCGATGCAATCGCCCCTGACTCACCAGCCGAGATCGCGGGGCTTGAACCCGGCGACCAGTTACTCGCCGTCGATGGCGAACCCGTGCGCGGCCGTCGGCTGGACACCTCGCTGCAGGCCCTGGACGGCGAGCCGGGCACGACCGTGACGCTGCGCATCCGCGACCGCAGTGGCGCGAAACGCACCATTGACATCGAACGCGCCTATGTGCCCGTCGACAGTGTCAGCGGCCAGTGGCTGGAACCCGGAACGGCCTATCTCGCCATCAGCCACTTCAATGACCACACGGACCGTGATTTCGAGCATGAACTCGAACAGCTGGGGCAGCAGCCGGGCGCAATTGAGGCGAGCCGCATCATCATCGACCTGCGCGACAACCGCGGTGGGGTCCTGACCTCGGCGCTGGCCGTGGCCGACGGATTTCTCGAAAGTGGCCTGGTGGTCGAAACGCGGGGGCGTACGCCGTCGACGCGGATGAGCTACGTCGCCCAGCCCGGCCAGTGGCGCCCCCAGGCCCGGGTCGCGGTGCTGACCAGCTCGCTGACGGCGTCTTCGGCCGAGATCCTGGCCGGGTCGTTGCAGGACCATGGCCGCGCCATCGTCCTGGGACGGACCAGCTTCGGCAAGGGTACCGTGCAGTCCGTGGTGCGTTTGCACAACGGCTCGGCGCTGAAGTTCACGACGGCGCGCTATTACACGCCGTCCGGGCGGGAAATCGACCAGTCTGGAATCAAACCGAATATCGAAATTCGGGGTGGGCTGCACCCAACGGGCGACGTCAATGACCCCGTGATCGGGGCGGCGATGTCGGCCCTGAAGACTGACCCGCCCGAGCCGGAATCAGCTGCCCTGGCGACCGGGGCCTGACAGGGGGAACGGGGTCACCTTTTCTCCGGACTCACGGTCGCGGATCACCGACTGGCCCTTGCGGCGGACCTGCTCGATCCTCAGCACCGACTGCATCGGCAGGTGCAGGACCTCGACATCGGCAAATTCGTCGCGCAGCTTCTCCTCGGTGGGGTCGACCACGACCGCGCCGGCGTCATCAAATACCAGCCCGGAAACCTCGACAAAGCCCCAGAGTCCGCTGGACACCACGCCGGTACAGTAGATTTCGTAGACCTTTCCGTGACTGAGAAAAGCAACCCGGTATAGCGTTTTGGACGACATGCGAACAGTTCCCCAAGGAATTCAGTAGCGGCGTGGCCGGAAGTGACTGGCCGCCCGCGCCAACAGCGCCAGCATCAGGCCGAGCGCGAACCCCGTCAGGTGGATCCACCAGGCCATCATTCCGGAAATGGGGCCGACCATGGAGTAAAGCAACTGCAATGCGAACCAGGAGCCAATGACCAGCAGCGCGGGCACGCGAACGGATTGCACGACCAGCCCCAACGGCAGGTAAAGGCCAATCTGGCGCCCCGGGAACAGTCCCAGGTAGGCGCCCAGCACCGCGGATACCGCACCGCTCGCGCCAATCACGATGGTATCGACCTGGGGCAGGCGTTGCGCCAGGATCAGGTAGGCGCCCGCCCCGCCAAGGATGAACACCAGCAGGAGAAACAGTGCCCCGCGCAATCGCTCGATCGGAATGCCGAAAACCCACAGGTAGGCCAGGTTACCCAGCAGGTGCAGGAACTCAACGTGCACGAACAGTGCCGCCAGCAACGGCCGGAAGGTCGCCGCATGCCACTCGCTCACCGGCATTGCAAAGGCCCTGGCCATCGAGCTGGGGTTAACCCCGGCGACCTCGATGACGATCCGGTGTTGCAGCGGCGGAAGTAACGCAATGAGGATGTAAACGGCCAGGCAGAGCACCGTCAGCAACAGGGTCACCAACGGCAAGCCGCTACGGCGTTCGAACAGCCGCTTTTCCCGCCCCTTGCCCCAGGCCGACGCCATTGCGGTCAGGGCTTGACCAGGAAGCGGTACGCGCCTTTGCGGAACACCACGCCATCGCGCCGGATGCGCACCAGCATGACACCCGAGCCGGCATCATCCCCCTCACCCAGGCGCCGGCCATCGACCAGCGCGAACCGGTTAGCAGGCTCATCGGAGTACACCATTACGGTCACGGCCAGTGGCGGCAGGCCGTTGCGCACGGAGCCGGGCAACTCCCAATAGGTCAGCACCTGGGCCCGCGCCTGCCCGTCCGCGCCGTCGCCATGATTCGCGTCATCAAAAGATTCACGGGCGCGGGTTTCATCAGGACGGGATTCTGTGCGCTGCACTTCAGCCGACTCGGTTACCGGTGATGGTTCGCGCAGGGGCGTCATTTCTTCGGCCGATGCTGTCGCGTCGGCGCTCGGTGATTCGCCTTCATCACTGTCGGGCGCCCTGGCCAGGCTCGGCGAATCCGGCAAGTCTTCAACCGGTGAGCGGCGGGTAACCACCCGGGCCTCATTGGCTGTGACTTCACGGCCATCGATATCGGCGGTATTGGGCGATGATGTATTCTCGCCAGCAACATCATCGGCAACGCCCGCTGCTTCGGCCGCAGCCACGCGGCGCTCCTGGCCGACTGACTCACCCAACGGCGCATACTGTTGCCACGCCAGCCAGCCGATACAGGCCAACACGGGAACGACGACTACGGCATACCGCCAGGCAGAGCCCGTGCGATCACCCTGGGGGCCGCCCGGCTCCCCGGCGTCAGTCGCCAGGCTGGGGGCCTCCCCCAGGCGCTGGCGCCGTTCGGATTTCTTCAGTGCATCGAGCAGAATCGACATGGTTCAGGCTCCGCTCACGAACCCGGTGTCGAGCCGTGGTTGTTCAATTGAAAATCGCATCAGGTACAGCAGCGTTCGCGGGCCGACGATACCATCCACATCCAGTCCGTGGCGTCGCTGGAAGTCGCGCAGCCAGGCCTCGAACTCGGGCCCGAAACCGGGCGCACCCCGGTAAGGCGTGTCGGCCAGTGCCGCCATGGCCATGAGCCGGTCCACCACCGGACCCGAGTCGCCGGCGGACACCTGCCTGGGCCATGCGGACGCCTGCGGCCAGGCCACCAGGAACGACCCGAACCATCGCGATTCGAGCGCCTGGCGGCTGATCCGCTCACCGGATCCGGTCAACAGGGTGTCACCATCGATACCGGCCAGCATCACGGGCGTCGCCGCGTTGCCCTCCAGCTCAATGATGACTGGCAAACCAATCTGCAGGATACGTGACCAGGTCCCCTGTTCCCTGACACAGGCATAACCCAGGCCCTCCTGGCCACGGCAACTGGCCTGGACCAGTGCGGCATCCGCCGGCCGGCCCCAGGCCGTGGCCAGTGACGGCCAGGCCGCCGCGCTGGCGGCCAGGAGCCATTCATCGGTGATTTCGGTCACCGCCCGGGGCGCGGCCTGGGCGTCCCCAGCCGTGATGTTTTCCTGGGCCGGCAGGGCCGGTTCAGGCGCCTGCGTATCCGGCATGGTCACCGGCTCTACCGTGGCAACCGAAGGTCCAGGCGGTGTGCCCTGGCGGGTCGCCTGCCAGCTGACGGCCAGCGCAATGCCCACCAGCACGGCCGCCGCAGCCAGCCAGGGCCAACGCGACCGGTGCACACCCGGCTCACCCAGTTGGACTTCGTCAGCCGCCGCATGGACCAGGCGCGCGTCCCCGCGCTCGCGCTCGCGGGCATAGGCGCCCGCTAATGCCCGGTCGGCAATGATATTGATTAACCGCGGCACGCCGCCGGACCGCTGGTACAGGGCGTTAAGCCCCGCGCGGGAAAACAGGTTGCGGTTGGCGCCGGCGACTTCCAGCCGGTGCGCTACGTAATGCCCGGTCTCTTCCCGGTCCAGCGGTGCCAGGTGGTAGCGCGCGGTAATGCGCTGCGCCAGCTGGCGCAGGTCGCGCCGCTGCAGCAGCTCACGCAGTTCCGGCTGGCCCAGCAGGATAATCTGCAGCAGCTTGTCCTTGCGGGTTTCCAGGTTGGTCAGCAGGCGGACCTGCTCAAGCGACTCCGGGCTCAGGTTCTGGGCCTCGTCGATGACCACCACGGTGCGACCACCGCGTTCGTGCACATCCAGCAGAAACACGTTCAGCCGGTCGACCAGCGACTTGGCGCTGCCGCGCGCGCCGTCGATGTCTATGGCCAGTTCCTCGCAAATGGCCTCGAGCATCTCCACCGGGTTCATTAGCGGATTCAGGACCAGGGCGACATGGGTGTCCTCCGACACCTGTTCCAGCAGCGCCCGGCACAGCGTGGTCTTGCCGGTCCCGACTTCGCCGGTCAGCTGCACGAAACCGCCACTGCCACCCTGCCCCACGCCATAGAGCAGGTGCGCGAAGGCCTCGCGGTGTCGCCGACTCAGGTAAATGAACGTCGGGTCGGGCGTTATGGAGAATGGCGTTTCCGCCAGTCCGAAGTATTTGAGATACAAGCCGCTCAGTTTTCCATCGCCAGCAGGCTGGCATTGCCACCCACCGCCGCCGTGTTGATTGTCAGGGTCCGCTCGGTCGCGAACCTCGCCAGGTAATGTGGACCGCCCGCCTTCGGGCCAGTTCCGGACAACCGCTCACCGCCAAAGGGCTGCACCCCCACGACGGCGCCGGTCATCGTCCGGTTAATATAGCAATTGCCTACCCGGACCCGGCTCGCGATTCGCGCCTGCGTGTCCTCGTTACGGCTGTGCACGCCCAGCGTCAGGCCATATCCGGTCCCGTTGATGGCATCGACCACCTGGTCAAGGTCGCGGGCGCGATAACGCACCACGTGCAGGATCGGGCCGAAGACTTCACGCCCCAGGCGGTTGATATCGTCAATTTCGAAGGCGCAGGGCGCGAAGAAATGCCCTTGCAACTGCGGATCCAGCGGTGCCCGGGCAACCAGCCTGCCCTCCGTGGCCATGCGTTCGGCATGGGCCTGCAGCATTGCCAGCGCATCGGTATCAATCACGGGGCCGATATCGGTCGACAGCAGCGCCGGGTCGCCGATGCTGAGCTCATCCATGGCCCCGGCCAGCATGTCCAGCACGTGGTCGGCGATATCCTTTTGCAGGAACAGCACGCGCAGCGCGGAGCAACGTTGCCCGGCACTCAGAAACGCACTGCCAATGACATCTTTAACCACCTGCTCCGGCAAGGCCGTGGAGTCGACCAGCATCGCGTTCTGGCCACCGGTTTCCGCCACCAGGGTCGCCAGTGCCGATTCGCGCGCGGCAAGGCTACGGTTGATCAGCCGCGCGGTTTCCGTGGAGCCAGTAAAGGCCACCCCGTCGACGCGGTCGTCGCGGGTTAACCGTGCTCCGACCACTGCCCCCTCACCGGGAAGGTACTGTAGTGCGGCGTGCGGGATGCCCGCCTGGTACAGCAGCTCGACCGCGCGGGCCGCGACCAGCGGCGTCTGTTCCGCCGGCTTGGCGATGACCGCGTTGCCCGCCGCCAGCGCCGCCGAGACCTGGCCGGTGAAAATCGCCAACGGGAAATTCCAGGGGCTGATGCAGGCGAACACGCCACGGCCATGCAGCGACAGGGCATTTGATTCACCGGTCGGCCCTGGCAACTGGACCGGCTGGCTAAACTGCTCCCGGGCCCCGTGCGCGTAATAGCGCAGGAAATCGACGGCTTCCCTGACTTCCGCGACGGCGTCGTTGACCGTCTTGCCGGCTTCGCGGGCACACAGCGCCATGAACTCCGGCAGGTGTTCCTCGAACAGGTCCGCGGCCCGGTCCAGGGCATCGGCCCGGTCATCCGCAGGCGTCGCGTCCCAGGTCGGCGCGAACTCACGCGCAATATCCAGCGCCCGGTCGACATCCTCCGCGCTGGCATCGGTGGCGCGACCGACCACGCGGCCAGGATGCGAAGGGTCATGACAGTCGCGGAATACCGGGTTTCCAGGTGACGCCTCGCCACCCAGCATCGGCTGCGACACCCAGTCCCGTGCCGCGGCTTCAGCGATCGCCGTCGCCAACTGCGCGCGCGCGGCGCGATCTGCCAGGTTAACACCGGCCGAATTACGTCGTGACGCACCATACAGGTCCCGTGGCAATACAATGCCGGGGTGGGCCACGGCCTCGTTGGCGGCGGCCTTCTCTACCGGGTCCTCGGCCACCTGCCCGATCGGCAGGCGTTCATCGACCAGGCGATTGACGAACGAGGTGTTGGCGCCGTTTTCAAGCAAACGGCGCACCAGGTAAGGCAGCAGGTCCTGGTGGCTGCCCACCGGCGCGTAGACGCGGCAGGCATGGTTATAGCCCGTGGTGCCCAGCACCTCGCCGTAGAGGTCTTCGCCCATGCCGTGCAGGCGCTGGAACTCGTAATCCAGCCGGTCGCCGGCCAGCTCCGTGATCGTGGCAATCGTCTGTGCGTTGTGGGTGGCGAACTGCGGGTAGAACGCCTGGCGATCGGCCAGCACCTTGCGGGCGCAGGCGATGTACGAGACGTCGGTATTGGCCTTGCGGGTGAACACCGGATAGCCCGGGTGCCCTTCCACCTGCGCGTGCTTGATCTCGGTATCCCAGTAGGCACCCTTGACCAGCCTGACCGGGATACGGTGCCCGCTGCGCCGCGCCAGGTCGGCCAGGTAATCGAACACGGCCGAACTCATCTTCTGGTAACACTGCACCGCCAGGCCCAGGCCGTTCCAGCCCTTCATGCCGGGGTCGTCCAGCACGCCGGAGAACAGCTCCAGGGCCAGCGCCAGGCGGTTGGCTTCCTCGGCATCGACGGTCAGCGCCACGTCGCGCTCACGCGCCAACATGGCCAGTGACAGCAGCTTGGGTGCGAGTTCATTCAGCACCCGCTCGCGTTGGGCAAACTCGTAGCGCGGATGCAGCGCGGAGAGTTTCACCGACACGCTGGGCGCGGCGAAGATGTCCTCGTCACCGCGTTGAGCGCCGACCACGCGGATTGCGTCGCGGTAAGCCTGCAGGTAACGCTCCGCGTCGGCGGCGGTCAGCGCCGCTTCGCCCAGCATGTCGAATGAGTATCGGTATTCGCGGTTGCGCTTCTTGCGGGAACGTTCCAGTGCGGACTGGATATCACGCCCCATCACGTACTGGTGCCCCATGATGCGCATGGCCTGGCGTATGGCGCCGCGCACCACCGGCTCACCGCTACGGTTCACCAGCCGGCGCAACGCGCCACGGAAATCCTTGCGGCTGTCACGGCCCAGGCGGACCAGCCGTCCGGTCAGCATCAGCCCGAACGTCGACGCGTTGACCAGCACGGAAGCACTGCGCCCCAGGTGGGACTCCCAGTCCGCGGCCGACAGCTTGCTGGCGATCAGTTTCTCGGCGGTGTCGTCATCGGGCACACGCAGCAGCGCCTCGGCCAGGCACATCAGTACCACGCCCTCTTCCGTGGACAGGTCATACTCCGCCATGAAGGCCTCGAGCGCGTTCTGGTCCTGTTTGCGGGCGCGTACCGCGGCGACCAGGGTCTCGGCCCGGTCCCGTACCCGTTCGCGGGCGCGGGAATCCAGCCGGGCCTGTTCCAGCAGTGCCGGCAGCACGGCATCCTCGTCGGCCAGGTAGAGGGCGTCGATCGCCGCCTCCATTGCGTCGGTCCGGGGAGCGTCCTTCTCCAGGTATGCGGAGGGCTGTTCAGTGGTCATGGGCGGGTTTCCTGGGCAGCCGGCGTTGGCCGGGGGCACAGTTTAAGCAGGCGCCCACATTCAGCCAAGCCCGAAAGTGTTTTCCTTCTTGCCCGGCGAACGTCGCGAAAGTTACAATGTTGCGCTGGCATTACCCAGTCGTTTTACGACTCCCAAAGGTCCAATTCATCCGGTTAAAACGCGGTCTGTATATGACCCCGTCCGGCGTTCGACCGCTCTAGGATCAGGTCGTTTTCATGAAAAAACAGAATACATTCATCGTCAGCCTTGCTGTGCTGGTTGCCGTTATCGCCGCTTTCTGGCTCCTGCTCGTCGCCCCGGCGCACACGGGCAACGAGATCAACATGACGCGGGGCGTGTCCTCGCTGGCGGAAACGCACTACAACCTGCACATGATCATCCTGTGGGTGTGCGTGGTCATCGGCATCCTGGTGTTTACCGCCATGTTCACGTCGATCGTGCTGCACCGTAAGTCCAAAGGTCACGAGGCTGCACAGTTCAGCCACAGCACCAAGGCGGAAATCGCCTGGACGGTCATCCCGGTGCTGATCCTGGTTGGCATGGCCATTCCCGGCACCTCCGCGTTGGTGCAGATGGAATCCCCCGGCGGCGCCGAGATGACGGTGAAAATCACCGGCTACCAGTGGAAGTGGAAGTACGAGTACCTGGACCAGGACATCGCGTTCATGAGCTCACTGACCGCGGAATCCAACGCCGCACGGCAACTGGGTTCAAACATCGACCCGCGGACCGTTGAGAACTACCTGCTGGACGTCGACAACCCGCTGGTGCTGCCAGTGGGTCGCAAGATCAAGTTCCTGATCACGGCGGACGACGTGATCCACGCTTGGTGGGTCCCGGCTTTTGGCTGGAAGCGTGACGCCGTGCCCGGTTACATCAACGAGGGCTGGGTGGAAATCAACGAGGCTGGCACGTACCGCGGCCAGTGCGCGGAGCTGTGCGGCATGGACCACGGCTTCATGCCGATCGTGGTCGAGGCCCTGCCCGCCGACGAATACGATGCGTGGGTCAGCCAGCAGCAGGCCGGTAACACCGCCGCTGGCGCCGCCGGCAACTAAAGAGGGACAGGAACGATGAGCACGATTGCCAGCGAAGGCACCATCACGGGTCACGATAGCCACGATGCCCACGACGACCACGATCACAAGCCGGAAGGCTTCCTGGATCGCTGGGTCTTCACCACCAACCACAAGGACATCGGTACGTTGTACCTGGTCTTCGCCCTGCTGATGTTCTTCATCGGCGGCGCCATGGCCATGGTCATCCGCGCCGAGCTGTTCATGCCCGGCATGCAACTGGTTCGCCCGGATTTCTTCAACCAGATGACCACGATGCACGCGCTGATCATGGTCTTCGGCGCGGTCATGCCGGCCTGGGTCGGTTTCGCCAACTGGATGATCCCGCTGCAGGTGGGCGCGCCGGACATGGCGCTGCCGCGCATGAACAACTGGAGCTTCTGGATCCTGCCATTCGCCTTCACCATGCTGCTGTCCACGCTGTTCATGGATTCGGGCGGCCCGGCCGCGGGCTGGACGCTGTACCCGCCGCTGAGCCTGCAGACCGGCTCCAGCTTCGCCTTCGTGGTGTTCGCGGTGCACATGATGGGCATCAGCTCGATCATGGGCGCGATCAACATCATCGCCACCATCTTCAACATGCGCGCGCCGGGCATGACCCTGCTGCGCATGCCGCTGTTCGTCTGGACCTGGCTGATCACCGCCTTCCTGCTGATCGCGGCCATGCCGGTGCTGGCGGGCGCGGTGACCATGCTGCTGACCGACCACTTCTTCGGCACCAGCTTCTTCAACGCCGCCGGTGGCGGTGACCCGGTGATGTTCCAGCACATTTTCTGGTTCTTCGGTCACCCCGAGGTCTACATCATGATCCTGCCGGCCTTCGGCGTGGTCTCGGAGATCCTGCCGACCTTCAGCCGCAAGCCGCTGTTTGGCTACGCCGCGATGGTCTACGCCACGGCATCGATCGCGTTCCTGTCGTTCATCGTCTGGGCGCATCACATGTTCACCGTGGGCATGCCGCTGGAGGGCGAACTGTTCTTCATGTACGCCACCATGCTGATCGCGGTACCGACAGGCGTGAAGGTCTTCAACTGGGTCTCCACCATGTGGAAGGGCTCGATGACCTTCGAGACCCCGATGCTGTTCGCTATCGGCTTCGTCGTGCTGTTCACCATCGGCGGCCTGTCCGGCCTGATGCTGGCGATTACCGCCGCCGACCTGCAGTACCACGACACCTATTTCGTGGTGGCGCATTTCCACTACGTGCTGGTGCCGGGCGCCGTCTTCACGCTGATGGCGGGCGCCTACTACTGGCTGCCGAAGTGGACCGGCAACATGTACTCGGAGCGCTGGGGCAAGATCCACTTCTGGTGCTCGGCGATCTTCGTCAACGTGTTGTTCTTCCCGCAGCACTACCTGGGCCTGGCCGGCATGCCGCGCCGTATTCCGGACTACTCGCCGCAGTTCGCTGACTTCAACATGTGGTCGTCTATCGGTGGCTTCCTGTTTGGCGCCAGCCAGCTGATCTTCGTGGGTGTGATCATCCACTGCGTGTGGTTCAGCAAGAAGAAGGCCACGGCGCAGGTGTGGGAAGGCGCGAAAGGCCTGGAGTGGACAGTGCCCTCCCCGGCTCCGCATCACACCTTCACGCACCCGCCGACCGTGGATGACACCATGGTCGCGCACGCCGACGAGGCGCACTGAGCGAAGCGATGAGCGGCCGTTTGCCTGATACGCCGGAGATCGCGCGCCGCCGCGCCGCCGCGCGCCGCACCGCCGTGGTGCTGGCCGTGGTGGTGCTGGGCGTGTTCGCCGCGTTTATCTGGAAAGGGGTGTCCGGCGCATGAGCGAACAGTCATCCAAGCGCGGTGGCAACCGCCGCCTGGTCGGCCGACTGCTGGTCGTGGCCGTGGCCATGTTCTGCTTCGGTGTGTTCGCGATGCCGCCGCTGTATGACACCTTCTGCGAGATAACCGGCCTGGGCCAGGCCGGCATCAAGACCACGGGCGAAGTCGAGGCCAATGCCGCGCCACGCCAGGTGAAGGTGCGTTTCGACGCCAACACCAACTCGAAACTGGACTGGGAATTTCGCCCGGTGCAGTCAAGCATGATGGTGACCACGGGCGAGGCCACCACGGCGCTGTACTTCGCCGGCAACCCGTCGGAGCGTGACAGCGCCGGCATGGCCACGTTCAACGTGTCCCCGCCAAGGGCGGCCCGTTACTTCATCAAGACCGAGTGCTTCTGCTTTACCCGCCAGGAACTGGCGGCGGGCGAGGAGCGCGAAATGCCGGTGTACTTTTTCCTGCAGCCTGACCTGCCGGAAGACATCGAGGAACTGACCCTGTCGTATACGTTCTTCCGGAACGAAGGCGACGAAAACGACGTGGCGCAAAGCGCCCCCTGAACGCCCCAGAGGACACAGAGGCCTGAACATGGGACAACACGCGGATAGCAGCATTTACTACGTACCTCACGGCACCAAGTGGCCGATGGTCGGCTCCCTGGGCCTGGCCACCACCCTGGTCAGCGCCGCCATGTGGATGAACGGCGCCAGCGCCGGTGAGTGGGGTATGTACATTGGCCTGGCCATCATCATTTTCATGGTGTTTGGCTGGTTCGGCCAGGTCATTCGTGAAAGCGAAGGCGGCATGTACAACAGCCAGGTCGACGCATCATTCCGCATCGGCATGGTCTGGTTCATCTTCTCGGAAGTGATGTTCTTCGCCTGCTTCTTCGGTGCGCTGTTCTACGCCCGTGCCCTGGCCGTGCCCTGGCTGGGCGGTGCCGGCAACAACGCGGCGACCAATGAGCTGCTGTGGCAGGGTTACGTGTCGGCCTGGCCGACCAACGGCCCGGGTGAAGTCGGTGGTGACTTCGGCACCATTCCGGCGTTTGGCGTGCCGTTCCTGAACACACTGATCCTGCTGACCTCGGGCGTGACCCTGACGCTGGCCCACCATGCCCTGCGCGCCAACCAGCGTAAGCCGCTGGTGATCTGGCTGGCGGTGACGGTACTGCTGGGTGCGCTGTTCCTGTTCTACCAGGTGGAAGAGTACGCGGAAGCCTACGGCCACCTGGGCCTGACGCTGGGTTCAGGCATCTACGGTTCGACGTTCTTCATGCTGACCGGTTTTCACGGCATGCACGTGACCCTGGGCGCAATCATGCTGTTCGTGATCATGATTCGCTGCATGCGTGGCCACTTCAAGCCGGACTACCACTTCGGCTTCGAAGCCGTGGCCTGGTACTGGCACTTCGTTGACGTGGTCTGGCTGGGGCTGTTTATTTTCGTCTACGTGCTCTGAGCAACAGTCGGCATCCCGGGGCGGCTCAGCCGTCCCCGGGCGTGGCTTCGGCCGGTGGTTTCAGGCCAATAGGGCCGGGTGTTGAAGGCTTGACCCAGCCGGCCTGGTAGGCCACCCAGAGCAGTACAAACAGCAGCATCGACAGCCCGATACGCCATGTCAGGCGCCAGACCACGCGGTCGCCCTCACCCTTGTCCCTGATCAGGAACCAGAACGACGAGGCCAGGCACCAGATGATGGCGATGAGAAAGGCGATGATGATCAGTTTGGAAATCAAGCGAACACTCCGTTTACCCGCGCCAGTCATCGCGCGTGGGGCGAGTATAACGGATGTCCCGCCGGTCAATACCCGGACCTAGGATCATGCGATTCCGCCCTTCCCTGTTATCCACGCTGGTGTTGTTCAGCCTGGCCGCCGGCTTTCTCGCACTCGGCCAGTGGCAGGCCGGTCGTGCCGTGGAAAAGGACCAGATCATCGCGGCTTTCGAGTCCGGCGAGCAATCGCTGGCCTTGCCCGCCCAACCCGATGACATGGGTTTTAGCCGGGTGAGCCTGGCCGGTTCATTTGATACCGGGCGCGCCTGGCTGGTCGACAACCAGGTGTTTGAAGGGCGCCCCGGCGTGCATGTCCTGGCGCCGATGAACGTGACCGATGAGCGCGGCGCGGCACGTGTCATCCTGGTCAATCGCGGCTGGCTGTCCCAGGGTCGTGATCGAATGCAGCTGCCTGACGTGCCGCCGCCGCCCGCAACGGCGACCGTACGCGGGCACCTGGCCCCTTTGAAGACGCCCGGGCTGAAGCTGGGCGAGCCGGAGCAGGCACTGGACGCGTCGGCGCCCTGGCCAAGGCGTGTGCTCTGGCCGGACATGGAACGATTTTCAGCGGAACTGGGGCAGCCCCTCTATCCGCTGGTGCTTTATCTTGACGCGAGCAGCCCCGCCGGGCTGGACGGTCGCGACTGGCAGCCCGTGGCCATGGGCCCAGACCGCCACCGCGGCTACGCCATTCAGTGGTATGCACTCGCGGCGACGGCTATCGGGGGCTGGCTGGTGCTGGCCTTCCGCAGGAGAACATGATGCAACAACGTACACGTAACCGGCTGGCGCTGATCGCCATTGCCCTGCTGTTTTTCTGCCCGGTGGCCATCGCCATCCTGATGCAGTCGAAGTGGTGGCAGTTTGAGCCGGCCCATTCCACCAACCGTGGTGCGCTGGTCGAACCCGCCATGCCCTTGCCGGGCGACGCGATTGACTGGAGCAAACCGGTCGCCGGCCATTGGCTGGTGCTCTACCTGGCGCCGTCCGCTTGCGACGCGCGATGCGTGGAAGACGCCACCGCGCTGTCGGCCATCTACGTCGCCGCCGGGCGCCGGCAATCGTTCCTGGCCGTCGGCTTGCTGCCGACACTGCCCGGAGCGCGCCTGGAAGCCGCGGATTTTGGCGATACGGACATCTTCGCTTTTGGCGAAACCCGCGGTGACAGTGCCTTGCGCGTGTTGAGTGACGCCGCGCGCGCGGCCGGCACCGGTGACGCCGACTTGACCGGCAAGGTCTTCCTGGTCGACCCTGCGGGACGGGTCGCACTGGCCTATCCGGCCGGGTTCAAACCGGGTGACATCAACAAGGACCTGAAACGCCTGCTGAAGGGAGCGTCAGAATGAGCCCGAAAATCCACCGCCTGGCCCTGATCGCCGCCGTGGTGGCCCTGTGCGTCATCGTGCTGGGGGCCTGGGTGCGCCTGTCCCACGCCGGCCTGGGCTGCCCGGACTGGCCGGGTTGCTACGGCAAGCTGACCTGGCCAACGGCTCATCACGAAGTATCCGCCGCGAACGAAGCCTTTCCGGAGCGCCCCGTCGAGGTCCACAAGGCCTGGCGCGAGATGGTTCACCGCTACCTGGCCGGCACCCTGGTCCTGCTGGTGCTCGCGATCAACTGGATGGCCTGGCGCGGCGAGCGCTCGGCCAGGCCACTGCGGGGAATCGCCGCCGTGACACTTGTGCTGATCCTGTTCCAGGCCGCCCTAGGCATGTGGACCGTGACCCTGAAGTTGATGCCCATCGTCGTTATGGGTCACCTGCTGGGTGGCATGGCCACGCTGGGCCTGTTGAGCTGGATTGCGTTTCGCAGCGGACGGTTGCCGTACGAGCGGATCACCGGCATGCGCGGAATGGTCCTGGCGGCGCTGGGTGTGCTGGTCCTGCAGATCGCCCTGGGTGGCTGGACCAGCGCCAACTACGCCGCTCTCGCCTGCCCGGACCTGCCGAAATGCACGGGGCAGTGGATGCCGGAAACAGATTTCGCCGGTGCGTTCACGGTCTCGCGCGAAGTGGGCGTGAACTATGAAGGCGGCATCCTTGACCAGCCGGCGCGTGCCGCCATCCACATCACTCACCGGATCGGCGCCATCGTCACCCTGCTGTTTCTGCTGGCCACTGGCCTCAGGCTGATGCACTGGCAGGAGTTGCGCAGCGGCGCACTAGCGCTGATGACGCTGGTGTCACTGCAGTTCTGCCTGGGCCTGCTGAATGTTCACCTGAAGCTGCCGCTGGCCAACGCGGTGGCGCATAACGGCGTGGCGGCGCTGCTGATCGCCTGCCTGGTCTGGCTGCTGGCCCGGACCACGGTACGAAGGGCCTGAGCATGAGTCACTGGCGGGACTACCTGGAGCTGTGCAAACCACGCGTCGTGGCACTGATCGTGTTCACGGCCGTTGTCGGCATGTTGCTGGCGACCACGGGACTACCGCCATGGAACGCGCTGCTGGCGGGCACGGCGGGCATTGGCCTGGCCGCGTCGTCGGCCGCCGCCATCAATCACCTGCTCGACCGCCGTATCGATGCCGTCATGGCACGCACCCGTGAGCGCCCGCTGCCCACCGGTCACCTGACCAGCACCCGGGTGGTCGTGTTCGCAGCCGTGATTGGCATTGCCTCGATGATCATCCTGGTGGTTTTCGTCAATGTGCTCACGGCCGTGCTGACCTTCGCGTCGCTGATCGGCTACGCGGTGATCTACACAACCTGGCTGAAGCGGGCCACGCCGCAGAATATCGTCATCGGCGGTGCCGCCGGCGCCGCGCCGCCGGTACTGGGCTGGACCTCGGTCACCGGCCAGGTCGACGCCGACGCATTGTTGCTGTTCCTGATCATCTTCGCCTGGACGCCGCCGCACTTCTGGGCGCTGGCCATCTACCGCCGCGCCGATTACGCCGCCGTCGACATCCCCATGCTGCCGGTCACCCACGGCGTGAATTTCACCCGCTGGCATATCCTGTTCTACACGATCCTGCTGGTGATCGTCACCACGCTGCCCTGGCTTACGGGCATGAGCGGCCTGGTCTACCTGGCCGGCGCGACCGTGCTGAACGCGGGCTTTTTGTGGTACGCCTTTGCACTGCTGCGTAACGATGACCTGCAACTGCCCATGCGGGCCTTCAAGTATTCGGTGGTCTACCTGATGGTGCTGTTCGCGCTGCTCATGGTGGATCACTACTTTACCGCCTGGACCGTCGGCGCCTGATCGCGCCGGGGTTCGATTGCCTTTAAAATACGCGCCTCAAAACGCCTGCCGAAAGGCCCTTAAACATGACCCGACACGCCCCCGACGCGATGGCCAAGACGCCGCTCTACGCCCTGGAAACCCATGCCGAGTTCATCGGCCGCCATATTGGACCCCGCAAGGAAGATGTCCAGTACATGCTCGAAAAAGTGGGCGCGGCATCCCTTGATGAGCTGGCCGCCGGCACCCTGCCGCCCGACATCCAGGACGATACGCCGCTGGACCTCCCGCGGGCGCTGAACGAGGCCGAGACGCTGCAGGTGCTGCGCGAGATCGCCGACCGCAACCAGTTGCGGCACAACATGATCGGCCTGGGTTACCACGAGACCATCACACCCACGGTGATCCTGCGAAACGTGCTGGAGAACCCGGGCTGGTACACGGCCTACACGCCCTACCAGGCGGAAATCTCACAGGGCCGGCTCGAAGCGCTGCTGAACTACCAGCACATGGTCTGCGACCTGACCGGCATGGAACTGGCCAACGCCTCGCTGCTGGACGAAGCCACGGCCGCCGCCGAAGCCATGGCCCAGCTCAAGCGCATCAACCGCCGCTCGAAGAGTGACCGTTTCGTGGTCGACGCCGCCTGCCTGCCGCAGACCATCGATGTCCTGCGTGTGCGCGCCCAGTATTTTGGCTTCGAACTCGCTGTCGGCGACCCGGTAGAAGAACTGGCCAAGGGTGATTGCTTCGGCGTACTGCTGCAGTATCCGGGCGCGGATGGCGAAGTGCGGGAACTGGGCCCAGTTATCGAGCAGGCCCACGAAGCCGGCGCATTGGTTGCCGTTGCCGCCGACCTGCTCAGCCTGGTGCTGCTACAGCCGCCGGGCGAAGCCGGCGCGGACATCGTTGTCGGCTCCTCGCAGCGATTCGGCGTACCGATGGGCTTCGGCGGCCCGCACGCGGCCTTCTACGCGGTTCGCGACGACTACAAGCGCACCATGCCCGGCCGCGTCATCGGCGTGTCCGTCGACCGTCACGGTCGCCCGGCGCTGCGCATGGCGCTGCAGACCCGCGAGCAACACATCCGCCGCGACAAGGCCACCAGCAATATCTGCACCGCGCAGGCCCTGCTGGCCGTAATGGCCGGCATGTACGGCGTCTACCACGGCCCACGCGGCCTGTGGAAAATCGCCAGCCGCGTGCACCGGCTGACCTGCCTGCTGGCCGAAGGCCTGAAAGCGATGGGCGTCAACGTGGAACAGGCCGCCTGGTTCGATACCCTGACCCTGCACGTCGGCGCCGAGGCCGCCGCACGCATTGTCTCCACCGCCGACCAGGCCGGCATCAACCTGCACCACGTGCCGGGGCAAGGTGCGATCAGCATCAGCGTGTCGGAAAAGACCACGCGCGAGCACATCGCCACGCTCTGGTCGATCATCGGTGAAGGCGACGCGCCTGACCTGGAGGCGCTGGACACGAAACTGGGCGATGCTTACAGCGCCATTCCCGCCGGCCTGCAGCGTCAGTCGGATTATCTCCAGCACGAAGTCTTCAACCGCTATCACTCCGAAACGGAGATGCTGCGCTACCTGAAGCGGCTGGAGAATCGCGACCTGTCGCTGGCACACGCAATGATCCCGCTGGGCTCGTGCACGATGAAGCTGAACGCCACCACCGAGATGATCCCGGTGACCTGGCCCGAGTTCGGCGACATCCATCCGTTTGCCCCGGCCGGCCAGGTTCAGGGCTACCGGCAGCTGATTCATGAACTCGAGGAAATGCTGGTGGCCTGCACCGGCTACGACGCGGTCTCGCTGCAGCCGAATGCCGGCTCGCAGGGCGAGTACGCCGGCTTGCTGGCCGTACGCGCCTACCACGCGTCCATCGGCGAACCCGACCGTGACATCTGCCTGATTCCGTCATCGGCGCATGGCACCAACCCGGCCAGCGCCGCCATGGCGGGTATGAAGATCGTAGTCGTGGCCTGCGATGATGCCGGCAATGTCGATGTCGACGACCTGCGCGAGAAGGCATCCAAGCATGCCGACCGCCTGGGTGCCCTGATGATCACCTACCCGTCCACTCACGGCGTGTACGAAGAGCGTGTGCGGGAAATCTGCGACATCGTTCACGAGTTTGGTGGCCAGGTGTACCTGGACGGCGCCAACCTGAACGCCCTGGTTGGCCTGGCCGCACCGGGCAAGTTCGGCGCCGACGTATCGCACCTGAACCTGCACAAGACCTTTTGCATTCCACACGGTGGCGGCGGACCCGGTATCGGTCCGTTGTGCGTGCGCGAACACCTGGCGCCGTTCATGCCGGGCCACCCGCTGGTGGACATGGGCGGCGACCACGCCGGCAACCATGCCGTGGCGGCGGCCCCCTGGGGCAGCGCCGGCATCCTGCCGATCTCCTGGGCCTACATCACGATGATGGGCCGCATGGGCATGCGCCTGGCCACCCAGGTGGCGATTCTCAATGCCAACTACATCGCCAAACGCCTGGACGGCGCCTACGGCGTGCTCTACACCGGCCGAAACGGCCGCGTGGCGCACGAATGCATTATCGACCTGCGGCCGTTCAAACAGTCATGCGAAATTACTGAAGAAGATGTTGCCAAGCGACTGATAGATTACGGTTTTCACGCCCCGACCATGTCATTCCCGGTACCGGGAACGCTGATGATCGAGCCCACGGAAAGCGAATCACTGGCCGAGATCGACCGCTTCTGCGATGCCATGCTGGCGATCCGCGAGGAAATCGCGGCCATCGAACGCGGCGATGTCGACCAAGAGAACAACGCGTTGCGTAACGCCCCCCACAACGCCCGTGACCTCATCCCGGAATGGACTCACGGCTACCCGGCCGAATCCGCACTCTACCCCGCCCCGGGACTCTGGCACGGCAAGTTCTGGCCAGCGGTCAGCCGCGTTGACAACGTCCACGGCGACCGCAATCTGGTCTGCGCCTGTCCGCCGCCGGAAGCGTGGCTGGATTTCGAGGAAGACTGACTTTTTGGGTGAGTAGTGAGTAGTGAGTGGTGAGTAGTNACTCACTACTCACTACTCACTACTCACTACTCACAGCTAGATGACCACTTCGGCAGCCGGTTCGCGCAGGTTGTAACGCGACGACATCGTCCGGCCGTAGGCGCCAGCATTGGCGATCAGCATGATGTCGCCTTCCGTACTTTCCGGCAGGTGACGCGCCTCGCCGAGGATGTCGCCTGACTCGCAGATCGGTCCGACCACCGTGTATCGGCATGACGCCGGGTCGCCCAGGCGATCCAGGTTGATAATTTCATGGTGGGCATCGTAGAGCGCCGGCCGAATCAGGGAGTTCATGCCGGTAGCCAGCCCCAGGTATCGATGGCTGCCCTTTTCCTTGACCTGCGTGACCGGCGCCACCAGGACGCCGGATTCCGCGACCAGGTAGCGGCCCGGCTCGATCCAGACCTGGACATCGCCGCGGCCCTCCACGGTGCCGATGGCCGCATCCATCGCGGCCAGGTCGAACACCGGCTGCCCGGGGCGCTCCGGCACGCCAAGCCCGCCACCCAGGTCGATGACCTTGACCGCTGGGAACAGTTCGCGCAGTGCCAGCAGACGCTTCAGCTGCTCCGACCAGACATCCGCGGTATGCACACCGCTGCCGGTGTGCGCGTGCAGGCCCACCACGCGGATATCGTGCTCGCGCGCCAGTGCCGCCAGTGATTCGAGCTGGGCCATTTCGATGCCGAACTTCGAGCGCGCACCTGACGTGACCACCTTGCTGTGGTGACCATGCCCAAAGGCCAGGTCGACGCGCAGGAAGACGTCGCGGCCGGCAAAGGTCTCGGTCCATTGACGCAAAGGCCAGGCGTTATCGACGGTCACGCGCGCGCCCAGCTCAAAACCCTTCTCGTACTCGGACTGGCCGGAAAAGTTGGGCGTGAACAGGACCTCGGCCGGGTCGATCCCCGGAATGACCGCGTGAATATGCTCAATTTCGGCCACCGAGACACAGTCGAAGCCGACGCCTGCGGCATGCAGCGCGCGCAGAATCTCGGGATGGTTATTGGCCTTCATCGCGTAGAGCACGCGGTCAACATGGTTCAGGGCCGTGAGACGGCCAGCGGCGGCCTCGACCGTGGCGACATCGTAAACGTACAGCGGGCCACGCTCGCGTGACAACGCGAGCAGTTCCTCGGCCCGGCGCTGCCACCAGGGCGCGTCAATGGTATCGACGGGGCCCGTCAACTCGCGCCAGCTGTCACCAAAACCCGGCGCCGTGTCTGCTTCCTGCGCGACCAGCGTCTGGTGCAGGTGCTGCACGAGCCGGTCCGCGCTCTCCGCTTCCACCACCAGCGTCAGGTTCAGGTCATTGGCGGACTGGGTGACCATGTAGACCTTGCGGTCATGCAGGACATCCAGCGCCTCCGAAAGACGGCCGAGGATGGTGCGAATCTGGTTGCCGACCAGGCTCACCGACACGCAGCCAGTGACGACCTGCACGGTGCAAAGCTTTGACAGCGACTCGGTCAGCTGCGCCAGCACCTCGCGACTGCCGGCACCGTGGCGACCGGGGTCGAGGCTGACAGTGACGCTGGATTCCGAGGTGGAAATCAGGTCGATCGAAAGACCGTGGTCACGGAACACGCCGAAGGCGGCCGCCAGGAAACCCACCTGGCGCCACATGGCCGGGTTCTCCATCATCACCAGGGTGATATTGCCGCGGTGCACGATGCCTTTCAGGCCAGCCTCGGTGGCCGGTGAGCGTGGCCCGACCGCGGTGCCGCGCACCGCCGGCCTTGTCGTATCGCGAATATGTAATGGCACGCCGGCTTCCTTGCAGATCCGCACGCTGGGCGGGTGCAACACCTTGGCGCCCATCGAGGCCAGTTCCTGGGCCTCCCCGTAGCTCAAATCCAGCAACAGGCGGGCATCCGGCACCAGGCGCGGGTCGGCGGTAAAAATGCCGGGCACGTCGGTCCAGATTTCCAGGGGGTCGGCTGAAAGCCGCGCGGCCAGGGTGGCGGCCGAGGTGTCGGAACCGCCCCGCCCCAGCAACCAGGTGGCGCCACCGGGGCCGCCCACCAGGAAACCCTGGGTGACGTGTACGGCGCCCTGCGCCGCGAGCCGATCGGCCATGGCCGGGTCGGCCGAGGCGTCGCAGCTGGCCGACAAGGGTGAGTCATGCTCGCCTGAGGCGCGAAGCAACTGGCGCGCGTCCTGCAACAGGGGCTGCTGCCCCCGAGCGGCCATGATGTCGATGGCCAACGTTGTGGAGAGGCGCTCACCGTAACCCAGCAGTTCCGCCCGGGCCGCGTCACTGTCCAGCGGAAGGCGGGCCGTCAATGGCCCACGGAGCTCGCTCATCAAGGCGTTGAAGGCATCACCCGGCGCCACGTCCAGCGCATCACAGAGCGCGCGGTGGCGGTCGCCGATATCGCCCAGGAGGGCTTCGCGTCCACCCGGGTCCGCGGCGTCACACAGTGCGGTCAGCGCATTGGTCACGCCGGACAGTGCGGACAGCACCACCAGAACGTTCTGGCCGGCCTGGCTGGCGGCTTCAACCTGCCCGCAGATGACATCCCAACCGGCCGGGTTAGCGACACTGGTGCCGCCAAACTTCAGCACCCGCCAACCGTTCAATTCCTGGCTCATCGACTCACTCCTCCTCATACAAAAACGGCCTCCGCGTGGGAGGCCGTTCGGTGTTCCGGGGCCGGCTACGCGTCAGGCGTTGAGGCTGGCCCTGAGTTTATTCATCGCATTGACTTCAAGCTGCCGGATGCGCTCGGCCGAAACGCCGTAGCGATCGGCCAGTTCCTGCAGCGTGGCCTTGTCATCCGTCAGCCAGCGGCAGCGAATGATGTCCTGGCTGCGATCGTCCAGCTCACCCAGGCCGGCGTAGAGCAGGCCATGCTGGTGGGACTCCAGGTCGGCCGCTTCCAGGGTATCTTCCGGGTTGCGCTCGCTGGTCTCCAGGTAGGCCGCCGGGGCCACCTGCGGACGGTCTTCGTCGTCGGCCGCCGTCAGGTCGAAACCGACATCCTGCCCGGACAGGCGGGATTCCATCTCCATGACCACCTCGGGCTTGACCCCCAGGTCCTTGGCCACGGCCTCGACTTCGTTCATGTTCAGCCAGCCCAGGCGCTTCTTGGACTTGCGCAGGTTGAAGAACAGCTTGCGCTGGGCCTTGGTGGTCGCGACCTTGACGATACGCCAGTTACGCAGGATGAACTCGTGCATCTCGGCACGGATCCAGTGCACGGCAAAGGACACCAGGCGCACTTCCCGCTCGGGGTCGAAACGCTTGACGGCCTTCATCAGGCCGATGTTGCCTTCCTGGATCAGGTCGCCCAGGTTCAGGCCGTAGCCGGTGTAGCCCTTGGCCACGTGAACCACGAAACGCAGGTGTGCCAGGACCAGGCGACGGGCCGCTTCAAGGTCGTTCTCGTCACGGTAGCGCGTGGCCAGCTCCTGCTCCTCGTCCAGCGTCAGGACCGGGATCTTGTAGACCTCCTGGATGTACGCATCCAGGTTGCCTGTGCCGGCAGGCGCCAGCAAATGGCTGGGTACCAGTGCTTTGCTCATTGAAACTCCTCAATTCAAGCGGGTCAGTATACCAGCTTTAAGTCCCGGAAATCCCTCCGGACCCTGAGTGTAACGCTGGAATATGACGAATTAACAGACTGTACAGTCTGACAATGCAAATCGCCATGGGTTCCGCCCGAAATTTGATATTTTTTGGCCCCTCAGCGGCGACCCAGGGTGCCGCCCACCCGCAGTGTTCGCAGGTGCTTCTGTACCGCCATCGCGGCACCAGACCAGCCCAGCGCAGCGCCCCCCAGGAGCACCAGCAGGGTCTGCGTGCCTCCCAGGCCGCGAAGATTGGAATCCTGTCCGTAACTGGCCATCAGCCGGTCCAGCGGGCCTTCGAGGTAAATCAGCGCGCCGTTGACCAGCACCAGTGCAACCACCCCGCCGAGCAGGCCGTACCAGAACCCGGCATAGAGGAACGGCTGGCGTATGAAGCCCGGCGTCGCGCCAACCAGCGCCATGATCTCGATCTCGTCGGTACGGGCGGCAACATCCAGGCGGATGGTATTGGCGACGACCATAATCACCGCCAGCGCGAACAGCAGCACCAGCACGGTCACCGCGGCCTGGCCAAGGTCCAGCAGACGGCCAAACCGCTGCAGCCACTTCAGGTCAAAACTGACCGACTCGACCCCCGCCTGGGCGCTGATAAACGCGGACAGGCGCTCGGCACCAGCCTCGAAATCCTCGCCCGCCGCCGCCACCGGTGTGACACTCAGCACCCACGGCAGCGGATTGCTCTCCAGCAGGTCCAGCGCGTCACCAAACCCCGATGCGGCCTGGAATTCCTCCAGGCCCTGCTCCGGCGATATGGCATTCACGGCCGCCACGTCGTCCCTCTCACCCAGCATGTCCGCAAGCGCATCGACGGTACCGGCATCCACACCGTCAGCCATGAACACGGTCAATGCACCCCAGTCGTCCTCGTTCAGGTCGACGCGGTCGAAATTCGCAAGGGTCACGTGCAGGCCCAGTGGCAGCAGCATGGCGATGCCGATCACCAGCACCGTCATCAGCGTTCCCAGCCGGTGCGACATCAACTGGCCCAGGCTTGAGAAGAAACTGTAACTGTGGCGCCGGGCCCAGGATCTCAGCCGCTGGCGCATGCCCGCACCCCCGCTCATGACGCTGCCGGCACCAGGTCGTCGACCAGGCGCCCGTCCGACAGCACCAGCACCCGCTCTCCCATACGCCTGACCAGGTGCAGGTCGTGGCTGGCGATCAGCACGGTCATGCCGCGCTGGTTGAGCTCGCGGAACAACCCAAAGAGTTCCCAGGACAGTTCCGGGTCAAGATTACCGGTGGGTTCATCGGCCAGCAGCAGCGGTGGCATGCCGACGATGGCCCGGGCCACGCCTACCCGCTGCTGTTCACCGCCGGACAGGGACAACGGCCAGGCCTGTTCCTGATCGGCCAGGCCGACCTTCTTCAGGGCCGCCCTGACCTTCTTGCCGATGTCGGCGTAACGAAACCCTGCGATCAGCAACGGCAGGGCGACGTTGTCGAACACGGTCTTGTCGTTGAGGAGTTTGTGGTCCTGGAAGATCATGCCGATGCCCTGGCGGACGCGCGGCGCCATGCGGTCATGGGTCCGCCCCAGGTCGCGGCCGGCGACCTCGACAGTACCGCGGCTGGCCCGCTCCAGCATCATCACCAGCCTGAGCAGGGTGCTCTTGCCCGCGCCGGAATGTCCCGTCAGGAAGCAGAACTCACCGTCGGCCAGCTCAAAGCTGAGCTCGGACAGGGCCTGGTTGCCGTTGGGATAGCGCTTGCTGACGCGCTCGAAGCGAATCATGGCCGGGCCTCCGTTCCCGTGCTCAGGTCAACGACAAGGCCCGGTTCACGCGCCTTCGGTCGTGGCCGGCTTGCGCCGCCGGCGGCGCCGGCGCTTCGGCTTGTCGCCCTCGGCACCCGAAGCTGACTGCGACGCCGGGGCGTCCGAACTGCGGCCACCGCCGCGACGGCCCCCACCCCCATGGCGACGCTGGCCACCCGGCCCACTGCGCTTGCGCGGTGGACGCGGCGGCTTCTCGATCTCGGGCAGGTTGCCGGGGTCGACGCTCTCCATCGGGATGGCATAGCCGATGTAGGACTCGATATCCGGCAGTCCGAACGCGAAATCCTCGCAGGCAAAGCTGATGGCCTCACCCTTGGCGCCCAGCCGCGCGGTGCGGCCCACCCGGTGCACGTAATCCTCCGGGTCCTGCGGCAGGTCGAAATTGAAGACATGGGTCACGTCGGGAATATGCAGGCCACGCGCGGCCACGTCAGTCGCCACCAGGATGCGAATATCGCCGTCATGGAAGCGGCGCAACAGTGACTGGCGCTTTTTCTGGTGCACGCGACCGGAAATCACCGCGGCCGGAAGGCCGTTGGCATTAAGGGTGCGACCGATGTCGTCGGCGCCCTGGCGGGTGTTGGTAAAGACCATCGTGCGGCCGTTGTCGGCGTCCCGCAGCAACTGGATCAGCAGTGGCAGCTTTTCCTCGTTGGCCGGATAGAACACCGACTGCTTGACGTTATCGGCGGTGACATTGTCGGCCTCGACCTTCAGCGTCACGGGATCGTTCATGTGCTCGTAGGCGAGTTCCATGACCCGCTGCGCCAGGGTTGCCGAGAACATCAGGCTCTGGCGCTGCGTAACTTCGGGCATGCGCCGGAGCATGTAGCGGATATCCTTGATGAAACCCAGGTCGAACATGCGGTCGGCCTCGTCCAGGATGGCCACTTCCACCTGGTCAAGCGCGTACACCTTCTGTTTGAAGTAATCGATCATGCGCCCGGGCGTGCCAATCAGGATGTCACAGCCCTCTTCCAGCGCCTTGCGCTGCTTGTCATAGTCGACACCGCCATAGGCCAGCGCCAGCTTGAGGCCGGTGTGGCCACCCAGGGTTTCCGCGTCCTTGTGAATCTGCAGCGCCAGTTCGCGCGTCGGCGCGATGATGACCGCGCCGGGATGACGGGCCTGTTCGCCCTGGCCCCGGGTCTTCGCCAGGCGGTTGAACGCCACCAGCAAAAAGGCCGCCGTCTTGCCGGTGCCGGTCTGGGCCTGGCCGGCCACATCACGGCCTTCCAGCGCGGGCGGCAGCGTCAGTGCCTGGATTGGCGTGCAATGGGTAAAACCGGCATCCTTGACGCCGGCCATGACGCTGGGCTCGAGTTCGAGGCTGGCGAAGGCGACATCACTGAGTGGGCTGCCGTGGTCTTGCTTGGACATGTGTTTCTCTCGTTCCCGCGGGCGGGAAGCTCTTGGATCGGTCAGGGCTTGAAAATCGCGGCGGATGCCTTCAAATGGTCTGGCAGTTCCAACGAATTTTGATGACCCGGCGGCGGGCGACGCCCGACGGAAGCCTGAGTTAAAGTAAGTCCGGGTCCCGAACGGCATCTTAACCGCGCTGCCGCCCCCGTACCAGTCGGGGCCGCACAGCAACCAGGAGAATAATTTTGAGCCAGAACATCATCCACGTCACCGACGAAGACTTCGCAGACAAGGTCCTGAATGCCGACGGCCCCGTGCTGGTCGATTTCTGGGCCGAATGGTGCGGCCCCTGCCGCATGATCGCCCCGGCGCTGGACGAACTCGCCGAAGAGTTTGACGGCCAGATCACCATCGCCAAGATGGACGTCGATTCCAGCCCCAAGACGCCGCAGACCTTCAGCGTCCGTGGCATCCCGACGCTGATGGTTTTCCAGGGCGGCAACGTCCAGGGCACCAAGGTTGGCGGCGCCACCAAGGGCGACCTGAAAAACTTCATCGCCCAGCACGTCTGATTCCCGACCCGGCCGCCGCGCCCGCCCCTGGGCGCGGTGGCCCGGGCCGCCCCGATTCCCCATCGCCCGACCAAACTGGACGCTGGCCAATTATCGTGCTAGCTTAACGAGCATCCGCAGCGGGTGTTCCACCCCTCCAGAGCCAACCCGACGAACTTCCAGTGCCGCCCCGACGGCCGGATGGACGTTATGAAACGCCACGGAAACCGATAAAAACGACGGACCACCGCTGCCCGAATTGCGTTCTCGCACAACCTAAACGATAACGAACTGAACCCAGATTCCTCACCAGGGCACCCCGCCCTCATCACGCCTGAATACCGTCTTATGAACCTGACTGACCTCAAACAAAAACCAATTAAAGAACTGCTGGATATCGCCAACGAGATGAACCTCGAAGGCGTCGCCCGCTCCCGCAAGCAGGACGTCATCTTTGGCATCCTGAAGGCACACGCCAAGAGCGGCGAATCCATTTATGGCCAGGGCGTGCTGGAGATTCTCCAGGACGGTTTCGGCTTCCTGCGCTCGGCCGACTCGTCCTACCTGGCCGGCCCGGACGACATCTACGTGTCGCCCAGCCAGATCCGCCGCTTCAACCTGCGTACCGGCGACATGCTGGCCGGCAAGATCCGGCCGCCGAAGGACAGTGAGCGCTACTTTGCGCTGCTGAAGGTCGAGGAACTCAACTACGAGAACCCGAACGCGGCCAAGAGCAAGATCCTGTTCGAGAACCTGACGCCGGAATTCCCGACCAAGCAGGCCACGCTGGAGCGTGGCAACGGCAGCACCGAGGACATCACGGCGCGCATCATCGACCTGGTGTCGCCCATCGGCTTCGGCCAGCGCGGCCTGGTGGTCAGCCCGCCGAAGGCCGGTAAGACAATCATGCTGCAGAACATCGCCACCAGCATTCGCGCCAACCACCCCGAGGCCAAGATGATCATCCTGCTCATCGACGAGCGCCCCGAGGAAGTGACCGAAATGCAGCGCTCCGTCGATGCCGAGGTGATCTCCTCGACCTTCGACGAGCCGGCCAGCCGCCACGTGCAGGTCGCGGAAATGGTGATCGAGCGCGCCAAGCGCCTGGTCGAGCACAAGAACGACGTGGTGATCCTGCTTGACTCCATCACCCGCCTGGCGCGCGCGTATAACACCGTGGCGCCGTCGTCCGGCAAGGTCCTGACTGGTGGTGTTGACGCCAACGCCCTGCAGCGCCCGAAGCGTTTCTTTGGTGCCGCGCGTAACGTCACCGAGGGCGGCTCCCTGACCATCATCGCCACCGCGCTGGTCGACACCGGCTCGAAAATGGACGAGGTGATCTACGAAGAGTTCAAGGGTACCGGCAACATGGAAGTGCACCTGAACCGCCGCATTGCAGAGAAGCGCGTCTACCCGGCCATCGACATCAACAAGTCAGGCACCCGCCGCGAGGAGATGATGATCGACCAGGCCCTGCTGCAGAAGGTCTGGATCCTGCGCAAGCTGCTGCACCCGATGGACGAAATCCAGGCAGTCGAGTTCATGCTCGACAAGCTGAAAGCCACCAAGACCAACGAAGAGTTCTTCAACTTTATGAAGCGCTGATCCGGCGCAGCCGTGGACACCGGCCAGGCCAGCAATCGACCACCCCCGGGTGACGTCAATGGTTGGACCCTGGTCGTGGCCACCGCCATGACGGTGTTCACGGCTTACCTGTACCGGAACATGCACTACACGGGCGGCCTGTTCCGCGCCCTGTTCAGCAATATCATCGACGAGATCCCGCTCGTGACCCGCCTGCTGCTGTGGGTGTCCGACTGGGCCTACGTACTGCTGGCCGCCAGCCTGGTGCCACTCGCGCTGCTGTTCCTGCAACAAAATGCAGCCAATGGGCTGGGCAAGCGCCGCTTCCTGCAGGTCACCGCCTGCGTTTTTGTAGCCGTGCTTTTGACCGGTGCCCATACACTGGCGATGTACCAGGCACCTGTCGACCGTCCCATTGAGAGGCCCATCTATGCCCCATCCCGTTAAACAGGCCAGCCGACGCCTTTACCACCTGCTCCTGATGACCGCCATGCTCACGTTGTCGGGCTGCCTGGGCATGCCCGACGACGTTGAACCCGTTGGCGATTTCGAACTCGATCGCTACCTGGGCCAGTGGTACGAAATCGCCCGGCTCGACCACGCCTTCGAGCGCGGACTTGAACGCGTGACCGCCCAATACACCCTGGGCGAAGAGGGTGGCGTCCAGGTGGTCAACAGGGGCTTCAACCCCGAAACGGGCCAATGGAAAGAGGCCGAAGGCAAGGCCTACTTTGTTGACGACCCCGGTACCGGCTACCTGAAGGTGTCGTTCTTTGGACCGTTCTACGGCAGTTACGTCATCTTCGAACTCGGCCCTGATTATGAGTACGCCTTCGTCTCGGGCCCCGACTACGACTATCTGTGGCTGCTGGCGCGCGAACCGCGGGTGGACGCCGGTGTGCTGGAGCGCTTTACCACGCGTGCGCAGGCCCTGGGCTTCGATTCATCGGCGCTGATCATGGTCAAACACCCCTGAACCCAACGGAGATTGAAACCATGCCCGAAGTAACCGGACCGTTCGACGTTTCACTGGAACCCCAACCCGACCCGGAAGCCCCCGCCGGTCGCATGATCATTCGCAAGCGCTACAGTGGCGCGATCGAGGGCACCGCCAATGGCCAGATGATCAGCCACCAGGTCGAGGGTGGCGTGGCCATCTACTTTGCCATTGAGACCTTCGAAGGCAGCGTCGATGGACGCGAAGGCGGGTTCCTCCTCGCCCACCGCGGCGTCATGTCGGCCGATCGCCGTGAACTGGATATCCATGTCATCGACGGCACCGGGACAGGCGCACTCGAAGGCATCAGTGGCCGCATGGACATCAGCCAGGCCGGCGGCGAGCACCACTACACTTTCGACTACACGCTCTGACCCTCGCACCACCGGCTGGCCGCCGTATAATCGGTGACCCCTGCCCGCAATGGAGTCTTTGCCATGCTCAAGGTCGAACGTGTCAGTCCCAACCGCCTGGATATTGAACTGGGTGGAAAAATGGACAGCGAAGCGATGCGGGTCGCGCTGGACGCACTGGTGGACAAGTCTGCGGGCATCCAGAACGGGCGCATGCTGTTTGATGTCGCCAGCTATGCCCTGCCCACTTTCGGCGCCCTGCGGGTCGAGTTTTCACAGATGCCCAGGATGTTCCGCTTCATCCGCCAGTTCCGGCGCGCCGCCGTCCTGGCCGATGCCGGCTGGCTCAAAGCCGCCAGTGAAATCGAAGGCTTGCTCATACCCGGGCTCGAGATCAAGGCCTTTTCACGTGAGCAGCGGACCGAGGCAGAACAGTGGCTCGACAGTCCAATCGGCTGACGGCGTGACCGCCGGGCCGGACATCGTCGCGACAACGCCGCGCCTGCGCCTGCGTGAAATCACCCGGCAAGATGCCGCCTTCATCCTTGAACTGGTCAATCAGCCGGATTGGCTTCGGCATATCGGCGACCGCGGCGTGAACAACCTGGCCCAGGCGGCGGACTACATCGAGACCCGGATGCGCAGCGCCTACTCAAGCGATGGGTATGGCATGTATGTCGTTGAAAATCTTGAAGACCACATGGCCATAGGCTTATGCGGCCTGGTCAACCGGGACTGGTTACCCTGCCCCGACCTGGGTTTTGCAATACTATCCCGGTTCCATCGACGGGGTTTTGCGATTGAAGCCTCGCGGGCCGCGGTCACCCTCGCCTGGGAGCGATTCGACCTGGACCATCTGGTTGCCGTCACCACACTGCAAAACACTGCCTCCCAGCAGCTCCTGGGAAAATTGGGCTTCGAGTTACGGGACCAAAAGTTCCACACACCAGAAAATGAATACCTGTATTTATATTCGCTAATATGTGATCGTGCATGAACCCCGCCGACGTCTCCGCCAGCTACAACCAGATCGCCGGGCAATGGGTCAGCCCGGAGTTTAACGAGGAAAACGGTGTAGCCGCCCACCGGCGTGCCCTGGCCTTCCTGCCTGGCGACACCCCGCATGGCACGGCCCTTGATCTCGGCTGTGGCGCCGGCGGCCGCTTGATCAACGTCATGCTGGCCAACGGCTTGAAGGTTGAGGGCCTCGACCTTTCTGAGCGCATGCTCGATCTCGCACGCAACCGGCACCCGGATGTCATCTTTCACCACGCGGACATGACCGAATGGCCGTTCGCGCAAACGTACAATTTCATCACGGCCTGGGACAGCTTCTGGCATGTCCCCCTTGTTCAGCAGCCAGGTGTTCTCGAACAGATGTTGGGCGCACTGAACCCGGATGGGGTCTGCATCTTCAGCAGCGGCGGCCTGGACCATGCCGAGGAGCGCGTCGACCAGGCCATGGGGGTACCCATGTACCATGCCACCCCCGGCATCCCTGCCCTGTTGCACATCGTCGGGCAGTCGGGGTGTGTGCTTCGTCACCTGGAGTATGACCATCACCCGGAGTTGCACATTTACATCATCGCGCAGAAAATGCCGAACCCATGAACTGGCCCGAAACACTCTCCGCCGCCGCCACGCTGTTCCTGGTCATGGACCCGCTGGGCAACGTGCCGATTTTCAACAGCATTCTCTCGAACATGGACCCGCGACGGCGAGCCCGGGTGGTCGCGCGCGAACTGGTGTTTGCGCTGGTCATCCTGCTCGGTTTCCTGCTGGCCGGTACCGCGGTCATGAAGTTCCTGGGGCTGAGCCAGTCGTCACTGAGCATCGCCGGCGGCCTGTTGCTGTTCATCATCTCGCTGCGGATGATCTTTCCCGCGAAGGCAGGCGAGCCGGGCGACCCGGACGAGGCCGAGGACCCCTTTATCGTGCCGCTGGCCGTGCCACTGGTCGCCGGCCCTTCCACCATCGCCCTGCTGATGCTGCACAGTTCCAGCCGTCCGGAGCTGTTGCATGAGTGGATCGTCGCGCTACTGATGGCCTGGGCAGCCTCGACGGTGCTGCTGGTGGGTTCACCCAAGGTCATGGCGTTGATCGGCCACCGCGGCTCGCGCGCGCTGGAGCGCCTGATGGGCATGATCCTGGTGATCCTGTCGACGCAGATGCTGCTGAACGGCATACGCGGATTCGTGCTCAGCCTGGGTGCCGGCGCGTGAAGCTGATCGGCTCCGAGGCCAGCCCCTACGTCCGCTTCGTGCGCGTGGCACTCGCCGAGCTGGGCATGACGTACACGTTCGAAACCACGGCGCCGTTCGCGAAACTGACCGCCGAGCAGCACGAGCGAATCAACCAGGCCAACCCGTTGATGAAGGTGCCGGTGCTGGAAACCGGCGATGGCACCCTGTTCGACTCACGGGTGATCGTCGACTGGTTGCTGTCGCGGCCTGGGTATGCCGATGCTGAATTCGCACGCGGCTTCCGTGAGAACTTCGACCGGATCAACGCCTTGACCACGGCCTACGGCATCCTGGAGTCCGGCGTGCTGCGCTTCCTCATCCGCATGCGTCACCCGGACACGGACATGGATTCGGGCTACATGGGCCGTTCAAGAGAACGCATCGACAGCGGCCTGTCGTGGCTGGAAGCTACCCCGGTGCTGGGGCCGTCTTTCGGCCCGCCGGAAGCGCTGGTGTGCTGCGCCCTGGCCTGGCTGGAGCGGCGCTCCGTTCACGATGTCAGCGCTTACTCCAGACTGAACCGCCTGGCCGCGGATTATGGCCAGCGTCCCTCGCTGGCCACTACCCGGATTCCGGAAGACGCCTGAGCGCGCTGCGCCTCAGGCGACCCATAGATCGACGAAGTCAGGCACGGACATCGCGTCCAGTGCCTGGGGGTCACGACAGGCGGCAATGATGGTTTCGGCCTGGGCTGGCTCGAACCGCTCCGAAACCGCTTTTTCGAACTTCCGCACCAGCACCGGGATACCTTCGTCACGCCGGCGGCGGTGACCGATTGGGTAGTCGACCTGCACGCGGTCGGTTGAAGAACCATCGGTGAAGAACACCTGGATGGCGTTGCCGATGCCACGTTTTTCGGGGTCGAAATAGTCCGTCGTGAAGGCCTCGTTCTCGCGCACCTCCATCCTGTCACGCAAGGCGTCGATGCGCGGGTCGGCGGCGACCCCGTCTTCGTAGCTTCGCGCGGTCAACTCGCCAAAGATCAACGGCACCGCCACCATGTACTGGATGCAGTGGTCACGATCGGCATAGTTGTCCAGCGGACCGGTCTTGTCGATGATGCGCACGCCCGCTTCCTGGGTCTCGATGACGATACGGTCGATTTCATCGATGCGGTCTTTCACCTGCGGGTGCAGCGTCAGGGCGCACTCCACCGCCGTCTGGGCGTGAAACTCCGCCGGAAAGGAAATCTTGAACAGCACGTTTTCCATCACGTAGCTGCCGTAAGGGCGCTGGAAAGTGAACGGCTGGCCACCGAACAGCACGTCGTAGAAGCCCCAGACATCGGCACTCAGCGCCGAGGGGTAGCCCATCTCGCCCTGCTTCGCCAGCAGCGCCAGGGTCACGGCGCGGCGGCAGGCGTCGCCGGCGGCCCAGCTCTTGCGTGAGCCGGTATTGGGCGCATGCCGGTAGGTACGCAGCGCACCGCCGTCGATAAAGGCGTTGGACAGCGCATTCAGCACCTGGTCGCGGTCACAATCCAGCATACGCGCCACTACGGCCGTTGAGGCCACGCGCACCAGCAGGACGTGATCCAGGCCGACACGGTTAAAGCTGTTCTCCAGCGCCATCACGCCCTGGATTTCGTGCGCCTTGACCATGGCGATCAGCACGTCACGGATAGTCAGGGCTTCACCACCCTCGGCCACGCGCTGGCGTGACAGGTAATCGGCCACTGAAAGAATCGCGCCCAGGTTGTCTGAGGGGTGCCCCCACTCGGCCGCCAGCCAGGTGTCGTTGAAATCGAGGTAGCGCACCAGCGTGCCCAGGTTGAAGGCCGCCTGCACCGGGTCCAGCTGGTGCGTGGTGCCCGGCACTTTCGCGCCGTTGGCCAGTTCGCCGCCCGGCACCAGCGGGCCCAGCAGGCGCACGCAGTCCGGGAAATCCAGCGCCAGCATGGCGCAGGCCAGGCTGTCGATCAGGCAATAGCGGGCCGTGGAATAGGCCTCGTCACTTTCAATCTCGTAGCTGCAGACGTAGTCCGCCATATCGGCGAGAACAGTGTCAAAGTCAGGGCGGTTAGCGGTACGGATGCCGACTTGGCTCATGGTGCGTGGTTCCTTGGATACGTTCGTTGGGTCGTGTTCGCCTGGATGCGGCTTCAGCGCGCGTCAATCGGCGTCACGTCACGGTCCACGGGGCCAATGTACTCGGCGCCGGGACGGATAATGCGGTTGTTGGCACGCTGCTCGAAGCAATGCGCGGCCCAGCCGGTCACCCGCGACATCACGAAGATGGGCGTGAACAGGCTGGTGGGAATATCCATGAAGTGATATGCGCTGGCATGGAAGAAGTCCGCGTTGGCGAACATGTTCTTCTGCTCTTTCATGGTCCGTTCGATGGCCTCGGACACGGCGTACAGCACGGTGTCACCTTTCAGATCGGCCAGCTGCTGCGACCAGCCCTTGATGATGGCATTGCGCGGGTCACGCAGGCGATAGACGGCGTGGCCGAAGCCCATGATCAGCTCTTTCGCCGACAGCTTCTTCATCACGTCGTCGACGGCCTCGTCCACCGAGCCGTACTGCTCGATCATGGCCATGGCCGCCTCGTTGGCGCCACCGTGTAGCGGGCCGCGCAGCGAGCCGATCGCCGCGGTGACGCACGAATGCAGGTCCGACAGCGTCGAGGCGCAGACGCGCGCGGTGAAGGTCGAGGCGTTGAACTCGTGCTCTGCGTAGAGGATCAGCGACACGTCCATGACCTTCGCTTCCAGCTCGGTGGGCGAGCGATCCAGCAACATGTGCAGGAAATGCGCGCCCAGGCCGTCCTCGCCGGTGTCGGTGCTGACCCGCACGCCATCGTGACTGTAGCGGTACCAGTAAACGACGATGGCCGGGAAAATCGCCAGAAGGCGATCGGCCACGTCCTGCTGGTTGGCGAAGTCCCCTTCCTGCTCCAGGTTGCCCAGGAACGAGCAGCCCGTGCGCATGACGTCCATCGGGTGGGCGTCAGCGGGAATGCGCTCCAGTACTTCTTTCAGCGGCTGTGGCAAGGCTCGCAGGGGCTCCAGCTTCGCTTTCCAGGCGTCCAACTCAACCTGGTTGGGCAGTTCGCCCTTCAGCACCAGGTAGGCGGTCTCGTAGAAGGTGGCGTTTTCGGCCAGGTCGACCACGTCATAGCCGCGGTAACGCAGGCTGTTGCCTTCCGCACCGACGGTACAAATGGCGGTCTGGCCGGCGGTCTGTCCGCGCAGGCCGGCACCGGTGTTCTTCTTCACCGTTGAACTAGAATCTGACATGGGATTACTCCTTGCCCTGGTCGAACAGTTCGTCCAGTTTGCGTTCGTAGTCGTGATAACCGAGGTAGTGGTACAACTCTTCGCGGGTCTGCATCGTGTCGAGCAGGTTCTTCTGGTGGCCGTCGGCGAGCAGCCCTTCGTACACCGCCAGGGCTGCCTTGTTCATGGCCCGGTAGGCCGAACAGCAATACAGCACGATGTCGACGCCGGCATCCCCAAGTTCGGGCGTGGTGAACAATGGCGTATGGCCGAACTCGGTGATGTTGGCGAGGATCGGCACGCCGACGGCCTGCTTGAAGCGCGTGTACTGCTCCAGCGTCTTCATGGCCTCGGGAAAAACCATGTCAGCGCCGGCCTCGACACAGGCCACGGCCCGGTCAATGGCCGCGTCCTCGCCTTCCACCGCCAGAGCGTCAGTGCGCGCCATGATGACGAAGCCCTCGTCACTACGGGCATCTACGGCTGCCTTGATGCGGTCGACCATTTCGCCCTTGCTGACAATGGACTTGCCGGGCCGGTGGCCACAACGCTTCTGCGCCACCTGGTCTTCGATGTGCATCGCGGCCGCGCCGTCGCGAACCAGCGCGCGCACCGTTCGGGCGATGTTGAACGCCCCGCCCCAGCCGGTATCCACGTCCACCAGCAAGGGGAGTTCGCAGACCTCGGTGATGCGGCGGATGTCGGTACACACATCTTCCAGCGAGCTAATGCCCAGATCCGGCATGCCCAGCGAATTGGCCGCCACGCCACCCCCGGAAAGGTAGATGGCGCGGTGGCCGACGGCCTGGGCCATCCGGGCGGTGTAAGCGTTGATAGCGCCCACGACCTGCAATGGCGCATGGTCGAGGACGGCATCCCGAAAGGCCTGGCCTTTTGATTTAAGCATATTTACAGATAGTTACCCGTATTACTTAATGTGTTTTATTACAGCAATGAAGCAACCGCTTCACGCTCTTCACGCAGTTCCGCCTCGGTGGCGTCCATGCGCTCGCGGCTGAATTCATCAACGTCCAGCCCCTCGACGATGCGGTAGTTACCGCCTTCACAGACACAGGGGTAGGAATAGATGATGCCGGGCTCGATGCCGTAGGCGCCGGTGGACGGTACAGCCATGGAGACCCAGTCACCATCCGGCGTACCCAGGGCCCAGCTGCGGATGTGGTCAATGGCCGATGAGGCTGCCGATGCCGCGCTGGAGGCGCCACGGGCCTTGATGATGGCCGCGCCACGCTGCTGCACGGCCGGGATAAAGCTGTCTCGGTACCAACCGGTATCGACACCGGCCGCCAGGCCCTCCCCTTCGGACTCGGCAAAACGGATGTCTGGGTACTGGGTGGAGGAATGGTTGCCCCAGATGATCATCTTCTTGATGCTGGCGTGGTGCCGGCCGGTCTTTTCCGCCAGCTGCGCCAGCGCACGGTTATGGTCCAGGCGCGTCATGGCCGTGAAATTGCGCGGATCCAGGTCCGGTGCGGCGGCCTGCGCAATCAGGGCGTTGGTGTTGGCCGGGTTGCCCACCACCAGCACTTTTACATCGCGGCTGGCATGGTCATTCAGGGCCCTGCCCTGGGGGCCGAAGATCTTGCCGTTCTCGGCCAGCAGGTCGGCACGTTCCATGCCGGGACCACGTGGCTTCGCGCCCACCAACAGGGCATAATCCGCGTCCTTGAATGCCACGTTAGCGTCATCGGTGGCCACTACGTCCGCCAGCAGCGGGAACGCGGCGTCCTTCAGTTCCATGACCACGCCTTCCAGCGCGCCCAGGGCGGGAGTGATTTCAAGCAGTTGCAGCACGACGGGCTGGTCAGGGCCAAGCATGTCGCCGGCGGCGATGCGGAAGCAGAGTTGGTAGCCAATCTGGCCGGCGGCGCCGGTGATGGCGACGCGAACGGGTTGTTTCATTTCAGAACTCCTGGGGACATTCAATGCATTGGATGAATCTGTACTATTGTAACCGAAGCTCTGGCGCGGATATGGACTCCCGGCCCCCTAAATCGACGATTCGGGCCACCGCCAGGCTCGATGGACAGCGCACTTGAAAGCCGTAGCCGACAACAACATGACCGCGATCGCGGAAACCTTCGGGCGCCACATGTCCGTGCGCGCCCTGCCCGGCCGAAACATCCGTCGTGAAAACCTTATCGATACCGACGTGCTGTTGGTCCGCTCGGTCACCCGCGTCGACAGCGACCTGCTGCAGGACACCCCGGTGCGGTTCGTCGGCAGCGCGACCATCGGGACCGACCACATGGACACGGAGTGGCTGGACTCGGCGGGCATTCGCTGGGCCGCCGCGCCCGGCTGCAACGCCGATGCCGCCGCGCAGTACACGCTGGGCATGATCCTGCTGGCCCTGCATCGACTCGGGCGCACACTGGATGGCGCCCGCGTAGGCGTGATTGGCTGCGGCAACGTCGGCCGCCGTGTCGTCGAACTGGTCGCAATACTGGGTGCCCGGGTCGTTGCCTGTGACCCGCCACTCGCGGATGACGGCAAGACGGGGCTGGTCGACCTCCACAACGCGCTCGACAGCGATATCGTCAGCCTGCATGTTCCGCTCACCCGCCTGGCGCCGTATCCAACGGAAAGAATGCTGGATGCCAGGACCATCGAGCAGATGCGTCCCGGCGCGCTGCTGGTCAACGCCTCGCGCGGCCGGGTCGTGGACGGGCCATCCCTGCAGGACGCCCTGGATGCCGGCCGTATACACGCTGCGCTGGATGTCTGGCCGGATGAGCCGGCGATCGCCCGCGGATTGCTTGACCGCGTGACCGTGGCCACCCCGCATGTTGCCGGCTACAGCGCGCTGGGCCGACATCGGGGCACGGCCATGATCTACACGGCCTGGCAAACGCACAGTGGAGTGGCGACGGCCTCGTTGAAACAATGCCAGGGTTCACCATCCGTCATCACTATTGACCCGGTCACAGATGACCCGGTCGCCGACGCCGTGGTCTCGGTGACACGGGTCGGGGCCGACGACGACACCCTGCGGCACACACACCCTCTCGACGCCGCGGCCTTTGACGCCCTCCGCGCCGGATACCCGCTGCGGCGCGAATTCGCGGAAGCGTATGTGCCCGCGACGCTGGCAGAAACAGCCCGTACACGCTTGCGGGCAATCGGGTTTGGCGCCGCAGACCAGGCGCCCGTATCGTGATCGCGATCCGCCCAATGCGCTGCGTTACGCTGTGTTTGGCCTGGATCGCCCTGAACGCCGGCGCCGCCCCCCAGGACCGACCCTATACGGCGGTCGGCACTGCCAGCGGACTGGAAGCCCGGGTCGTTGCATCGCTGTTGTTTGACCGTGAAGGCCGGCTCTGGGTTGGCTCACGCGAGGGGCTGTACCGGTATGACGGTTACGAGTCGACCGCGTTCCGCCCGGACCCGGAGCGCACGGGGGCGATCAGTGACACCGATATCCGGCATGTCCACGAATCAAGCGACGGAACAATCTGGGTCGGCACCAACACGGGTGGCCTGAACGCCTATGATCCGCTCACCGGGCAATTCACCGTCTACCGGGCGGACAGTAATGACCCCGGTTCCCTGCCGGATGACTCGGTCTACGGCATCCATGAAGGGCCCGAAGACGGTATCTGGGTCGCGACCCAGCGTGGCGTCGCCCGCCTGGATCGCGGCACGGGCCGATTCGAAACCTTCCGCCACCAATCCGACCAGGCGAACAGCCTGCCACATGACTGGGTGTTCGCATTGCACCTGGGTCGCGACGGATACCTCTGGCTGGGAACCGTCGGCGGCGGTGTGGCCCGCTGGCGGCCGGAAACCCGGGACTTTGAACCGTTTGACCTGGCCGTACTCACTGACGGAACCAGCGACCGAAACGACGTGTTCGCGATCCATATCGACCCGGCGGGGATACTCTGGACAGGTACGCGAAGTGGCATCGTCGCCATCGATACGGCACAACGCGAAGCCACGGTGCTGAACACTTTCACCGTTGAAAAGTACGACCACCCATTGGTGACAGACATGGCCGTCGATGAGCGCGGCCGACTCTGGTTCGCGACCATGATTCACGGGGCGATCATGGTTGACCCGTCGACGGGCGAATGGGCACGCGCGAACAGCCAGCCGCTCGGTTCGCCGGGGCAATTGCCGGACCAGCCGCAGATGAGTATCGTCACCAACCGCGACCAGTTGTTCGTCGGCACCTGGGGCGCAGGTGTGTTCCGCGCGCCACTGGATGCCCCCGGCTTCAGGATACAGAAGCGTTCCACCACGGCCGAGGGTCTGCGCAACGATAACGTCACCGCCGTCATGGCCGGCGAGTCCGCCGGCAATCCATGGATCGGCAGTTTCGGTGGTGGCCCGCAGCAGGTCGATTTCCGGACCGGCCAGGTCGTCTTGCCGGATGGCCCGCTCGGCACCCTGGCTGTCGCGGGTGTACTGGACCTGGCCATTGATGACGCCGGTACGCGGTTTGCGGCCACCACGGAAGGCCTGTTCAGTTTTAATGCCACGGGGCGGGGCACGCGGATCGACCGAACCGAAAGCGCGCCTTCACCACTGGGTGAGGGTTACGTCTCCGCCCTGCTTCCGGCCACTGACGGTGACCTCTGGGTCGGCGTGATGGGAACAGGGTTGTACAAACGGAACGCCGATTCCGGCGAACTGACCGCTTTCCGCCATGATCCGTCAAGAAGCGACTCGCTGAGCGGCGATTTCATCACCGCGCTGGCCAACGGCAAAAACGACGAACTGTGGGTCGGCACACGCTCCAACGGCCTGAACCGTTGCCGCCCTGACCCCTGGCGCTGTGACCGCTACCCCGGCCGGCCACGAAGCCCCGATGGCCTTAGCCATCACAATGTCACCGATCTCTACCGTGACCGGCGAAACCGCCTGTGGGTCGCGACCGATGGCGGCGGGCTGAATCGGGTGGAAACAGGCGAAAATGGCGAGGTCTCGGGTTTCACCCACTGGGGTACGGCGCAAGGCCTGCTCGACGAGGGCATCATGGCGATCGCCGAAGACAACGACGAGTCTTTCTGGTTGAGTACCCGCCGCGGGCTTTCACGCTTTAATCCCGCCACCGGAAAAGTGACCAGCTACGTCAGCGAATCCGGCCTGCCCGTCGATCATTTCAACGCCAAGGCCTCGGCATCGGACAGCGAGTTCATCTATTTCGGTTCAGTCGACGGGCTGCTGGGGTTTCCACGAGGCACGTTGCTGGAGGAGCGCCAACCTGCGCCGGTGGAGATCACCCGTATCCAGCACACGGCCCGCGGACGCGAGCCCAATGACATTGTCGCCGACGACAACCACGTCACCGTTCCTTACGGCGACATCATTACCGTGAAGTTCGCCACTCTCGATTATTCCGAGTCCGCGCACCGCTATGCCTATCGGCTCGACCCCCAGGACCCGTGGACCCAGCTGGGCACGCAACGGCAGGTGATCTTTCATGGCCTGGCGCCAGGCACCTACCGGCTCGAGGCCCGTGGCCGTGATGTCTACGGCCTGTGGGGCACATCCACGCCACTATCGCTGGAAATCGAGCCGCCGTTCTGGATGACGACCTGGTTCAGGGCGCTGCTGGCGACGCTGCTGTTGCTCCTGGCCTGGGGGTTCCACGGCCTGCGCCTGGCCCGCCAGCGCCGTAGCGCTGACGCCACCCGGAGACTGAGTGAGCGACGCGAATCGGCCCTGGAAGAAGCCCTGGGCTCCGAGGCCGAACTGGCCGTGCTCACCCCCCGCCAAAAGGAGGTCCTGCAACTGGTTGCCGAAGGTTACTCCACACGCGAAATCGCCGACCTTCTCGACCTCAGCGCCAAGACCGTGGAGGCCCACCGCGCCAACCTCATGGAGCGCCTGGGTATCCATGATGTGCCTGGTCTGGTGCGACTGGCGATTCGATCGCGGCTCGTTTCTCCGCATGAATAAGTTCGTATATCCCATTGTATTTACAACCATAAATAATAAACATAGGGGAATCCCCTAGAAGAAGTTCGGTCGAATAGGGGCATTCCCAATTCACATTTCCTTTCCCATGGCGCAGGTTCAGGCCACGACCCAGAAGGCGGACGGGTCATACGGGAAAGGAGACAGCAAGCATTAAGGCACCTCTCAAAAAGCTGCGTTGGATGCAGGGCGGAATCGTCGCTCTCGCCATCCTCATCCTGCTCTTCCTGGTCATGGCGCCATCTACACGTGCCGATACCGGAACGTCCGTCCTCACTTGTTCCCCAATAGATACACACCCAAACCCCAGAGGAGCTATATCGTGTCAAATATGAGACTCCGTCGCCGGCTGACCGCCGTCGCCACCGCAGCGCTGCTGCTGGCTGCGCCGATGGCCCACGCGATGAAAATCAAGCAGCAAAACCTGGTCGACCTGATCAGTGATTCCCAGAATATCGTCCACGGTACCGTCAAGTCAGTGACCGACGGTATCAACGACAAGGGCGTGCCCTACACCGAAGTCACCATTTCCGTGGGCAGCAGCGCCAAGGGCAGGAAGCTGGACGGCCAGGACGTGACCTTCCGCCAGTTCGGCCTGCTGAAGCCGCGTACCTTTCCCAACGGCAAGACCCTGCTGGCGGTGACGCCGGAAGGCTTCCCGAAGTGGGTGGAAGGCGAAACCGTGGTCGCGTTCCTGCGTGAGCCAGCCTCGCTGACCGGCCTTCAGACCACCGCCGGCATGGGCCAGGGCAAGTTCCGCCAGGTCAACGGCAAGCTGGTCAATGAATATGCCAACGCCGGCCTGTTCGAAGGTGTTGAGATCGACACTGCACTGACCTCACCCGAAGAACGCAACATGATCACCCAGCCGGGTGCCGTGGACGCCGCGGCATTTATCGACCTCGTCGGTCGCGCCGTCGAAGGCAACTGGATCGAATCAGGGGAGATGAAGTAATGAAACGCACCAGCATTAAAATCGCAATCGGCCTGGCACTGGCCGCGACCGGCTCCGCACAGGCGGCCGGCCCCCTCTACCTGTGGCAGGGCGGTGAAACGCCGACCCCGTACAAGTGGGACACCTCCAACGGCCCGATTCCCGTCTACACCGACGGCGGACCGGCCGACGCCAACGGCGTCCCGACCTTCACCTTTGACTACAACGGTGAATTCGCCTTCCTGACCATTGAGCGGGCCAACGAAATCACCGCTTTCGCGTTTAATGAGTGGAACTCGGTGAGCATGTCCACCTTTGACGCGCAGATCGCCGGCACCATTGAAAGTGTCACCGGTATTGCCGACGTCACCGGTGCCAACGCCACCGAGATCTACGACCAGGAAAACGGCTACGGCTTCTTCGTCAACTACGACACCGACGGCAGCATCCTGGAAGACTACTTCGGCGTCAGCCGTGACGGCGTCCTGGGTATCGCGTTCCCCGAATGGGCCGACGAGGCCACCGGCGAGATCACCGAGGCGACGGCCGTCATCAACGGCTGGTACGTGTACGACACCGACACCGAGGGCAACATGATGGCCGGCGTGTTCACGCACGAATTCGGCCATGCCATCAACCTGTCGCACACTCAGGTCAACGGCGACCTGGCCTACGCGCCCGCATACGCCAACCGCACTGCCGGTCCACGGACCTGTGAAGACCTGCCGGTCATCGAGTACTACCAGCAGATCGAGACCATGTTCCCGTTCATCTCGAACGGCTCGCCGGCGGCTGAAGCACAAAGCGAAATCAGCGTCACCGACGACAAGGTCGCCATCTCCAACCTCTACCCGACGGCGGAGTACGCGACTGAACTGGGCTCAATTTCCGGCGTGCTGCGCCTGAAGGACGGGCAGACCGAGTATAGCGGCGTGAATGTTATCGCCCGTAACGTCAATAACCCGTTCTTCGACGCCGTCTCCGCACAGGCGGGTGACCAGACCCAGGGCCTGGTGGGCCCGGACGGCCGCTTCACCATCAACGGCCTGACCCCGGGTGAGTCTTACGTGCTGTACATCAACGAAATCTGGCAGGGTGGATTCCCGACCACGCCGCAGCCGATCGTGTCCCAGGCCGAGTACTGGAACGAGGCCGAAAGCAACGACCCGGCCACGGACGACGTCTGCGACGCCACCCCGATCGTGGCCGAGGCCGGTGTCACCAAGACGGCCGACATTACCTTCAATGGCTACCTGGACGGCATCCAGTACACGCCGATCGTGTCCGCATTCCTGACCGACATGGCCAAGAACGGTCGTTCCTCTGCCGGCCAGGCCGGGACCACAGCGTTCAAGTGGGATGCCATCCACGGCTTCAAGGTGCTGGGCGAGGATATCGTCGGTGGCAATGTGAAGACCAACCGCAACGGCAAGGTGCTGACCGTCATGCACGACCGCAACGGCAATGGTATTGGTGAGGCGGCCCTGTTCAGGTTCAAGGGTGAGTCACTCAAGGGTGAAATTCAGCACCTGGGTGACCTGAACGGCAACACCTGTGGCGGTACCGGCCAGTCCGGCACCAACGCCAGCTACCCCTGGGACGTCGACGCCGCGGGCCATACCGTGGTCGGTACCGCCTACGTGGACACGGATGGCGATGGTGGCTGCTCCACTTACGCCAAGCAGGAGGTCGTGCCCTTCATCTGGACCCACGGCAAGGACGGCGGCATGCGCCAGCTGGATAACAGCGGCATTCCGCGCGCCACCTCCTGGGCGCGTGCGCACGCCGTGTCCGGCAACGGCAAGGTCGTACTGGGTAACAACGGCGGTTCCGCCGCATTGGCATGGGTCGAAGAAGGCCCGGTCAAGGTCCTGTACGGCGGCGAGTACAGCGCCCGCGAGGCAACGGCTGTCAGTTACGACGGTACCAAGGTCGCCCTGGACACGTTTAACAAAGGTCCGGTGCTCTGGAATCCGTACACCGAGGAGTACACCGAAATCGGCAGCCTGACCTGGTGTGTCGACCTGCCCTACAACCACTTCTTCCTGGGCAACCTGTGCGAGCAGGGATTCACGCCCGAGGAAATTGAAGCGGCTGTCGGCCCCATCGCCGTGCTCCCCATCGACATGAACGATGACGGCACCGTGATTGTCGGCCGTGCGGGCAGCCTGTTCACCGGAACGGTTGGCGGACTGTATGTCGAAGGCCTGGGCTGGATGAGCCTGGCCAAATTCTTCGAGAAGCAGGGTGTCGCTGAAGCATTCGACTTCCCGATGGACAACCCGCTCTCCGTTGACGGTGACGGCAACAAGCTCGTTGGCGGACTCGCCGGCGCGCAGATGTCGTGGTACGTCGACATGAGCGAAGTGTTCGTCTGCGAAGATGGCAAGGACGTCAGTACGACGTTCCCTGGAGGGCTGGTCAACAAGGTCCAGAACGGCGCGGAAATCGGCCGCTGTGCATTTATCGACTGATCGGGCCTGACTCCCGGCCGCGGGATCACCGCGGTCGCGGTCCGAGCGCCCTCGTGCGGCTTTCCCCTGGCCGCACGATGATTGGGCGGGGCTTCGGCCCCGCCTTTTTTATTGCAAAACCATGCCGTTGCGTGTATCGTGCGCGCGCTTCCCCGGGTCGTTCCGGCCCGCACCCATGGCGTTCACCCGCCACACATTCCAGGCATTCAAATGATCGAGAATCTTCGCAATATCGCCATCATCGCGCACGTCGACCATGGCAAGACCACCCTCGTGGACCAACTGCTGCAACAGTCCGGCACCCTGGGTGACCGCGCGGCCGCACCTGAGCGCGTCATGGACTCCAACGAGCTGGAAAAGGAGCGTGGCATCACGATCCTGTCCAAGAACACGGCGATTACCTGGAAAGACGACGACACCACCTGGCGCATCAACATCGTCGATACCCCGGGACACGCGGATTTCGGCGGCGAAGTGGAGCGTATCCTCAGCATGGTCGATTCCGTGCTGTTGCTCGTGGACGCGGTCGACGGCCCGATGCCGCAGACCCGTTTCGTGACCCAGAAGGCTTTCGAGATGGGCTTTAAGCCGATTGTCGTCATCAACAAGATCGACCGCGACGGCGCGCGCCCGGACTGGGTGCTGGACCAGACCTTCGAACTGTTCGACCAGCTGGGTGCCACCGATGAGCAGCTGGATTTTCCGGTGGTCTACGCCTCTGCCCTGCGCGGCTACGCCAGCGAAGAGAACAGCGCCCGCGATGGCGACATGACGCCGTTGTTCCGCACCATTGTTGAGCAGGTCTCACCGCCGGACGTGGATACCGAAGGCCCGTTCCAGATGCGCATCACCACGCTCGATTACAACACCTACGTGGGCGTAATCGGCGTAGGCCGCGTGCAGCGCGGCACGGTGAAGCCGAACCAGCGCGTGACCGTGATCGACCGAGACGGCGAATCACGCAGCGCCAAGGTGCTGCAGGTGCTGGGTTTCCACGGCCTCGACCGCATCGAGGTCGAGAGCGCCAACGCCGGCGACATCATTGCCCTGACCGGCATCGAGGGCCTGCGCATCTCCGACACCATCTGCGACCGCGAAGCCCCCGAGGCCCTGCCAGTGCTGAGTGTCGACGAACCAACCATCAGCATGACCTTCCGTGTTAACAGCTCGCCGTTTGCCGGCCGCGAGGGCAAGTTCCTGACCAGCCGCCAGATCCGCGAGCGCCTGCTGCGCGAGGCCAGTCACAACGTGGCCCTGCGCATCGAGGAAACCGAGGACCCGGAAAAATTCCGCGTCTCCGGCCGTGGTGAGCTGCACCTGTCCATCCTCATTGAAACCATGCGCCGCGAAGGCTACGAGCTGGCCATTTCACGCCCCGAAGTCATCCTCAAGCAAATCGATGGCAAGACCCAGGAGCCTTACGAGTCCCTGGTCGTCGACCTGGAGGACAGCTACCAGGGCGCGGTCATGGAGAAGCTCGGTGAGCGTCGCGGTGTACTGCAGGACATGCAGCCGGACGGCAAGGGCCGCATCCGCATGGACTACCTGATCCCGGCCCGTGGCCTGATCGGGTTCCAGTCGGAGTTCCGGACCCTGACGGCGGGCACCGGCCTGCTGTTCCATGTCTTCGACCATTATGGCCCTTACAACCCGGCGCCAATCTCGACCCGTAACAACGGCGTGCTGATTTCCAACGCCACGGGCAAGTCAGTCGCCTACGCCCTGTTCAACCTGCAGGAGCGCGGCCGCATGATCATCGAGGGTGGTGTGGATGTGTACGAAGGCCAGGTGATCGGCGTTCACAACCGCGGCAATGACCTGACGGTGAACCCGCTTAAGGCCAAGCAGCTGACCAACATCCGCACGCAGATGAAGGATGACGCCACCACGCTGAGCGCCCACCAGGAACTGACCCTGGAACAGGCGCTGGAATTCATCCAGGACGATGAACTGGTGGAAGCGACACCGGAGAACATCCGCATCCGCAAGAAACACCTGCTCGAACACGAGCGACGCGTTGCGGAACGCAACGCCAAGCGCGCCGAAGAAGCGTAACGCGGGAGCGCCGCGCTGACGCGCGGCTGGTGACGCGTTACCCGTTACCCGTCACGCGTTACGCGTTACGCGTCACCGTTTCATGCTTGCGCACGATAAGCATGGCCAGTTCCAGCGCCTGCTCGTAGTTCAGGCGCGGGTCGACGGTGGACTTGTAGGCACGGCGCAGGTCGGCGTCGACCAGGTCGCGGGCACCACCGGTGCATTCCGTGACATCTTCGCCGGTCAATTCCAGGTGCACACCGCCCAGCCTTGAACCATTGTCGTGGTGCACGTCGAAGGCCTCGTCCACTTCCGCCATGATATTGCGGAACCGGCGTGTCTTGATGCCGTCCGCCGTTGACTCGGTGTTGCCGTGCATCGGATCGCAGATCCACAACACCGGCGAACCGGAATCCTGGACCGCGCGGATCAGTTTCGGCAGCTTGTCCGCCACCTTGCCGGCGCCCATGCGGTGAATCAACACGATCTTGCCCTCTTCGCGGTTCGGATTGAGCACCTCCAGCATGTCGGTGAGCAGGCCGGGCTCCACAGAAGGACCGACCTTCATGCCGATGGGGTTGCGGATGCCGCGCATGAATTCCAGGTGCGCGTCCTCCATCGAGGCCGTGCGCATGCCGATCCACGGGAAATGTGTCGACAGGTTCCACCAGCCCTCCTGGCGCGGCACCTCGCGGGTCAGCGCCTGCTCGTAATGCAGGTGCAGGGCCTCGTGCGAGGTGTAGAAGTCGACCCGCTTGACCGAGCCGGCGCGGCGCCCGGAGATCGTCTCCATGAAGCGGACCGAGCGACCGATGCTGGTCGCCAGCTGCTGGAAGTCCTCGGCCAGCGGCGAGTGCTCGACCCAGCCCAGGTTCCAGTACTCCGGGTGATGCAGGTCGGCAAACCCGCCGTCGACCAGCGCGCGGACGAAATTCATCGTCATGGCCGAGCTGGCATGGGCCTGGATCAGGCGGCGCGGATCGGGAATGCGCGCTTCCGGCGTGAATTCCGGTGAATTGATGATGTCGCCGCGGTAGCTGGGCAGCGTGACGCCATCGCGGGTTTCGTCATTGGACGAGCGCGGCTTGGCGTACTGGCCGGCAAAGCGGCCGACGCGCACCACCGGCATCTGCAGGCCGTGCACGAGGATCAGGCTCATCTGCAGCAGCACTTTCAGGCGGTTGGTGATCACCGCCGAGTTGCATTCGGCAAAGCTCTCGGCGCAATCGCCGCCCTGCAGGAAGAAACGCTCGCCGCGCTGGGCCTCGGCAATCTGCTCCCTGAGCGCCAGGATCTCCCACGAGGTCACCAGGGGCGGCAGGCCGGATAATTCCGTCAGTGCCTTGTCGAGCTCACCCGCGTCGGGATAGATGGCCTGCTGTGCAGCGACCTTTTCCTGCCATGAATCCGGACGCCACGGCGCCCTGTTGGCCACCGCTCCCAGTGAATTACCCATAGTCATTATGTTCTGCCCTCCACGCGGGCCTGTCTGATCGTCAGAAAAATCGTTACCAACCCAAGCCCGATAAACCATACCAGCGTCCACGCCGGCATGCTCAGGCCCAGGAACTGCCACTGCACCTCGGCGCAGGCGCCATCGCCTTCAAGCACCGTCTTCAGTACATTCCAGAACGGCAGCGTGTCCATCATGTAGGCCAGGCCCGGGCCGCACTCCGGCACCTGGTCCAGGGGCAGCCCCTGCAGCCACACGTGCCGCCATGCAATCGCGCCACCCACGATGGCGCCAATGGTCATCAGCGTCGTCACCGTCCAGCGCCATTTGCCGCCGGGATTGAACAACGCGCCCACCAGCGCCCAGACGCCAATCCACATGAAGGCGACGCGCTGGAAAATACACAGCGGACAGGGGTCGAGGAACATCTTGTGCTGGCTGTACAGCGCATACCCGAGCAGGGCCGCGCAACAAATGGCGGCCAACAGGTACCAGAGCCTGAGGGAAAAAAACTTCATTGTCGTGACGATTACCGTGCCGTGGGGACCGCTCTGGCCAACGCCGGGCGCTGGTATAATTGGCGGTTCTCTTCATCCTGCCTTCAGGAGTCGATAATGAGTGGTTCCACCGCACAAAGCAAGCCGTCCGTCCGCCCCGCCATTCACGCACCCACGGGTACGGAATTGAGCTGCCGGGGCTGGCACCAGGAAGCGGCCCTGCGCATGCTGATGAATAACCTGGACCCCGATGTCGCCGAGCGCCCGGAAGACCTGATCGTCTACGGCGGAACCGGTCGCGCGGCCCGCAACTGGGCCTGCTACGACGCCATTGTCGCCACGCTCAAGCGCCTGGCCGATGACGAGACACTGTTGATCCAGTCGGGCAAGCCGGTCGGCGTGTTCCGCACCCATGAAGCCGCCCCGCGCGTGCTGATCGCCAACTCGAACCTGGTACCCCGCTGGGGCAACTGGGACGAGTTCCGTGACCTTGAAGACCGCGGCCTGACCATGTACGGACAGATGACGGCGGGTTCGTGGATCTATATCGGCTCCCAGGGTATCGTCCAGGGCACCTACGAGACTTTTGCCGAGGTGGCCAGGCAGCATTTTGGCGGCACGCTCAAAGGCACACTGACCGTCACCGCCGGCCTCGGCGGCATGGGTGGTGCCCAGCCCCTGGCGGTGACAATGAACGACGGCCACTGTATTGCTGTCGAGGTCGACCCGTGGCGGATCCAGCGGCGCGTGGAAACCGGCTACTGCGACGTTCGCGCCGACAGCCTGGACGAGGCCCTGCAGCTGATCGACCAGGCCGATGGGCCGTTGTCCGTTGGCCTGCTGGGCAATATCGCCGACGTCATGCCCGCCCTGCTGGAGCGCGGCCTGGTGCCCGACATCATCACCGACCAGACCTCCGCGCATGATCTGCGCCAGGGCTACATTCCCACGGGCTACTCACTGGAAGCCGCAGCCGCCCTGCGCGAATCCGACCCGAAAGCCTATGACGACAAGGTGCTGGACTCGATGGTCACGCACGTCCGCGCAATCCTTGACCTGCAGGACAAGGGCGCCGTCTGCTTCGACTATGGCAACAACCTTCGGGGCCAGGTAAAAGACTTCAGGAATATGCCAGAGGCTTTTGATTTTCCTGGCTTTGTTCCTGCCTATATTCGTCCCCTGTTCTGCCGCGGCGCCGGCCCGTTCCGCTGGGCGGCGCTGTCCGGTGACCCCGGCGACATTCGCATCACGGACGAGACCATCCTCGAACTGTTCCCGGAAAAGGCCGCCCTGCACCGCTGGATTGAAAAAGCCCAGGAGAAAATTCACTTCCAGGGGCTACCGGCACGCATCTGCTGGCTGGAGTACGGCGAAAGGGCGAAGGCCGGGCTGGCCTTCAATCGCCTGGTTCGCGAAGGCAAGGTCAAGGCGCCCATCGTCATTGGCCGGGATCACCTGGACACGGGCTCGGTGGCCTCCCCCAACCGCGAGACCGAGGCCATGGCCGACGGTTCCGACGCGATCGCCGACTGGCCCCTGCTGAACGCCATGCTGAACACGGCCTGCGGCGCCAGCTGGGTCTCACTGCATCACGGTGGCGGCGTAGGTATCGGCTATTCACAGCACGCCGGCATGGTCTGTGTCGCAGACGGCACCGAGCTGGCCGACGAGCGCCTCGAGCGCGTGCTGACGGCGGACCCCGGCTCCGGCGTCATGCGCCATGCCGATGCCGGTTACGACGAGGCCGTGACCACGGCCAACGAGCGCGGTGTCGACCTGCCAATGGTGAACGGCTGATGAGCACCATCCGCCTGGCGCAACTGGACACCGATCTCGCGGCGTCGATGCAGCGCCTGCGGCAGGATGACGGCCCGGTCGCGGCCTCCCGACAGGTGGTCGACGCCGCGCTGGCCTCCGGAAAGGCGCATTACGGCATCAATACCGGCTTCGGCGCCCTGGCCAACCAGCGCATCTCCAGCGCCCAGCTCACCGACCTGCAGCGCAATATCCTGCTCAGCCATGCCTGCGGCGTCGGTAGCCCGGTGCCGCGTGAGATCAGCCGGCTGATGCTGCAGTTGAAGATCCATGCCCTGGGCCTGGGCCGATCCGGCATCTCGCGCCAGACCTTCGACCTGCTACTGGCGTTCGCCGAGCACGACCTGGTCCCCTGGGTGCCCAGCCGGGGCAGCGTCGGCGCCTCCGGCGACCTGGCCCCGCTGGCGCACATGTGCCTGCCGCTGATCGGCCGTGGCGAGTTCTGGGCCAGGGACGACGACCGCCCGGTACCCGCGGCGGAACGCCTGAGCGAAGCAGGCCTGGAGCCCATTGACCTGCAGGCCAAGGACGGGCTGGCCCTGATCAACGGCACCCAGCTGATGAGCGCCTATGGTGCCTTTGTGCTGCAACGCGCGCTGGTCCTGCGCAGGGAAGCCGATGTCCTGGCGGCCATGAGCCTGGAAGCCCTGCAGGGCAGCGCGGCGCCATTCGACGCGCGCATCCACGAGGCCAGGCCACACCATGGCCAGGGCCAGGTTGCGGCCAATGTACGCAGGATGCTTGAAGGCAGCGAGATTCTTGAATCCCACCGTGACTGCGGCAAGGTACAGGACCCCTATTGCCTGCGCTGCGTGCCGCAGGTTCACGGCGCCAGCCGCGACGCGCTCGACTACGCGATAGGCGCCATCGAAACGGAGCTGAACTCGGTCACCGATAACCCGTTGGTGTTCCCCGAGGGCGACATCGTTTCCGGCGGAAACTTCCACGGCCAGCCCCTGGCGCTGGCGATGGATTTCGCTGCCATCGCCCTGGCCGAGCTGGGCAGTATCTCGGAACGGCGGACCTACCTTTTGCTGGAAGGCCACGATGGACTGCCCAAGCTGCTGATGCGTGACACCGGCGTCAATTCCGGATTCATGATCCCCCAGTACACGGCCGCGGCGCTGGTATCGGAAAACAAGGTGCTGTGCCACCCGGCCAGCGTCGACTCCATTCCCACCAGCCTGGGCCAGGAAGACCATGTCAGCATGGGTTCCATCAGCGCGCTCAAGTTGCTGGAGGTGCTCAACAATGTCGAGCGCGTGCTCGCCGTCGAACTGCTCACTGCGGCCCAGGCGCTGGACTTTCGCGAACCCCTGCGTCCCGGCCGCGGTGTCGCCGCCGCTCACCAGGCCCTGCGCGCCAAAGTCGAGCACGCGCATCGCGACTACGAGGTCCGCAACGACCTGGACCGCTGCGCGGCGCTGTTGCGTTCCGGCGCCATGGCCCAGGCGGCGGCATCGGGTAGCGGCGAACTCGCATGAGCCTGCGACTGACCGGTATCGGCCAGCTGGCCACCTGCCCTGCGGACAATCCGCAGGGTGATGCCGGCCTGGTCAATGACGCCGAACTGGTCATCGCCGACGGGCGTGTCGCCTGGGCGGGCCCGGCCGCGCAACTTCCGCGGCAATGGGCCAGCACGGAGCCCTGGGACTGCCAGGGCCGCCTGGTCATCCCCGGCCTGGTCGACTGCCATACCCACCTGTGTTTTGGCGGGTGGCGTGGTGACGAGTTCGAAATGCGTCTGCAGGGGCACAGCTACCAGGAAATCGCCGCGGCGGGCGGCGGTATCCGTCACACGGTCAAGCACACCCGCGCCGCCAGCAGGCAGGCGCTGATCGACAAGGCTCGCAGCGCACTGGACGACATGCTCGCGCTGGGCGTGACGACGGTCGAGTGCAAGTCCGGTTATGGCCTTGAGCCGGAAACGGAATTGCGCCAGCTGCGCACCTATCGCCAGCTCGACGCCGATCACCCGGTCGACCTGGTGCCGACCTTCCTGGGCGCCCACGTCATTCCCGACGAGTACGCCGCCAACCGCTCGGCCTATATCGAGCTGCTGTGCCAGGACATGCTGCCGCGGATTGCCGCCGACGGCCTGGCCGAATTCTCCGATGTGTTCGTGGAACAGGGCGCGTACGGCCTTGACGAAGCCCGCCAGGTGCTGGCCACCGCGCGTGAGCTGGGCATGGGGCTGAAAGTGCATGCCGACCAACTGAGTGATGGTGGCGGTGCCGCGCTCGCGGCCGAGATGGGGGCCGTGTCCGCAGAGCACCTGGAGTACGCCAGCGAAGACGGCCTCCGCGCCATGGCGCGGGCCGGCACCGTTGCGGTCAGCCTGCCACTGGCCTCTCTGTACCTGCGCGAACATTACATGCCGGCACGGGACGCGCTGTCCGCCGGTTGCCGCGTCGCCGTGGCCACGGACTTCAACCCGGGATCGGCGCCCAGCTACCACCTGCCCCTGGCGATGTTGCTGGCCTGCATTAACCAGTCCATGACGCCGCAGGAATCCCTGATGGGCGCAACCACCATTGCCGCCCGGGCCATCGCACGACATGACCGCATCGGCTCTTTGCGCCCCGGCTACCTGGCCGATATCGCGGTCATCGACGCCCCGGAGCTGAACCACTGGCTGTACCACTTTCGCCCCAACGCGTGTATCGCTCGATTCAAGTCGGGTATCGAATACTGATCTCGTTGTACGTCTGTTCCGCACCGGGGATTACCGGTACAATGGCCTCTTAATGAGAACAATTCGCATTTATGGCGTGCGCGCCACCGGATGCCCGACAGGAATAATCACATGACCCTCGCAGAGCTCAGGAACGGCATGCGTGCCGACATCACCGCCATGAACGCATCGGATCCCGGGATCATCCGGCTGATGACGCTGGGCCTGGTCGAGGGCGTTGCCGTGGAATTCCGCAACGCGGCAATTGGTGGCGACCCCATCGAGGTGAGCGTTTTCGGCGCTTCCGTATCCGTGCGCCTGGATCAGGCCCGTCAGATCGAAGTTTCGCCGCTGGAGCCCTGATCATGAGCGCGACGACAACCGCACAGGTCGATGTCGACTCGATCGGCATCCGCCGCCGCCCCCGCGGCCGGGTCGCCGTGATCGGTAATCCGAATTCCGGCAAAAGTACCCTGTTCAACCGACTGACCGGCCTGCGCCAGACGACTGGCAACTTCCCCGGCGTGACGGTGGAAAAACACTCCGGCACCGCGCAGCTTGATGGCTCCGCAGTCGAACTGGTCGACCTGCCCGGCATCTACAGCCTGGCCGGCGCGTCCACCGATGAGCAGATCGCCGTCGACGTGATCCTGGGCCGCGCCGGCGAGGCCGCCAGGCCCGATGGGCTGATGGTCGTCATCGACGCGCCGCATATCTACCAGGGCCTGTACCTGCTGCAACAGCTGATGGAACTCCAGGTGCCGACGATGGTGGCGCTGACGATGACCGACGCGGCGCTGGCTGCTGGTATCGAGATTGATGTCGACGCGCTGAGCGATCAGCTGGGTGGCATACCCGTCTGCCCCGTCGCCACCACTCTGGGTACCGGGCTGGGGGAACTGAAATCGACGCTCGCAGGGCTGTCGGAGCAACCCGTACCACCCTACCCCGCGTCCTGGCCGGCCCTGAGCGCCGCTGCCCAGGGGCTGGCCGATGCCAGCGATGGCACACTCGCACGGATCGATGTCATCCAGGGGTTGGTCGATCCGACCGGCCCGGCCGGACAGCAACTGTGCCGCCAGGTCGATACCGGTGCCGTGGACGATGTCAGCACGACCCTGTTCGCAGACAAACCGCCGCAGGCCGAGGAGGCCCGCCACCGTTATCGCTGGGCCCGGGATGTTGTCGGCCGGGTTCGCAAACAGGCCCCGGCCTCCCGGCGCGCACTCGCGCGCGTGGAACAATGGGTCAGTCGGCCATGGCCGGCCACCGTACTGTTTTTCCTGTCACTGGTCCTCGTGTTCCAGGCGGTTTTTTCCTGGGCGACACCGCTGATGGACGGCATCGACGCAGCCGCGGCCGGCCTGGGCGACCTGTCGCGCGGCCTGTTCGGCGACGGCGCCCTGGGAAGTTTCGTTGCCGACGGCATCATTGCCGGCGTCGGCAGTGTTGTCATTTTCCTGCCGCAGATCGTTATCCTGTTCCTGTTCATCATCCTGATGGAAGACACGGGCTACCTGGCACGCGCGGCCTTCCTTATGGATCGCGCCATGCGCCGCGTCGGACTGTCCGGGCTGTCGGTCATCCCGATGCTATCCAGCTTCGCCTGCGCCGTGCCGTCCATCATGGCCACGCGAGTGATTCCCGATCGCAGGGACCGCATCGCCACCATCCTGGCGGCCCCATTCATGACCTGTTCCGCGCGACTGCCGATCTACGCCCTATTGATTGCCGCGTTCGTGCCCGCCACCTCAGTTGGCTGGTTCAACCTGCAGGGACTGGTGCTGTTCGGACTATATTTGCTGGGCATTTTCGGCGGCCTGGCCACGGCCTGGCTGATGAAGCGTTCGGCGCTGCGCGGCCCCAAGCCGCACTTCGTGCTCGCGCTGCCCGAGTTCCGCCGCCCCAACCTGCAAACCGTGCTGATCAAGCTCTGGGACCGCTGCCGGATCTTCCTCAAACGCGCCGGCACGGTAATCTTCGTGGTCGCCGTCGTGGTCTGGGCATTGGCCTATTTCCCCCGCATGGACATGTCGGGCTTCACGCCGGATCCGTCCAGCAACCAGTCGGTTGATAACCAGCAGGCCGCCGCACAGATGGCCCAGAGCTACCTTGGTCGGGCCGGCAAGGTCGTAGAGCCGGTGTTTGAGCCGCTGGGCTGGGACTGGCGCGTGTCTTCGGCCGTGATTGCCGGCTTCCCGGCCCGCGAGGTGGTCGTCGCCGTCATGGGCACCCTGTACGCCGTTGGCGCCGAGGCCGACGAGTCATCGCTGGCCGAACGCCTGCGCGCCGCCACCTGGCCGGACGGGCGCATGATCTTTACCCTGCCGATGGTGCTGGGCCTGATGGTTTTCTATGCCTGGTGCCTGCAGTGCGCCGCCACGGTCGCCGTGATTCGCCGCGAAACGAACTCGTGGCGCTGGCCGATTTTTGCCTGGACCTACATGACCGTCGTGGCCTACCTGGGCGCGTTCGTCGTCTTCCGCGTTGGTAGCGGGCTCTTCTAGGCCGCGGTGATGCGATGAGTAAGCCGCTGCCCATCGAGGTCCGCTTTCTCAAGCGCTACGCGCGTCGCCTGCACCAGGCCGGCACGCCCGCCCACCAGATGGAATCGATGTTGACGGCGATTGCCGAACAGCTGGGGTACGGATGCGCGGTCTGGTCCAGCCCTACGGCCAGCTTCATCTCGGTCCATCGCCTCGATGATGAGGACGAACTCGACCCGATTCCCATGCAGCTGATCCGTACGCCCCCGGGCCAGATCAACCTGGGTTTTACGTCCGACCTTTACGAACTGGGTGAAGACCTGTTTGAAGGCCGAATCGGCGTCGAGGATGCGTTCTCTCGACTGAAATCCGAAGACGTGAATGACGGCCTGCCGCGCTGGCTGCGCGCCTTGTCCTGGGGCTTGTGCAGCGCGGGGATCGCGGTCCTGCTCGGCGCCAGTTGGCTGGGCGTCGGTGTTGCCGGCGGAATCGGCACCCTACTGGGTGCCGTATTCCTGGGCATTGGCGAGCGAGCCAACGTCGGCGGCCTGGAGGCCCTCGCCGCGTTGCTGGCGACCCTGGTCGTCAACGCCCTGCAGCATGTCCTTCCCGGCCTGGACGCCGCGACTGTCATCATGTCGGCGCTCATCGTCATCGTACCGGGCCTGAGCCTGACCATTGCCGTGACCGAGCTCTCGACCAACCACCTGTCTTCCGGCGCGGCCCGACTGGCCGGTGCCGTGGCAGTCATCTTCATGCTCGCCCTGGGTGTGCTGTTGGGTACCGTCATCACCGGCTTCCTGGGCTGGACTCCGGCAACCAACGTGGCCGAGGCCACCCTGCCCCATCCACCAGACTGGTTTATCGTGCCGGCCATCCTCTGGTCGTCGCTGGGTTTTGCGATGGTGTTTTCGGTCCGCCCCCGCCAGTTCGCCATCGCGATGGTCGCGGCCATCGCCAGTTATGCGCTCAGTCGCTACGCGGTCAGCATCGGCGGCCTCGAGTTTGGCGTCCTGGTCACAGCCCTGCTGGTCGCCATGGGCTCCAACGCCTGCGCCCGCTGGCTGAACGTACCGGCTTCGCTGATGCGTGTACCCGGCATCATCCTGCTGGTCCCGGGCAGCCTGGGCTACCGTGCCGCCACCGGCGCCATGCTCGGCCAGGGCACGGGCGTCGAAGACGCCTTCATGCTGATGGTCGTCGTCGCCACCGGCCTGGTCGGCGGCCTGCTCATCGGCAGCACCCTCGTCCCCCCACGCCGCTACCTGTAACGCGTGACGGGTGACGGGTGACGGGTGACGGGTGACGGGTGACGGGTGACGGGTGACGGGTGACGAAGAGCCTCCCAGCCCAGGACCACCCACATCAACCTCTTTCGCGTAATTTGCGAAATTCGCGTAATTCTTGTTAACCCCTGAGCAGAACCCACCTACCCAAAACCCAGCGCCGCCACACCTTCACCCACAGCGCCCCAAGCATAAATCGCCCCTTCCAAAACAAGAAAGCCCGGCACAAAGGCCGGGCTCTCCGTATTGCTTAGCGTGGTTGCCTTACTCGGCTTCCACCACTTCGCCATCCGCGCGCGGACGGTCGACCAGTTCGACATACGCCATGGTGGCGTTGTCGCCGGCGCGGTGGCCGCACTTCAGGATGCGCAGGTAACCACCCGGACGCTCCTGGTACCGCGGGCCGATCTCTTCGAACAGCTTGCCAACCACTTCCTTGTCGCGCAGGCGGTCAAAGGCGGTACGACGGTGTGACACACTGTCTTCCTTTGCCAGCGTGATCAGCGGCTCGGCGACGCGGCGAAGTTCCTTGGCCTTCGGCAGCGTGGTCTTGATGATCTCGTGCTTGAACAACGAGGTTGCCATGTTGCGGAACATCGCCTTGCGGTGCGATGAGTTCCGGTTCAACTTACGGCCAGCTTTCTGGTGACGCATGATCTTATTCCTGTTTCGTCGCGGCCGCCGTTCAGACGGAGGCCAGGGCCGCGGGCGGCCAGTTTTCCAGCTTCATGCCGAGGGACAGTTCGTGCTGGGTCAGCACGTCCTTGATCTCAGTCAGCGATTTCTTGCCCAGGTTCGGGGTCTTCAGCAGTTCCACCTCGGTGCGCTGCACCAGGTCGCCGATGTACAGGATGCTCTCGGCTTTCAGGCAGTTGGCTGAGCGAACCGTCAGTTCGAGGTCGTCGATCGGGCGCAGCAGCACCGGGTCGATTTCCTGGGACTTCTCTTCCTCAATGGCTTCGGTGCGCGCCTTGAAATCGACGAACACGGACAGCTGGTCGGCGAGAATGTTGGCAGCCAGCTTGACCGCTGCTTCGCAGTTCAGGGTGCCATTGGTCTCGATATCCAGGACCAGCTTGTCGAGGTTGGTGCGCTGTTCAACACGGGCCGCTTCTACGGAGTACGCCACGCGGCGAACCGGGCAGAAAGACGCGTCCAGCATCAGGCGGCCAATCGGGCGGCTTTCCTGGTCACCGATGGTCAGCTGCGCGGCCGGCTGGTAACCCACGCCACGCGCGATCTTCAGCTGCATGTTGATGCTGCCGTCCTTGGTCAGGTGGCAGATCACGTGCTCCGGGTTGACCACTTCGACATCGTGGTCGACGGTGATGTCGCCCGCGGTGACCGGGCCCGTGCCCTTCTTGCTCAGGGTCAGGGTCGCTTCTTCGCGTTCGTGCATGCGCAGCGCGACGCCCTTCAGGTTCAGCAGAACCTCGATGATGTCTTCCTGCAGGCCTTCAACCGCCGTGTACTCGTGCAGCACGCCGTCGATCTCGACTTCGACGATGGCGCAGCCGGGAATGGAAGACAACAGCACGCGCCGCAGCGCGTTGCCCAGGGTGTGCCCGAAACCACGCTCGAGAGGCTCGAGAGAGATACGGGCGCGGTTCGGGTTGATCTCGTCAACACCAACCGCCTTGGGTTTCAGCATTTTATCAATCGCATCCATCATGGGATGTAGACCTCGCAGGTTCTTCGCACAGGATCCCCGGTGGGCGTATCGCCCACCGGACAATCGGCATTACTTACTTGGAGTACAGCTCGACGATGAGCTGTTCGTTGATGTCGGCCGGCAGTTCATCACGGTCCGGCTGGCGCTTGAACACGCCCTCGGCCTTGTCGGCGTTGACATCCAGCCAGCCGCCAACGACGTCCAGCTCCTGGCTCAGCGTGATCGCTTCCTTGACGCGCAACTGGTTGCGTGCCTTTTCGGTCAGGCCGATGGTGTCGCCTTCGGACACCTGGTAGGAAGGAATATTGACCTTCGAACCGTTGACGGTCACTGACTTGTGCGACACCAGCTGGCGAGCCTGGGCGCGGGTCACCGCAAAGCCCATGCGGTAGACCACGTTATCAAGGCGGCCTTCCAGCAGGTTCAGCAGGTTTTCGCCGGTGGAACCCTTCTGCTGCGCCGCCTTCTTGTAGTAGTTGCGGAACTGCTTTTCCAGGATGCCGTAAATACGACGAACTTTCTGCTTCTCACGCAGCTGCAGCGCGTAGTCGGACAGGCGCTGACGACGACTGCCGCCATGCTGACCCGGGGGCTGGTTCAGCTTGCACTTTGATTCCAGGCCGCGCGACGGGCTCTTCAGCCCAAGGTCAACGCCTTCACGACGCGCCAGCTTGCAGGTGGGTCCTGTATACCTTGCCATGTTGCTTTACTCCTAGACGCGGCGCTTTTTAGGCGGACGACATCCGTTATGCGGAATGGGCGTCACGTCCACGATGTTGGTGATCTTGTATCCCAGCGCATGCAGTGCACGAACCGAAGACTCGCGACCCGGGCCAGGGCCCTTGACGCGTACTTCCAGGTTCTTCAGGCCGTAGTCCTGCGCGGCGCGGCCGGCATTCTCTGCGGCCACCTGCGCGGCAAACGGCGTGCTCTTGCGTGAACCACGGAAGCCGGCGCCGCCGGACGTGGCCCACGACAGCACGTTGCCCTGCCGGTCGCTGAGGGTGATGATCGTGTTGTTGAAGGACGCATGGACGTGGGCGATCCCATCGACCACTGTGCGTTTGACCTTCTTCTTGACTCTTGCTTTAGGCTTAGCCATCTCTGGATACCATTCTCGACGTTCTTATCGCTTGATCGGACGACGCGGACCCTTACGGGTACGTGCGTTGGTCTTGGTCTGCTGACCGCGAACCGGCAGGCCACGGCGGTGGCGCAGTCCACGGTAGCAACCCAGGTCCATCAGGCGCTTGATGTTCATTGCAACTTCACGACGCAGGTCGCCTTCAACATTGAAGCGTGCGACTTCCGCGCGAACGGTTTCAACTTCCGGTTCGGTCAGATCACGAACCTTCGTAGACGGCTCGATGCCAGCCGCTTCACAAATCTGCAAAGCGCGCGTGCGGCCAATGCCGTAAATCTGCGTCAGGGCCACCCAGGTATGTTTCTGGACTGGCAAATTGACACCCGCGATGCGAGCCATATTCCTTACTCCTGCTACGGTTTTCGACCGCCCGAAATCAAACGGTCAATTATATCCAAAATTCGATATCAGTAAAAGCCTGCAAGTACTTGTTGCGGCGGGGCGATTAGCCCTGGCGCTGCTTGTGCTTCGGGTCGGTGCAGATCACGAAGACCACACCACGGCGACGCACGACTTTGCAATTGCGGCAAATTTTCTTGACTGAAGCTTGCACTTTCATGGCAGCTCTCCTCGTTCCTTATCGTCTCACCACGCCCGAACGGCCGTAGGATTTCAAATTGGCCTTTTTCATCAGGCTGTCGTACTTATGCGAAATCAGGTGGGCCTGGACCTGGGCAATGAAGTCCATGATCACGACCACCACGATCAGCACGGATGTGCCGCCGAAATAGAACGGCACTGACCAGAACACCTGCATGATGTCCGGCAGCAGGCAGACCGCCACCAGGTAGAGCGACCCCACCATGGTCAGGCGCGTCAGCACAGTATCGATGTAGTCCGCCGTCTGGCGCCCCGGGCGGATCCCCGGAATAAACGCGCCTGAACGCTTCAGGTTGTCCGCCGTCTCCTTCGAATTGAACACGATCGCCGTGTAGAAGAAACAGAAGAAGATGATCAGGCCTGAAAACAGGATCGTGTACGGCAGGTTACCCGGCGTCAGTGCCGCGGCGACGTCCGTCATCCAGCTGAGCTGCTCCGTCGAACTGAACCAGGTGGCCAGGGTCGACGGGAAGATCACGATGCTGGAGGCGAAAATGGCCGGGATCACACCGGACATGTTCAGCTTCAGCGGCAAATGCGTCTGCTGGTTCTGGTAAGCCACCCTGCCCTGGCGCTGCGCGTAGTTCACGGTAATGCGACGCTGGCCACGCTCGACCTTGACGATGAAGTAAATCACGCCCAGGACCAGCGCACCGATCATCAGCACGGCCGGGATACTCAGCTGGCCGGTGTTGACCAGTTCCATCGTGCCGAACACGGCCCGCGGCAGGCCCGCGACGATACCGGCGAAGATGATCAGCGAGATACCGTTACCCACGCCACGCTCGGTGATCTGCTCGCCCAGCCACATCAGGAACACGCTACCGGCGGTCAGCGTGACCACGGCGGTAAACAGGAACCCGAAACCCGGCGCGTAGACCACGTTGGTCTGCGCCTGCAGGGCAATGGCCACGGAACCGGCCTGGAAGGCCGCCAGCACGATCGTGAACACACGCGTGTACTGGGTGATCTTCTGGCGCCCGCTCGAGCCTTCCTTCTTCAGCTGCTGCAGCTGCGGAATAACGCTCGACATCAGCTGCATGATAATGCTGGCTGAAATGTAGGGCATCACACCCAGGGCGAACAGGGAGAAACGCTCCAGCGCGCCACCGGTGAACAGGTTGAACACATCGATGATCGTGCCTTCCTGCGAGTTCATGAACTGCAGCAACGCCTGCGGGCTCACACCCGGAACGGGAATGAACGTACCGACGCGGTACACGATCAGCGCGATGAATACGAACAGCAGCCGCTGACGGAGTTCCGTCAATCGACCGATGCCACCCAGGGTATCCGCCATTTGTGAGGGCGAACGCGCCATTATTCGACCTTGCCTCCGGCCGCTTCAATCGCGGACTGGGCGCCCTTCGTGGCACGGATGCCTTTCAGGGTAACGGCCCGGTCGATCTCACCGGTGTTGATGACCTTGACATTGCGCACGTCGGCGGCGACCAGGCCAGCTTCCTTCAGCACGTCCAGGTCAATGACGTCGACCTTGACTGAAGCCAGCTGGTACAGGCGCAGCTCGGCGTTGAACCGCTGCGTGCGTGAGGCGAAGCCACGCTTGGGCAGGCGACGCTGCAGCGGCATCTGGCCGCCTTCGAAGCCCACCTTGTGGAAACCGCCGGAACGGGATTTCTGGCCCTTGTGACCGCGACCCGCGGTCTTGCCCAGGCCGGAACCGATACCACGGCCGACGCGCTTACGCGCCTTCTTGCTGCCCTCGGCGGGGCTCAGCTGATTCAGTTTCATTGTCAGGTCCTTTCCTAATCTGAGGTTCGCAGAAGCGACCGAGCCGGGCTCAGCCTTCTTCCACTCGTACCATGTAGTTGATTTTGTTCACCATACCGCGAACGGACGGCGTGTCTTCCAGTTCCACCGTGTGGTGCATCCGCTTCAGGCCCAGGCCGCGAACACACTCGCGGTGGCTCGGCTGCGCGCTGATCGGAGAACGCACCAGGGTGACCTTGATCGTGTCTTTCTTGGCCATTGTATTAACCCAGGTTCGCCTTGATTTCGTCGACCGGCTTACCGCGCTTGGCGGCCACCGATTCGGGGCTGTACATCTGCTGCAGACCCTTGATGGTCGCGCGCACCAGGTTGATCGGCGCGTTTGAACCCAGGCTCTTGGCCAGCACGTTGTGAACACCCACGGCTTCCAGCACGGCACGCATCGGGCCGCCGGCAATCACACCGGTACCCTCTGAGGCGGGCTGCATGTAAACACGTGAGCCACTGTGCGTGGCTTTCACCGGGTGCCACAGGGTGGTGCCGTTCAGCGGCACATTGATCATGTTGGCGCGAGCCTTTTCCATGGACTTCTGGATGGCGACCGGCACTTCACGCGCCTTGCCATAACCGAAACCCACCTTGCCGTTGCCATCGCCGACCACGCTCAGCGCGGTGAAGCCGAAGATCCGGCCGCCTTTGACCACCTTGGCCACGCGGTTCACGGATACCAGCTTTTCCAGCATCCCGTCGCCATTGTCTCTGTCGATATTTGACATCTGTCCTTACCTGCTCAGTTGATTCTGACCCCGGGGATCAGAATTTCAGTCCGCCTTCGCGGGCCGCGTCGGCCAGTTCCTTGATCCGGCCGTGATACTTGAAGCCGGAACGATCGAACGCGACCGTGTCCACACCGGCTGCCGTGGCTTTCTCGGCAATCGCCTTGCCTACGGCCGCGGCGGCTGCCTTGTTGCCGGTGCTGTCCAGGCCCTTGATCACGTCTTTCTGGACGGTCGAAGCCGCGGCCAGAACGTTGCCACCGCCAGCGGCGATGACCTGGGCGTAAATGTGACGACCACTGCGGTGCACCGTCAGGCGCGGCACATCCAGCTTGAGGATGCGGGCGCGTGACTTGCGGGCGCGGCGAAGTCTTGAAGTCTTCTTGTTCATCATCGGTTACCTCAGACCCTGAAGGCTTAAGCCTTCTTGGCTTCCTTACGGACCACGCGCTCGTCGCTGTAACGAACGCCTTTGCCCTTGTATGGTTCCGGCGGACGGAAGGCGCGAATTTCAGCCGCAGCCTGTCCAACCCGCTGCTTGTCGCAGCCCTTCAGAACGATTTCCGTCTGGGTCGGCGTTTCCACTGAAACACCTTCCGGCATGTCGTAATCGATCGGGTGCGAGAATCCCAGCTGCAGGTTCAGCTTGGTGCCCTGGGCCTGGGCGCGGTAACCCACGCCGACCAGGGTGAGCTTGCGCTCGAAGCCTTCACTGACACCCAGCACCATGTTGTTCAGCAGGGCGCGGAAGGTGCCGGCCATGGCCACGTCCTTCTTGCTGCTCCACTTGACCGAGCAGTCGCCCTCGCCCATTTCCAGGCTGATCGACGGATGCAGGTCCAGTGCCATGTTGCCCTTGGGACCCTTGACACGAACCTGCTGGCCGTCGACGTTGAAGTCGACACCCTGCGGGATCGTGATCGGATTATTCGCTACGCGTGACATCGTTAATCTCCTCGTTCCGCGATCAGGCCACGAAACACAGCACTTCGCCGCCATGGCCCGCTTCGCGAGCGGCCTTGTCGGTCATGATGCCGCGGGACGTGCTGACAATAGCGACACCCAGGCCATCAAAAACGCGCGGCAGTTCACCCTTGCCACGGTACTGGCGCAGGCCGGGACGGCTGTAGCGCTTCACCATGTCAATGGCACCCTTGCCCTGGAAGTATTTCAGGGTGATTTCCAGCTGCGGCTTGCCATCGTTTTCGGCAACAGCGAAATCATTGATGTAACCCTCTTCCTTCAGCACCGCTGCGATACCGGTCTTCACCTTGGAAGACGGCATGCTCACGCTGGCCTTGTTGGTGGCCTGCGCGTTGCGAATCCGGGTCAACATGTCCGAAATCGGATCACTCATGCTCATGTCAGTAGTCCTGTCTCTAATACCTTGATCGGGGCCGCCGTGCGGACCCGGCTCTTATTTACCAGCTGGCCTTGCGCAGGCCCGGCACGTCACCGCGCATGGCGGCTTCGCGGAGCTTGTTGCGACCCAGGCCGAACTTGCGATAGAAACCACGGGGACGACCGGACAGCGCGCAGCGGTTACGCTGGCGTGCCGGGCTCGAATCCCGGGGCAGCTTCTGCAGGGCGAACATCGCGTCCTGCTTGGCTTCGAAATCCTGTTCCGGATCGGCGACAATCGCCTTCAGCTGTGCACGCTTGTCGGCGTACTTCTTCACCAGCTTCGCGCGACGATTCTCGCGGTTGATCATGCTCTTCTTGGCCATCTGGGTTACCTGCTCACTTGTCCTTGAACGGGAAGCTGAACGCTTTCAGCAGCGCCAGGCCTTCCACATCGTCTTTAGCCGTCGTCGTGATGGTGATGTCCATGCCACGGATCGCGTCGACCTGGTCGAAATCGATTTCCGGGAACACGATCTGCTCCTTCACGCCGAACGAGTAGTTGCCCCGGCCGTCGAATGACTTGCGGCTCAGGCCACGGAAGTCACGCACACGGGGGATCGCCACGTTCACCAGGCGATCCAGGAACTCCCACATCTTTTCGCGGCGCAGCGTGACCTTGGCACCAATCGGCCAGCCATCACGGATCTTGAAAGAAGCCACGGACTTGCGTGCCTTGGTGACCACCGGCGCCTGGCCGGTCACGGTCGCCAGGTCCTGCACGGCGCGTTCCATCACCTTCTTGTCGATCGCCGCTTCACCCACACCCATGTTCAGGGTGATCTTGGTGATCTTCGGCACCGCCATCACGTTCTCGACACCGAGCTCCTTCATGAGCTTCGGCACCAGTTCGTCTTTGTAATAGTCGTGTAATCTGGCCATTGTTCTCTGCCTTAAATATCGACGGCTTCGCCGTTTGAGCGAAACACGCGCACCTTGCTGCCATCGTCCAGCGTCTTGACGCCCACGCGGTCGGCCTTGCCGGTCGCCGGGTTGAACAGCGCCACGTTGGAGACGTGAATGGGCGCTTCCTTCTCGACGATCCCGCCCGCGATGTTGCGGTTGGGGTCAGCCTTCGTGTGGCGCTTGACCATGTTCACGTTTTCCACCAACAGGCGGTCTTCCATCACGCGCAGCACGTTGCCTTTCTGGCCCTTGCTGCGGCCGGTGGTGACGATGACTTCGTCGCCTTTCTTAATACGTTTCATGACTGCTTCTCCGGGCTCAGAGCACTTCAGGCGCCAGTGAGACGATCTTCATGAACTTCTCACCACGCAGTTCGCGCGTCACTGGGCCGAAAATACGGGTACCAATCGGCTCCAGCTTCTGGTTCAGCAGCACTGCCGCGTTACCGTCGAAGCGGATCTTGGAGCCATCCGGACGACGCACACCGGTACGGGTACGTACGACCAGGGCGTTGTACACCTCGCCCTTTTTTACCTTGCCACGCGGGATGGCGTCCTTGACCGTCACCTTGATGACGTCGCCAATCTGCGCGTAGCGGCGCTTGGAGCCGCCCAGCACCTTGATACACTGGACCTGGCGCGCACCGCTGTTATCCGCCGCGGCCAGCATGCTCTGCATCTGAATCATCGTTCTATCCTCGAACCTGTCCGGTTAACTTAGACTGCACGCTCCACGACTTCGACGACCTTCCAGGCCTTCGACTTCGAGAGGGGACGGCACTCTTCAATCCGGACCGTGTCGCCAGCGGCGGCACTGTTGTCTTCGTCGTGCGCTTTCACCTTGGTGGAGCGCTTGATGTACTTGCCGTAAAGCGCGTGCTTGACACGGCGCTCCAGCAGTACGGTGACGGTCTTGTCCATCTTGTCGCTGACCACGCGGCCAACCTGGCTGCGTACGACCTTGTCCGCGGTGCTCATGACTCGCTACCTTCCTTCGACTTTTCATTCAGGACGGTCTTCACGCGGGCAATATCCCGGCGAACACGGCGCAGTTCATTCGGCTGGCCCATCTGGCCGGTGCCCTTCTGCATCCTGAGGTTGAACTGTTCACGCAGGAGACCGGTGAGTTCCTCACGCAGCTCCGCGTCCGACTTTGCTCTTAAATCCTGTGCGTTCATTACATCACCGACCGGGACACGAAGGCGGTCTTCACCGCCAGCTTGGCCGAGGCCAGGCGAAACGCCTCGCGCGCGGCTTCTTCGGACACGCCCTGGATTTCATACAGGACACGACCGGGCTGAATCGGGGCTACCCAGTATTCCACGTTGCCCTTACCCTTACCCATACGAACCTCGACGGGCTTCTTGGTGATCGGCTTGTCCGGGAACACGCGGATCCAGAGCTTGCCGCCACGCTTGACGTAACGGGTAATGGCACGACGGGCGGCCTCAATCTGGCGCGCGGTCACAAAACCACGCGTCGTCGCTTTCAGGCCGTACTCACCGAAACTGACGCGGTTGTTCACCTGCGCCAGGCCGCGGTTACGACCCTTCTGCTGCTTTCTGAATTTGGTACGTTTTGGCTGCAGCATCGTTCAACTCCTAGCTGGCCGCCTTCTGGTTGCTGGCGCTGTCGGACTTCTTCTGGGCGTACAGGTCGAAGACCTCACCCTTGTAAATCCAGACTTTCACGCCCAGCACACCATAGGTGGTCTGTGCTTCCACAAATCCGTAATCAACATCCGCACGCAGGGTATGCAGCGGCACCTGGCCTTCGCGGTACCACTCGCTGCGGGCAATATCTGCACCGTTCAGGCGACCGGACACGTGCACCTTGATACCCAGTGCGCCCAGGCGCATGGAGTTACCGACGGCACGCTTCATGGCACGACGGAACATGATGCGGCGCTCCAGCTGCTGGGCAATGCCCTCGGCAACCAGCTGAGCATCCAGCTCCGGCTTGCGAATCTCGGCCACCGTGATGTGGGTCGGAACCCCCATCAGCTGGCTGACTTCACGACGCAGGCGGTCGATGTCCTCGCCCTTCTTGCCGATCACGATACCCGGACGAGCCGTGTGAATCGTGATGCGAGCAGACTTGGCCGGACGCTCGATTTCGATACGGCTGACCGCCGCCTGTGCCAGACGCTTGCGCAGGAACTCGCGGACCTCGAGGTCGGACTTCAACTGCTCGGCGTACTCGCCTTTTTCGGCATACCAGGTTGAGTTCCAGTCCTTGGCGATGCCAAGGCGGATACCTGTTGGATGTACCTTCTGACCCATAATCTTTTCCCGGTCCTGTTATTCGCTGTCGGCCAGCGTCACGGTGATGTGACTGGTCCGCTTCAAAATCCGCGTGCCACGGCCCTTGGCGCGAGCACGACCACGCTTCATGGTCGGGCCTTCGTCGACACAGATCGCTGAGATTTTCAGCTCGTCGATGTCCGCACCTTCGTTGTGCTCGGCATTGGCCACGGCAGAAAGCAGAACTTTCTTGACGATGGACGCCGCCTTCTGCGGGCTGAATGCCAGCAGTTGCTCAGCCTTTTCCACCGGCATGCCGCGAACCTGGTCGGCAACCAGGCGCACTTTCTGCGCGGAGATGCGCGCGCCATTCAATTTTGCTGTCACTTGCATGATCGCTACACCTACTTCGTCTTGCGGTCACCGGAGTGACCACGGAACGTACGCGTTACCGCGAATTCGCCCAGCTTGTGACCGATCATCTGCTCGTTGATCAGGATCGGCATGTGCTGGCGACCGTTGTGTACCGCGATGGTCAGGCCGACCATGTCGGGCGTGATCATCGAGCGGCGCGACCAGGTCTTGATCGGACGCTTGTTATTGGTCTCCAGCGCCTGTTCGACCTTGGCCGCCAGGTGATGGTCGATAAATGGACCCTTCTTAATTGATCTAGGCATCGTACTGTCCCGTTATTTACCTGAGCGCTTACGCACGATGTACTTGTCGGTGCGCTTGTTGCTGCGGGTCTTGTAACCCTTCGTCGGCGTACCCCACGGTGACACCGGATGACGGCCACCAGAGGTCTTGCCTTCACCACCACCGTGCGGGTGATCCACCGGGTTCATGGCCACACCACGAACCGTCGGGCGAACACCACGCCAGCGACGTGCACCGGCCTTGCCCAGCTTCTCCAGGTTGTGCTCGGAGTTGGACACTTCACCGATGGTCGCGCGGCAGCGGGTCGGCACCTTGCGCATCTCGCCGGAGCGCAGACGCAGGGTGGCGTACTGACCTTCGCGGGCCACGAGCTGGCAGGCTGCACCGGCGCTGCGCGCCAGTTGGGCACCCTTGCCGGGCTTCAGTTCCACGCAGTGCACAACCGTACCCACCGGGATGTTGCGCAGCGGCAGCGTGTTACCCGGCTTGATGGCGGCTTCACGACCGCTCATGACCGGGTGGCCTGAATGCACACCCTTCGGCGCGATGATGTACCGGCGTTCGCCATCTTTGTACAGCACCAGCGCAATGTGGGCGCTACGGTTGGGATCGTATTCGATCCGCTCAACCTGGCCGGGAATCCCGTCCTTGTCGCGCTTGAAATCGATGACACGGTAGTGCTGCTTGTGACCGCCGCCGCGATGACGGGTGGTCACCCGGCCCGCATTATTGCGGCCGCCGGTCTTCGACTTCTTTTCCAACAGGGCCGCGTGCGGCGCACCTTTATGCAGGTGCTCGTGGCGAACCTTGACTACGCCACGACGGCCGGGCGATGTCGGTTTTGCTTTAACGATTGCCATGACTCTTCGTCCTTAAGCTGATTCTTCGCCCAGGAGGTCGATGACCTGCCCTTCCTGGACCCGAACGTAGGCTTTTTTCCAGTCTTTCCGCTTACCGGGGCGCATCTTGAAGGCCTTGGTCTTGCCCTTCACGTTAGCCACACGGACAGATTCCACAGTGACCTCGAACAACTGTTCGATAGCCGCACGGATATCCTGCTTGGTGGCGTCAGTCGCCACACGGAAAACGTACTGGTTACCCTGCTCGCCCACACGCGCGGTCTTTTCCGTCACCCGCGGCGCCAGCAGCACGTTGTAAATATTGTCGTTGCTCATCCCAACCACTCCTGGATCTTGTTGATCGCCTCAACGGTCACCACGACCCTGTCGGCAGACACCAGGCTGACGGGGTCGATACCGGCCACGTCCACGCAATGCACACCGATCAGGTTGCGGGAAGACAGGAACAGCTTCTCGTCCACTTCCGCGGTGATCAGCAGGCCTTTTTCGACACCGAGTTCGGCCAGCTTGCCGGCCAACGCACTGGTCTTCGGCGCGTCAACACCCAGGTCGTCGATGACGACCAGGCGCTCCTGGCGAACGAGCTCAGAAAGAATCGCCTGCAGTGCGCCGCGGTACATCTTGCGGTTCACCTTCTGCGAATGATCGCGAGGCGTCGCCGCAAAGGTCTTGCCACCGCCAACCCAGATCGGGCTGCGAATGGTGCCGACACGTGCGCGGCCGGTGCCCTTCTGGCGCCACGGCTTCTTGCCGCCGCCAGACACCGCTGAACGGTTCTTCTGTGCCTTCGTGCCAGCGCGAGCGCCAGCCAGGTATGCGGTCACCACCTGGTGGACCAGTGCCTCGGAAAACTCACGACCGAACGTGGCTTCCGAAACCTGGACGTCTTTACCGCCTGCTACTGCCAGTTTCATCATCAATACCTCAATGCTTCACGGACGGGCGCACAGTCACGGTGCCGCCAGCTGCGCCAGGGACTGCACCCTTGATCAGCAGCAGGTTGCGCTCCGCGTCCACCCGGACGATTTCCAGGTTCTGCGTCGTGTTGCGCTCGTCACCCATGTGACCCGCCATCTTCTTGCCCTTGAACACGCGCCCAGGGGTCTGGCACTGGCCGATGGAACCCGGCGCACGATGCGACAGCGAGTTACCGTGGGTGGCGTCCTGGGTACGGAAGTTGTGACGCTTGACCGTACCGGCAAAGCCCTTGCCCTTGGTGATGCCCGTGACATCAACCATCTGGCCGGCTTCGAACTGGTCGACCGCCAACTCGGCACCTGCTTCCAGGTCACCGCCTTCCTCGCCTTCCAGGCGCAGTTCCCACAGGCCAAAACCTGCTTCCACACCTGCCTTGGCAAAATGTCCCGCTTCCGGCTTGTTGACCAGGCCGCTACGCTTGCCACCAGCGGTGACCTGCAGTGCTTTGTAACCGTCGTTATCGTCGGTCTTGACCTGGGTCACCCGGTTCGGGGTCGCCTCGATCACCGTCACCGGCACACTTGCGCCGTCTTCGGTGAACACGCGGGTCATACCCGCCTTGCGTCCAATGATTCCAATTGCCATCGTCTTGTCTCTTCTTCAGCTACGACCAGTGGCTCAGTTGAGCTTGATCTGCACATCGACACCCGCGGCCAGATCCAGCTTCATCAGTGCATCCACGGTCTTGTCATTGGGGTCGACGATATCCATCAACCGCTTGTGCGTACGGGTTTCGTACTGGTCACGCGCGTCCTTGTTGACGTGCGGGGAAATCAGTACGGTCGTGCGCTCGATGCGGGTCGGCAACGGAATAGGACCGCGCACCTGCGCGCCCGTCCGCCGGGCCGTTTCCACGATTTCCTGGGCTGAACGATCGATCAGACGATGATCGAAAGCCTTCAACCGGATGCGGATTCTCTGATCTGCCATTTCTATTTACTCGCTTCGCTCGTTGGTGACGCGCAACGCGTCACGCGTTACGCGTTACTGTTACTCGAAAATCTTCGCGACGACGCCGGCGCCGACGGTACGACCGCCTTCACGGATGGCGAAACGCAGACCTTCTTCCATGGCGATCGGGGCAATCAGATCAA